>JBJOQW010000073.1:0-33102 GCA_046049665.1 Pseudomonadota bacterium | reverse complement strand
GTATGACCGGCTGCTGAGCGAGATGGAAAGCCACCATCAAGGCGCGCGCAACGCAGGGCGTCCGATGCTGCTGGAAGGCGGGCTTGACTGGAAGCCGATGGGCTTTTCGCCCAGTGACATGGAGTTCCAGAAGACCAAGGAGGCAGCAGCGCGGGAGATTGCGATTGCCTTCGGGGTGCCGCCGATGCTGATCGGGATACCGGGGGATGCGACCTATGCGAATTATCAGGAGGCGAACCGGGCGTTTTACCGGCTGACGGTGCTGCCGTTGGCGCAAAAGGTGATGGCGGACCTGTCGCACTGGATTGCGGGTTTTACGGGCGAGATGGCGGAGCTGCGGGTGGACCTGGATCAGGTGCCGGCGCTGAGTGCGGAGCGTGATCAGCAATGGGCGCGGGTGGGGGCGGCGACGTTCCTGACAGAGGCGGAAAAGCGGGTGCTGCTGGGGCTGCCGCGGGTGGCGGAAGAGGAATGACAGCGCCACGCAAGGAAAGTGGTTCGCGCTTTCTGTACGACAGTTTTGATGTGGCGTCGGCGCGGATTGATGCGCATGAGCGGGTGATGGAAGAGCGCTGGAACGCGCTGGACCGGCGGCTGGCGCAGATTGATGCGGTGCTGGAGCGGTTGGAAAAGCGCATCTGGGTTGGGGTTTACGGGGTTGCGGCCTTTCTGCTGGCGCAGGGGGCCGAAGCCATCATGCAGGCGGCGGCGAGGTAATGGACATGGATGAATTTGGCGTTCTGGAACGCAAGTACCACCGGCCGGAAGCGGGGCTGGAGGTCACGGATGGCGTGGTGGTTTCAGGTTACGCGAGCCTGTTTGGCAAGCGTGATCAGGGCGGCGATGTGGTGCTGAAAGGCGCCTATGCCGCCAGCCTGAAGGCGCTGGCGGCGGGGGGGCGGCGGGTGAAGATGCTGTGGCAGCATGATCCGGCGCAACCGATCGGTGTGTGGGAAGAAGTGCGCGAGGATGCGACGGGCCTTTGGGTCAAGGGGCGCATTCTGGCGGATGTGGCGCGGGGCCGCGAGGCAGCGGCGCTGCTGGCGGCAGGGGCGATTGATGGGTTGTCCATCGGGTATCGCACGCTGCGGGCCGAACGGGATGGCAAGGGGCAACGCCTGCTTGCCGAAGTGGAGCTGTGGGAAGTGTCCTTGGTGACGTTCCCCATGCTGCCGGATGCGCGCGTTGCGGCAAAGGGCGATGGCCCAAGCCCCGACTGGCGCAACTTGGCGCTGGCCCTTGAGGCCGCGCGACAGAGCCTGGCCGGGCGCTGACCGCGCGGCCCTAACACGACCAAGAGCTGAGGGAAGACAATGACCGAGACAAAGGCTCGGGCCGGGGAAGGTTTGCCCCGTGCCCATGTGACGGAACCGGAAGCGGACGTAACAACCGCGATGGTGGGATTTCTGAAAGAATTCAATGGCTTTCAGAGTGAAGTGAAACAAGCGTTGCAACAACAGGAAGAGCGGCTGACCATGCTGAATGCAAAATCGATGACCTATGCACGTCCGGCGCTTTCGGCGCGTGCCGAAGTGGAAGTGCCCCATCAGAAGGCGTTCAACGCCTATCTGCGGTCGGGCGATGATGATGGCCTGCGTGGCCTTGTGCTGGAAGGCAAGGCGCTGTCAACGGCGGTGGCGGCGGATGGCGGCTATCTGATTGATCCGCAGACGGCGGACCGTATCCGCTCGATGCTGACCTCGACCTCATCCTTGCGGTCGATTGCGAATGTGGTGTCGGTGGATGCGTCAAGCTTTGACGTGCTGATTGACCGCAGCGAAGTGGGTTCGGGCTGGGCGACGGAAGCAGGCCCGCAGACGGAAACGAGCACGCCGACGATTGAGCGTATTTCGATCCGTCTGCATGAACTGTCAGCAATGCCGAAGGCGAGCCAGCGTTTGCTGGATGACAGCGCGTTTGACGTTGAAGGCTGGCTGGCGGGCAAGATTGCGACGCGGTTCATCCGTGCGGAATCGGCCGCGTTCATCAATGGCGACGGGATCGACAAGCCGAAGGGTATTCTGCTGCCAGCAAAGGTTCCGAACGCGACCTGGACATGGGGCAGCATTGGCTATGTGCCATCGGGTGCGGCATCGGATTTCCCGGCGACGAACGCGGCAGACACGATTGTGAACCTGGTCTATGCGCTGGGGGCGGATTACCGGGCGAATGCTGCGTTTGTGATGAACAGCAAGACGGCGGGTGCGGTGCGCAAGATGAAGGACGCGGATGGGCGCTTCATGTGGGCTGACAGCATGCAGGCGGCACAGCCGGCGCTGCTGATGGGTTATCCGGTGCTGATCTGCGAAGACATGCCGGACATTGCGGCCAACGCCTATGCTATTGCGTTTGGTGACTTTGCGGCAGGCTACACGATTGCAGAACGCCCGGACCTGCGTGTGCTGCGTGACCCCTTCAGCGCCAAGCCGCATGTGCTGTTCTATGCCAACAAGCGCGTGGGTGGTGACATCACGGACTATGCCGCGATCAAGCTGCTGAAGTTCGCGACGACCTGATCAAAAGCTGATCCCGGCCCCCCTCTTTTTCTTTGGGCGAAGGGGCCGGGTTTTGGACGCGCGCCGGAACGATCCGTGCCGACTAGTTGCTCCCCCCTTCCGTCCGAGCGGTGCGGGGCGCGCGTCCAACCTTTTGACTTGAAGCCAAATTTGGGCAGGCAGGGGAACGGAGCAGGACATGATGTTGACCGAACAGACGAGCGTGCCCGTGGGGGCGCTGCCGATTGCGGAGATGAAGTCGCATTTGCGGCTGGGGACGGGATTTGCCGATGACGGAGCGCAGGACGCACTGGTGGAAAGCTATCTGCGGGCCGCGATGGCGGTGATCGAAGGGCGGATCGGCAAGGCGCTGATCGCACGGCAGTTCATGTGGACGCTGGAGGATTGGCGCTGGGCGAGCGAGCAGGCGCTGCCGGTGGCGCCGGTGACGGGGATCGTATCGGTGACGCTGCGGGATGCGGCGGGTGTGGGCACGGTGGTTGAAACAACGCGCTACGCGCTGGTGCAGGATACGCACCGTCCCAAGCTGATGGCGCGTGAGGCGGTTTTACCAGCGGTGCCGCCCGGGGGGCGGATCGAGGTGGTGTTTGACGCAGGCTTTGGAGTGACCTGGGCTGCGATGCCGAAGGACCTGTTGCAGGCATGGCTGCTGCTGACGGCGGAATATTACGAGCGGCGGCATGATGTGGACGGGCACACGGGGGGCCTTCCGTTTGCGGTGCAGGCGCTGATCGAGCGCTGGCGGACGGTGCGGGTGTTGGGTGGGGGGGCGGCGCGATGAGCACGCCACATCTGACACGCAAGCTGGTGCTGGAGGGTCGTGCGCGGGTGCCGGACGGTGCGGGCGGTTTTACGGAAAGCTGGGCGGTGCTGGGCACGCTTTGGGCGGATGTGGTGGCTGGCACGGGGCGTGATGTACCGGGCGAGGAAATCACGCTGGCCAGCGTTGGCTACCGGATCACGGTGCGGGGGGCGGCGCAGGGGGCACCTTCACGGCCAAAACCGGATCAGCGGCTGCGGGATGGGGCGCGGTTGTTCCGCATTCTTGCGGTGACGGAGCGGGATGCGACGGGCCAGTTCCTGACCTGCTTTGCGCGTGAGGAGGATCCGACATGAGCTATGGCATCTCAGCCGCGTTGCAGGCGGCAATTTACGCGCGGCTGACGGGGTTTCCGGCGCTGGCAGGCATATCGGTGTTTGACGCGGTGCCCAGTGGCGGGGGCACGGGGACGTTTGTGCTGATCGGGCCGGAAGAGGTGGTGGACCAGTCTGACAAGACGGGTGGGGGGGCAGAGCACCGCCTGATGATCAGCGTGATCAGCGACGCGTCGGGGTTCCTTGCGGCCAAGAACGTGGGCGTGGCTGTGTCGGACGCGCTGGTGGATGCAAGCCTGACGCTGACGCGGGGGGTGCTGGTCAGCCTGCTGTTTGTGAAGGCGACGGCGCGGCGAATTGATGAGGGCGATACGCGGCGGATCGACATGACGTTCCGGGCGCGGGTGCAAGAGTAGATTTCGCCCGCAGGGGCCAACAGGAATGGAGACGGACAAATGGCAGTGCAGAATGGCAAGGATTTGCTGGTGAAGCTGGACCTGACGGGGGACGGCAATTTCCAGACGATTGCAGGTTTGCGGGCGACGCGGATCAGCTTCAACGCGGAAACGGTGGACGTGACGAGCCTTGAGAGCGAAGGCGGCTGGCGCGAACTGCTGGGGGGTGCGGGGGTGCGGTCGGCATCGATCAGCGGGTCGGGTGTGTTTCGCGATGCGGCAACAGACGAGCGGGCGCGGGCGATTTTCTTCAACAGCGAAGTGCCGGATTTTCAGGTGATCGTGCCGGGCTTTGGGGTGGTTGAAGGGCCGTTTCAGCTGACATCGCTGGAATATGCGGGCAATTACAACGGGGAAGCGACCTATGAGCTGTCGCTTGCTTCAGCGGGCGCGCTGACCTTTACGGCGCTGTGATGGTGAACCCGCATGCAGGTGAAGTGGCGCTGACATTGGATGGTCAGCGCCATGTGGCCAAGCTGACGCTGGGTGCCTTGGCCGAACTGGAAGAGGCGCTGGAGACGGGGTCGCTGCTGGACCTGGTTGAGCGGTTCGAGGGTGGCAAATTTTCCACGCGGGATGTGCTGGCGCTGATCGTGGCGGGGCTGCGGGGCGGGGGCTGGCAAGGCACGGCGGCGGATTTGCGGACGGTGGAAATTGCAGGCGGGCCGGTTGAGGCGGCGCGGGTGGCGGCGATGCTGCTGGCGCGGGCGTTTGCGGTGTAGCGGTGCAGCTGATCGACTGGCGGGGGCTGATGCGGGTGGGGCTACACGAATTGCGGCTGCGGCCGGATCAGTTCTGGCGGCTGACGCCGGCAGAGCTGCGGATCATGATGGGGGTGGATGCGGCCACCCCACCGCTGACGCGGGCACGGCTAGCCGAGCTTGCGGCGGCATTTCCGGATGGAGCGAAGGGGACAGGCGATGACGACAATTGAAAGTCTGCAGGATCAGGTGGCGGCGCTGGAGGCAACGCTGGGGGGGACTGCCACGGTTGTGGCGGCATTCGAAGGCGAGCTTGGGCGGATGCGGGACACGATGCTGTTCACGGGGCGCGAGGTGAATGGGCTGTCAACAAGCATCGGCAGCGGGTTGCGGCGGGCGTTTGACGGTTTGGCCTTCGACGGCCTGAAGCTGAACGACGCGCTGAAGATGGTGGGTCGCACGATTGTGGACAGTTTCTACAACGCGGCATTGAAGCCGGTCCAGAATGCGTTTGGCGGCTTTATTGCCAATGGTTTGAATGGGTTGCTGAGCCAAGTTCAACCATTTGCGAAAGGTGGCGTTGTGACGGGCCCCACGAATTTTGCAACACGCGGCGGCATGGGCCTGATGGGCGAAGCGGGGCCAGAGGCGATTATGCCTTTGGCGCGTGGGGCTGACGGGCGGCTGGGCATTCAGGCGGGTGGTGGGCGGCCGGTGACGGTGGTGATGAACATCACGACACCGGATGTGCAGGGTTTTGCGCGCAGCCAGAGCCAGATTGCAGAACAGGCGGCGCGGGCCTTGTCGCGCGGGCAACGGAACAGGTAGGGGCAGGCGATGTCATTCCATGAGGTAAGGTTCCCGGCATCGCTAAGCCTGGGGGCGGTAGGCGGGCCGGAACGGCGGACGCAGATCGTGTCGCTTGCCAGCGGCGCGGAAGAGCGCAACACGCCATGGCAACATTCGCGCAGGCGCTATGATGCGGGGCTGGGGCTGCGGACGCTGGACGATATTGAAACGGTGATTGCGTTCTTTGAGGCGCGTCAGGGTCAGCTTTACGGGTTTCGTTGGAAAGATTGGGCGGACTACAAATCTTGTCCGGCTTCGCGTGCGGTTTCGCATCTTGATCAGCAGATCGGGGTTGGCGATGGGGTGACGACGGTCTTTCAGCTTTTCAAATCCTACCAGTCGGGTGCGCAAAGCTACGCGCGACCGGTTACCAAGATTGTGGCGGGAACGGTGCAGATTGGAGTTGGAGGCGATCCACGCCTGATCTTTGACGACTATGCTGTGGATGCAGACACCGGCACGGTCACCTTTGCTTTTCCGCCTGACAGTGGGCTGTTGGTGACTGCCGGATTCGAGTTCGACGTGCCAGTGCGGTTTGACACGGAATCTGTGCGCGTTTCGGTTTCGTCATTCAACGCAGGCGAGGTGCCAAGCATACCTGTCGTGGAGATCCGGGTATGAGCGCGGATGCACTTTATGCCCATCTGGCTACAGGTTGCACGACCGTTTGCCATTTGTGGCAGGTCACGCGGACCGATGGCACGGTGATGGGCTTCACCGATCACGACAGGGGCATTGTGTTGGACGGTGTGGCGTTTCGTGCCGAAACCGGTTTGACGGCACAAGCGCTGCAGCAGACAACCGGGCTTGCGGTGGACAACACCGAAGCGGTCGGTGCATTGTCAAGCGTTGCGATTGCCGAGGGCGATATTGCGGCTGGCCGGTTTGATGATGCCGCGGTGGTGGCCTGGTTGGTCAACTGGCAGGACCTTTCGCAACGTATCTGTCTGTTCCGTGGGCATTTTGGCGAAATTACCCATGGAGATGGTGTCTTTGGCGTTGAGTTGCGCGGCCTGACGGACAAGTTGAACCAACCGCAAGGGCGAACTTTTCATCGCTTGTGTGGTGCCGTACTGGGTGACCAAAGATGCGGCGTCAACTTGGACAGTCCAGAATTCAGGCATGAAGAGTTGCTGGTGTCACCAGTTCTGGGCGAGGTGATCTTGACTGGCGCAACCTCATTTGCTGGCAACTGGTTTGGGCATGGTACGGTGCAGATCATGACAGGGGCGGCACAAGGCATGCGGTCGCTGATCAAGGCCGATATTGCAGAGCCTGCGGGGCGGCGGTTGATCTTGTGGGAAAACCTTGCGGTGATGGCGATGCCGGGTGATCTGATCCGGGTCACCGCAGGTTGCGACAGGCTGATGAAGACCTGCGTCGCAAAGTTCGACAATCTGCTTAACTTCAGGGGCTTTCCCCATATTCCCGGCGATGACTGGCTGACGTCCTACCCGGTGTCCAGCACGCAAAATACCGGTGGCAGCAGGTACGAGGGGGTATGATGCAGACTGGATCATCTGTTGTGCTGACCGCACGCAAGTGGATTGGCACGCCGTATGTGCATCAGGCCTCGGTGCGTGGTGGGGGAACGGATTGTCTGGGTCTGTTGCGCGGTGTCTGGCGCGACTTGCTAGGGGATGAGCCGATGGCCATCCCCCCGTACAGCGCAGACTGGTCTGAAGTGTCCGGTCGCGAGGCACTGCTAGCTGCGGCGCAACAGTGTCTTTTGCCTGCGGTTGGGGCGGACGTGCAATCTGGTGATGTGTTGCTGTTCCGGATGCGCAATGGGGCCGTCGCCAAGCATCTGGGTATTGCGGCGGCTGTGGGCCGCTGTGCGACTTTCATTCATGCCTATACCGGGCATGGCGTTGTCGAAAGCCCACTTTCCGAACCTTGGACTCGCCGCATTGTGGCACGGTTTCGTTTCCCCTGCGCGGACACTGACGCCTGATGGGCCTGACCGGCCCTTAGCAACCATTTTCGCCTTTTGGACTTTCAGGAGCTTGTGCGATGGCAACCCTTCTTCTTTCGGCAGCCGGTGCGGCGATTGGCGCAGGTTTTGGAGGCACCGTTCTGGGGCTTTCAGGTGCAGTCATCGGCCGGGCCGTTGGGGCGACATTGGGGCGCATCATTGATCAACGGATCATGGGTGCGGGCTCACAAGCCGTGGACGTGGGAAGAATTGACAGGTTCCGGCTAATGGGGGCCAGCGAGGGCGCTGCAATTCCACTGATTTGGGGAAGCGCAAGGGTTGCAGGCCAGGTGATCTGGGCGACACAGTTTCAGGAAACCGTGACAACGCGAGGGGGCAAGGGCGCGCCACAACCGAAGGTCCGGGACTATGGGTACACCGTCTCGGTGGCGATTGCCCTTTGTGAAGGTGAAATCTCGCGTGTAGGCCGCATATGGGCGGATGGTCTGGAAATTGAAAAGGACCAGCTTTCATTGCGTGTCTATGTGGGCAGCGAGACGCAATTGCCGGATCCAAAAATCGCGGCAGTCGAAGGGCAAGCTGCCGCACCAGCCTACCGTGGTCTGGCCTATGTGGTGATCGAGGACCTTGACTTGTCGCGGTTTGGGAACCGGGTGCCGCAATTCAATTTTGAGGTCATGCGTCGTGCCAAAAGCACTGATCGGGATCAAAGCGATCTTGCCGCTGGCATTAGGGGGGTGGCGCTTATTCCGGGAACCGGCGAATACGCGTTGGCCACGACGCGCGTGCATTTTGCAGAGGGCCTCGGCCTGAACCGGACGGCCAATGTGAATACCGCCTCTGGTCTGACCGATTTTCAGCTGTCATTCACACAGCTGCGCGAAGAATTACCGCAAGTTGATGCTGTATCGCTGGTGGTCAGTTGGTTCGGAAGTGACTTGCGTTGCGATCAATGCCTTATCAAACCCAAAGTGGAACAGACACAGTTCGATGGCGTCGGCATGCCATGGCGCGCAGGTGGGATCGGGCGCAACGTTGCCGAAGTCGTTCCGCGCGATGCAGATCGTCCCGTCTATGGCGGCACACCCGCAGATAGGGCTGTTATTGAAGCCATTCAGGCGGCTTCAGTGGAAGGCAAACAAGTGATGTTCTATCCTTTCATCTTGATGGAGCAACAAACGGGCAACGGATTGCCTGATCCTTGGTCCGGTTCGCCGGATCAGCCCACACTGCCTTGGCGCGGGCGGATCACAACCGCCATAGGCCCGGGGCGTGCAGGCAGCACAGATCGTACTGCGGCAGCGGATGCAGAGGTTGCAGCATTCTTCGGAACTGCGCAGGTCAGTGATTTTACTGCAGTCAACGGCGCAATACAGTATGCAGGCCCAATCGAATGGCGCTATCGTCGCTTTATACTGCACTACGCGCATTTATGCGCCTTGGCCGGTGGCGTTGAAGCGTTTTGCATTGGATCAGAAATGGTCAGTGCGACGACCATTCGCAATGATCAGGACCAGTTTCCGTTTGTAGCGGCATTAAAGGCTCTGGCCGCTGATGTCCGATCAATTCTTGGGCCACAGGTCAAGATCAGTTACGCGGCTGACTGGAGTGAATACTTCGGCCTTCATCGTGATGGGAATGTATACTTCCATTTGGATCCTTTGTGGGCTGACCCCAATATCGATTTCATCGGCATCGACAATTATATGCCAGTGACAGATTGGCGTGACGGTGATGTGCACTCGGACGCGGCATTTGGATCAATCTACAATCTTGATTACTTGCAGGCAGGTATCGCAGGAGGAGAAGGTTTTGACTGGTATTATGACGGTCCCGAAGGCCGTGCATTGCAGTCGCGCTTGCCAATTGAAGATGGCGCATATGATGAGGCGTGGGTCTTTCGATACAAGGATCTTAAAGGATGGTGGGGCAATACACACCACAACCGCATTGATGGCGCCCGGCTTACGCAGCCAACGGATTGGGTGCCTATGTCAAAGCCAATCCGGTTCACAGAATACGGTTGTGCCGCGATTGACAAGGCAACCAATCAGCCAAACAAGTTCCTTGATCCGAAATCAGTCGAATCTGGCTTGCCGTACTTTTCATCAGGTGTGCGCGACGATTTCGTGCAGCACCAGTATTATATTGCGCAATCAAGACACTGGTCGCAGAATGACAACAATCCAGTTTCGCCTGCCTATAACAACACCATGGTTGATTTTCAGCACTGCTACGCTTGGGCGTGGGACTCTCGTCCCTACCCAGATTTTCCCGGGAATAGCAACATTTGGTCTGACGGCTTGAACTACGATCGAGGCCATTGGTTGAACGGGCGGGTGACAGGTCAGCCGCTAAGCGTGGTCGTGCATGAAATCTGTGATCGCTCTGGCGTGTCTGAAGCGGCAACCGAAGACTTGGCCCGCATGGTGCGTGGCTACACTGTCAGCGATGTTGTGTCTGCCAGAGCTGCTTTGCAGCCATTGTCCTTGGTTTACGGGTTTGATGCGGTCGAGGGCGAAGGGCAGCTAAGGTTCGTCCATCGCGGGCAGGCTGTGACCAAGGACCTGAGCGAACAGGACTTTGCCATCGAAGGTGAGAGTTATGGCCGGCCCCAATTCAGCCGTGCCAGCGCGCCCGAGATGGCTGGCCACGTACAAGTCGGCTTCGTAAATGATCAGGATGCGTACCAGACACGCTTTGCGGACGCGATTTTCCCTGATGAAACCGCGCGCGTTGTTTCACAATCGGAAACAAACATCGTCATGCAGTCTGGCGAGGCCCGCTCTGTTGCTGAGCGGTGGCTAGCAGAGGCCCGCACAGCCCGCGACACTGTGCAATTGACGCTACCTCCTTCAAGGTTGGATTTGGACGCCGGTGACATCGTATCTATTGGCCAAAGTACGTTTCGGGTTGACCGTATCGAACGCCGTGATGTCATTTCCGTTGAGGCCGTCCGAGTCAATCTGAATAATTATGAGCCAGCCATCACAACCAATGAAACACTTCCTGTCCGCCTGGTAACATCGCCTTTGCCGGTCTTTGCTTCTGTTCTGGACCTGCCTGTGTTGCAAGATGCAGATAATGTCCACGCGCCTTATATCGGAGCCGCTGCCCAGCCCTGGCAGGGGGATGTCGGGATTTGGCGGTCTGTTGATGCGGATAACTTTCAATTGGATACGACGATTTTGGGCACTGCTTCTGTCGGATTGTCTGAAACCTCGTTGGCCAGGCATCAAGCTGGGATATGGGATACTGGCAGCCGTCTAATTGTAAGGATGACGACGGGGGCAGGCCTGCAGTCAGTGACAGAGGCGCAGTTATTTGCTGGTGCAAATACTTTGGCTATCGGTGATGGCTCTTCAACAAACTGGGAAATATTGCAATTCCGCAGCGCGGTCTTGATCAGCCCGCGTACTTATGCGCTGACAGGTTTGCTACGTGGCCAATTGGGCACAGACGGTTTGATGCCACCGCAAAGACCCGCAGGAAGCCAGGTGGTCATCTTGAACACGCAATTGCGACAGTTGGACATCGGGTCTTCATTACGTGGAGTCATGCTCAACTTGCGCGCCGGTGCACTGGGCCGCGGACCGGATGACGCGTCTGCCACCAGTTTGACCGTTACGCCAACTGGTGCAGGATTGCGGCCATACCCTGTTGCACACATTAAATCCATCCGGATGGAAAATCAGGACCTACGGTTGAATTGGGTGCGGCGGACGCGGTCAGGCGGCGATTCATGGGAGTCGTTTGAAGTGCCGCTGGCTGAGGACGGCGAACTGTATCAGATTGAATTATGGCAATCCAACGCTGTTGTCCGGCGGGCTTTTGTCGAAGCCCCGACTTTTGTTTACACGGCGGCTGATCAGTTGGCAGATGGGTTGACCGGACCTGCAGAACTGCGGATTGCTCAGGTTTCGCAGGCTTATGGTCCAGGACCGTTTCGCAGTGTTGCGCTTTCTCTCTGACCCAAAGAGGCGGGCTTTTGCCGTGGCGGTGGATGTGGTACCCTGATCTGCCGACCAGTGAGGAGCAAAGCGATGCAAGAGGCCAAGTCACGCGTTGTAACCGTCGATCCGGTGTGGACACAGGTTTGCAGCGAAGCAAACGAAGTCATCCGATCCGAGCCTTTGCTTGGGGCGCTGGTTCACTCCGGGCTTTTGCATCATCCGTCCCTTGAGCGGGCCCTGGCCTACAGGTTTTCGTTGAAGCTGGCCTCGGGCGAGATGAGTGAGCAGATCTTGCGCGAAATCGCTGATGAGGCCTACGCAGCCGAGCCGGATCTCGGCCAAGCGGCACGCGCAGACCTCGCGGCCGTGTATGACCGCGACCCTGCCTGCCACCAACTGATTCAGCCGCTCTTGTTTTTCAAGGGTTATCAGGCTGTCCAAGCTTATCGTGTTGGGCATTGGCTATGGCAGCAGGGCCGCCACCATCTGGCATACTTTGTGCAGATGCGGGTGTCAGAGGTTTTTGGTGTGGACATTCACCCGGCAGCTCGTGTCGGGCGCGGGTTGATGATTGATCACGCGCATTCGATTGTGATCGGTGAAACCGCTGTGGTCGGTGACAACGTGTCAATGCTGCATTCGGTAACCTTGGGCGGAACGGGTAAGGAAGATGGCGACAGGCACCCAAAGATTGGCAATGGTGTGCTGATCGGGGCTGGGGCCAAGGTTCTTGGCAATATCACCATCGGCAGATGCAGCCGCATTGCGGCCGGATCGGTGGTCTTGCAGGATATTCCACCGATGAAGACCGTGGCAGGTGTCCCGGCGAAAATCGTCGGCGAGGCTGGCTGTTCGCAGCCCGCCGTTTCGATGGACCAGCACCTTAGGGGGTGTGTCGATTGCGACTAAGGTACAAAGCCCCGGCGGCATCATGCTTCCGGGGCTTGTGCGTTTCGGGTCAGGCCAACATGGCCATCGGGTTTTCAAGATTGTCGACAATTGCTTTCAGGAATTCCGCCCCCAACGCCCCATCGATTACCCGGTGATCTACCGACAGGGTCATGGACATCATCGTAGCAACGGTGATTTGCCCATCCTTACCGATGACGGCAGACTTTAACCCAGCCCCAACCGCAAGGATCGAGCCATGTGGTGGGTTGATGACAGCGTCAAAATTCTCAACGCCCATCATGCCAAGATTCGAGATGGCAAAGCTGCCCCCCTGATATTCATGTGGGGCAAGTTTGCGTGTTTTTGCCCGTCCGGCCAGATCCTTCATCTCTGCAGACAAAGATGAAAGCGACTTGCTTTCAGCATCACGCAGAACTGGCGTGAACAAACCACCTTCAATGGCAACAGCTACAGCCACATCCGAAGCTTTCATCCGCAGCACACGGTCACCCGCCCAGACTGCATTTGCCGCAGGTACCATCTGCAGCGCCAATGCGCAGGCTTTGATAATGAAGTCATTCACGGACAGTTTCACGCCGCGCCCAGCCAATTGCCCGTTCAGTTGCTCACGGAATGCCATCAACGGATCAAGGTTTACAGACCGACGCAAATAGAAATGCGGGATCGTCTGTTTGGCTTCCGTCAGCCGTGCCGCAATCGTTTTGCGCATCCCGTCCAGCGGGATTTCCTCAAATACCCGATCTGCGAACATCTTCTTCACCGTTTCAGCCGACGCCGATACTGCGATTGCCGTTGCTGGCGTTGGCGTCGGAGCAGCCGCCACAACTGGCGCTGGCTTTGCATGTGGTGCAGCATTGGCAGACTCGACATCTGCCTTGACAATGCGCCCATGCGGACCTGTGCCCCGCAGGCTTGCCAGATCGACACCCTTCTCTGATGCAATCCGCCGCGCCAGTGGCGAAGCAAAGACGCGTGTGCCGGTGGTTGCAACAACTGCGGCCGGCGCGGCAGATACGGCTGCAACCGGCGCTGCAGATACGGCTGCAACCGGCGCGGGGGCTGGCGCGGCGGCCGCTGCCACCTTTGCCGGGGCAGGGGCGGCAACTGCCGTTTCCCCATCTTCCAGCAGCAGCGCAATCGGGGTGTTTACCTTGACCCCGGCCGTCCCTTCAGCCACCAGCAGTTTGCCCACCGTGCCTTCATCAGCCGCCTCAAACTCCATCGTCGCCTTGTCGGTTTCGATCTCGGCAAGGATCTGGCCCGATTTGACCTTATCCCCTTCTTTGACAAGCCATTTTGCCAGCGTTCCCTCTTCCATCGTGGGCGACAAAGCGGGCATCAGAATTTCCACAGCCATGATCAGCCCCCTTACCGGTAGCAAACAGATTTGACAGCAGCGATCACTTCAGCGGCCGTCGTCAGTGCCAGTTTTTCCAGATTTGCCGCATAGGGCATCGGAACGTCCTTGCCTGTGCAGGTCACCACCGGTGCATCCAGATGGTCAAACGCCCGCTGCATGATCGTGCTTGCCAGATGGTCACCGATTGACCCAACCGGAAAGCCTTCTTCCACAGTGACGCAACGATTGGTCTTCATGACCGACGCCAGAACCGTGTCATAGTCGATAGGCCGCAGTGTACGCAGGTTGATGACCTCGGCTGAAATGCCGTCTTTTGCCAGTTCCTCTGCGGCTTGCAGGGCATAGGTCACGCCAATGCCAAAGGACACGATGGTCACGTCGCTGCCGCTACGCAGAATCGACGCCTTGCCGAACGGAATCGTAAAGTTGTCATCCACCGGCACTTCAAACGACTTGCCGTACAGAATTTCGTTTTCCAGAAAGATCACCGGGTTCGGATCGCGGATGGCTGATTTCAGCAAACCCTTCGCATCAGCTGCCGAATAGGGCATGCACACCCGGATGCCTGGAATGGCCGAATACCACGCCGCATAATCCTGGCTGTGTTGCGCGCCAACCCGCGCCGCCGCACCGTTCGGGCCCCGAAACACAATCGGACTGCCCATTTGCCCACCCGACATGTACAGCGTCTTGGCCGCCGAATTGATAATGTGATCAATCGCTTGCATCGCAAAGTTGAACGTCATGAATTCAACGATCGGGCGCAAACCACCCCAGCTTGCCCCCACCGCGATGCCTGCAAACCCGTGTTCCGTGATCGGCGTATCTACCACCCGCTTGGCACCGAATTCATCCAGCAAGCCCTGCGAAATCTTGTAGGCCCCCTGATACTCGCCCACTTCTTCGCCCATCAGGAACACCGATGGATCTGCCCGCATTTCCTCGGCCATCGCTTCGCGCAGTGCTTCGCGCACCGTCATGGTCTTGGTCGGCCCTTCCGGCACGTCGCTGTGCGGCCAGCCAGACTTTGCCACCGGCGCCGCAGCAACTGCTGCAACCGGGGCAGGGGTCGCAGCCGCCACCGCCGCCGCAGCCGCCGCCGCCACAGGTGCCGCTTTGGCCGGGGCCGCATCCGCAGATTCGCCCGCCTCAACCAGCACCGCAATCGGTGTGTTCACCTTGACCCCAGCCGTCCCCTCAGCCACCAGAAGCTTGCCCACGATCCCTTCATCGACCGCCTCAAACTCCATTGTGGCCTTGTCAGTCTCGATCTCGGCCAGAATCTGGCCAGACTTGACCACATCGCCTTCCTTGACCAGCCATTTCGCCAGCGTGCCCTCTTCCATCGTGGGGCTCAGCGCAGGCATCAGAACTTCGGTTGCCATGATCTCTCTCCCCTTCAGGCGTAAATGTCGGTCCAAAGCTCGGCAAGTGCCGGCTCGGGACTGTCTTTGGCGAATTCGGCGCTTTCGTTCACGATCGCCTTGATCTCTTTGTCGATCGCTTTCAGATCTTCGTCCGATGCAAGGCCCGCATTCACCAGCAGGTCGCGCACGTGTTCGATCGCGTCCTTTTCATCCTTCATCTTCTGCACTTCTTCGCGCGTCCGGTATTTGGCCGGATCAGACATCGAATGCCCCCGGTAGCGATAGGTCATCATTTCCAGAATGTATGGCCCATCACCCGCACGGCAGGCCGCCACGGCCTTTTCGCCCGCAGCCTTGACCGCCAGCACATCCATCCCGTCAACCTGTTCACCTTTGATCCCATATGCCGTGCCACGCCCGAACAGCGTGGTGGATTTCGTCGAACGCTCCACACTCGTGCCCATGGCATAGTGGTTGTTTTCAATGACGAAAATCACCGGCAGGTTCCACAACTCGGCCATGTTGTAGGTCTCATAGACCTGGCCCTGGTTGGCTGCCCCATCGCCGAAATAGGCGAATGTCACATTGTCATTACCCAGATACTTGTCCGCAAAAGCCAGTCCCGCGCCCAAGGGCACCTGCGCCCCCACAATGCCATGCCCGCCGTAGAAATGCTTTTCCTTGCTGAACATGTGCATGCTGCCGCCCTTGCCCTTGGAGTATCCCCCCTCACGCCCGGTCAGTTCGGCCATCACCCCATTGGCATCCATCCCGCAGGCCAACATGTGCCCGTGGTCGCGGTAGCTGGTGATCCGCTTGTCGCCCGGCTTGGCCGCAGCCTCAAGCCCCACAACAACCGCTTCCTGACCGATGTAAAGGTGGCAGAACCCCCCGATCAGGCCCATGCCGTACAACTGCCCCGCCTTTTCCTCGAATCGCCGTATCAGCAGCATCTCGCGGTAGTATTTCAGCAGTTCGTCCTTGGAAATATTGGACTTTTCGGCAGGTTTCTTCGCAGCCATCAGGGCGCCTCCCAAGCGGGGTGAAAAGATAGTTCACCCTTAAACTATCTTGCGCGATACGAAGAATAAAGGACGAAAGTGACGCAGCGCCATTTGTCGCCGCATGCGCCGGGGCTGCAGGTGGGTTAGCGGATCACAATTTCATCGGCGCGCACATAGCCCAGCACGTCACGCGCCTGTTGATCCAGCAGGTCGATGTCCAGAAACTCATCCGACAGCCGCCGCGTGCGGTTTGACAGTTCGGTAAGCTCGGCCTGAAGCCGTTCCTTCTCTTGCCGCAGTTCGGCCACTTCGGCCCTGATCTGCACCTGACGGAAAACCCCGAAATCGCCCTGAACCGCCGCGAACGCGAAATAGCCGCCGATCAGGAACATGGCAAAGAGGAACAACATGCCGCCAATCGCCGGTTGCGTTTGCCTGGTCATGTTGCCCTAGCCTTTTGCCTCATACCCATCTGACGTGGGCTCTGCGCGAATCATCGCACAAACGAATCGCGATGTGAATCCCAAAAATGCAGATTCACACGCAGATTCATAAGGTTGTGCAGCGCTTTTCAGCGCCCGCGGTAAATGTCCACCAGCTTGCCCAACAGCGCCAGCGCCTCGGGCCGCGACCGCTGAAAACTGTTGCGCCCGATGATCGACCCGTTTCCGCCGCCCGCCATGATCGCGCGCGCATCATCCAGCACCGCATCCGCACCCTTGGCCGCACCGCCGGAAAACACGATGATCCGCCGCCCCGCAAAGCTTGACTGTACGCAATGCCGCACGCGCGCGGCTTGTGTCGCAATATCAATGTCTTGCGCCTCATACACCTTTTTGGCCTCCGGCAGCATCAGATCATCGGTCGACAATTTTACCTTGATGATATGCGCCCCCAGCAGGGCCGCGATATGCGCCGCATAGGCCGCTACATCAATCGCCAGCTCCCCCGCCTTCGTGATCGCCTCACCGCGCGGATAGGACCAGATCACGCTTGCAATGCCCTTGGCCGCCGCCTCTTCGCGCATCGCGCGGATTTCCTCATACATGCCAAGTGCTGCGTCAGACCCCGGATAGATCGTGAAGCCAATCGCCGAACAGCCCAACCGCAGCGCATCATTGACCGAGGCCGTGATCGCCTGATCCTTGCCTGCGGTATCTGACATCAGCGAATTGGCACTGTTCACTTTCAGAATTGTCGGGATTTGCCCTGCAAACGTATCCGCCCCTGCCTCCAGCGGCCCCAAAGGTGCGGCATAGGCGTTCAGCCCCGCGTCAATCGCCAGCTGGTAATGGTAATGCGGATCATAGGCCGCCGGGTTCACCGCAAAGCTGCGCGCAGGCCCATGTTCAAACCCCTGATCCACAGGCAGGATAATCATCTTGCCCGTGCCGCCCAGCTTGCCCTCCATCAGCATCCGGCACAGGTTTGCCTTCACGCCGGGCCGCTCGCCCTCATAGTTGGACAGGATTTTCTGAACGGTCCGGGTCGCGCGCATGGGGGTCTCCGCCAAAGGGTTTTTTTGCCCTTTGGCCCATCGGTTGACCCTACGCAACACTGGTTACGCTAACACCGGCAATGTTTGCGCAAACAATGGGTTAGCGCACCCTTGTCACCCCATCAGCGCTGCAACGCCCGGCAATTCCTTGCCTTCCATCCATTCCAGAAACGCCCCTCCGGCGGTCGAGATAAAGGTAAAATCATCCGCAGCCCCCGCCATGTTGAGTGCTGCCACCGTGTCACCGCCACCGGCTACCGAAATCAGCTTTCCCGCCCGCGTCAGCCGCGCCGCCTCAAGCGCTGCTGCATTGGTCGCCGCATTGAACGGCTCAATCTCGAACGCCCCCAAGGGCCCGTTCCAGATCAACGTCTTGCACGCGCCAAACACCGCCGCAATTGCCGCCACCGTCGCTGGCCCCGCATCAAGGATCATCGCATCAAGAGGACATGCCCCCGCAGGCACTGTCTCGCATGCTGCCCCCGCCTTGAATTCACGTGCGACAACAACGTCGACAGGCAAATGTATCTCACAGCCGACTGCTCTTGCTTTGGCCATAATCTGCAATGCAGTGGGTGCCATATCCCGCTCTGCCAGTGATTTGCCTACCTCAACCCCTTGCGCCACATGGAAGGTATTGGCCATGCCCCCACCAATCACCAGATGGTCCACCTTCGTCACAAGGTTGCCCAGCAAGTCGAGCTTGGTCGAAACCTTCGCCCCCCCCACAACCGCCACCACCGGCCGCTTGGGCGTACCCAAGGCCGCCTCCAGCGCCCGCAACTCTGCCTCCATCAACCGCCCCGCACAGTTGGGCAGCAGCAGCGCCACGCCCACCGTGCTGGCATGTGCCCGGTGCGCCGCCGAAAACGCATCATTGCAGAACACATCGCCCAGCCCGGCAAGGAACTGCGCCATGGCCGGATCATTCGATTCTTCCATCGGTGAAAAGCGCGTGTTTTCAACCAGCACCACCGCATCCCCCGGCAACGCGTCCAGATCAGCCCGCAAAGGCCGCTCCATGAACACCACATTGCGCCCCAGGGCCGCTTCCAGCGTCGGCAGCACGTGCCGAAGGCTCATCTCCGGCACCACCTTGCCCTTGGGTCGGTCGAAATGCGCCAGCAGTACAACCCGCCCGCCCTTGGCCAGAATATCCCTCACCGTCGGCACGATCTTTTCGATCCGCGTCGCGTCCGTGACCCGGCCCGCTTCCATCGGCACGTTGATATCCACACGAGTCAGCACCGTGCGGCCCATCAGGTTCATGTCGTCCAGCGTTTTCCAGCCCATTGCACCCTCCGAAATTTCCCCCTGAATGGCCGCATCCCGCCCGCAGGTCAACCGTGCATTGCCCTTGGCCCCGTTGCGCATTAGTTTCCCCGCAATCCTAACTACGAGAGAGCCCATGGCCGATATCACCGATCCTGAAAACACCATCATCCTGACGCTGAAAGACGGCGAAGTGGTGATCAAGCTTCTGCCCGACGTCGCCCCCAAACATGTGGAACGCATGAAGACGCTGGCCCGCGCCAAAGCCTATGACAATGTCTGTTTTCACCGTGTGATCAACGGCTTCATGGCCCAGACGGGTGATGTTGAAAACGGCAATATGGAAAACAACTTCAACCTGCGCCGCGCAGGCACGGGTGGATCGGAACACCCCGATCTGCCCGCCGAGTTTTCAAAACTGCCGCATTGCCGGGGCAGCATCGGTGCGGCACGTTCGTCCAATCCGAACAGCGCCAACAGCCAGTTCTTCATCAACTTCACTGACAATGATTTCCTCAATGGCCAGTATACGGTCTATGGTCAGGTCATTTCCGGCATGGAACATGTCGACAAAATCACCAAGGGCGAACCGCCTGCAAACCCTGACCGCATGATCACAGTACGGGTGGCCGCCGATGTTGCGTAAGATCCTTCTCCTTTCGTTGCTTGCAACGCCCGCTTTTGCACAGGAAGACGGCCCCGGCCCGAACCTTGTGATCGACATCGCCGGTGGCGCCAATGGCCAGGTTGTGATTGACCTCTTGCCAGATGTGGCCCCGCTGCATGTGGCACAGATCACCACGCTGGCGTCGCAGGGCGCCTATGACAACGTGGTGTTTCACCGCGTGATTGATGGCTTCATGGCCCAAACGGGCGACGTGCGGTATGGCAAGGCGGGCGGTGATCTGTCAGCCGCGGGCACAGGCGACAGTGATCTGCCGAATATCCCGGCGGAGTTCACCAATGATCTGTCGTTTCAACGCGGTGTCGTGGGCATGGCCCGCGCGCAAGACCCGAACTCGGCCAATAGCCAGTTCTTCATCATGTTCGCACCGGGTGAGTTTCTGGATGGCCAGTACACCATCGTCGGCAACGTGATTTCCGGCATGGAAGTGGTGGATGCCATTACCCGTGGTGAGCCTCCTGCGAACCCTGACGTGATGACCAAGGTCACCGTGCAGTAGACACGAATTTTCGACGAAAATTCGTACAAAAGGGGGCCAGTCGGCCCCCTTTTTCTGTGTCTCGATTTTTCGTCGAAAAATCGTGCGTCAGCCCAAGATCACCAGCGCATGCCGTTTGCGCCCAGCGGTCAGTTTGACGGCCTCTGCCAGATCGCCCGCGCCCAGACGCAAGCCGGTATCGGTGATGACCTCGTCATTCATCTTGGCCCCGCCTTCCGTGATCAGGCGTTTCGCATCCTTGCCCGATGCCGCCAGCCCCGCCCGCACAATCAGCTGCACGATGCCAATGCCATCGGCCAGTTCTTCGGCGGCCAGATGTACCGTCGGCAGATCATCCCCGATACCACCCTTTTCAAAGACTTCCCGCGCCGTCGCCTCTGCCGCCGCCGCCGCATCTGCCCCGTGCAAAAGCGTGGTGGCCGCATTGGCCAGCACGATCTTGGCATGGTTGATCTCTGATCCGCCAAGGGCTGCCAGACGATCACATTCCTCAATCGGAAGTTCCGTGAAGATCTTCAGGAACCGCCCGACATCCGCATCCGTCGTATTGCGCCAGAACTGCCAGAATTCGTAAGGTGATAGCATCTCGGCATTCAGCCAGACCGCCCCGCTGGCCGATTTGCCCATCTTGCGGCCATCGCTCGTGGTCAGCAGCGGTGTCGTCAGACCAAAGATCTCACGGTCGATCACCCGGCGCGTCAGGTCGATCCCGTTGATGATATTGCCCCACTGGTCACTGCCGCCCATTTGCAGCAAACAGCCATAGCGCCGATTGATTTCAAGGAAATCATAGGCTTGCAGGATCATGTAGTTGAATTCAAGGAATGACAAGCTTTGTTCCCGGTCCAGCCGCGACTTTACCGATTCAAACGAAAGCATCCGGTTCACACTGAAATGCCGACCGATATCGCGCAGGAAATCAAGGTAGTTCAATCCATCCAGCCATTCCGCGTTGTTCAGCATGATCGCATCTGTCGGGCCTGATCCATAGGTCAGGTAGCGCCCAAAGACCTGCTGCATGCCTGCGATGTTGGCGTCGATCTTCTCGGGCGTCAGCAGCGGGCGTTCCTCGCTGCGAAAGCTGGGATCGCCGACCTTGGTCGTGCCCCCACCCATCAGTGTAATCGGCTTGTGCCCGGTCTTTTGCAGCCAGCGCAGCACCATGATGTTCATCAGATGCCCCACATGCAGGCTGGCCGCCGTGGCATCATAACCAATATAGGCGGGCACAATCCCCTTGACCAACGCCTCGTCCAGCGCCTGATAATCGGTGCAATCGGCCAGAAAGCCGCGCTCCATCATCACGCGCATGAAATCTGATTTCGGGTGGTATGTCATGGCCTGCTCTTGCATTAAGGTGCCTGCGGTATAGCCGGGGCAGGGGGCAAGGGAAAGATGGCAGAGGCGCTTTGGGCACTGGGGGCCATGTCGGGCACGTCTTTGGATGGTGTCGATGCCGCCATGGTGCAGACCGATGGCCAGACCATCACCGCTTTCGGCCCCCATGCCTACCGCGCCTATACGCCTGCCGAACGCGACATCATCCGCGTAGCCTTTGGCCAATGGCCCGCTGACCCCGCCGTGCCTGCCGCCGCCGAGGTGGTTGAGGCCGCCCATGCCGAGGTGCTGTCGCGCTTTTCAGGTGCCGATCTGCTGGGCTTTCACGGCCAGACATTGGCGCATGAACCGGGCGGGCGTGGCACGCATCAGGCCGGCAATGGTGCATTGCTGGCCGAATTGCTGAACCTCACCACCGTCTGGGATTTTCGCAGCAATGACATGCGCCTGGGCGGGCAGGGCGCCCCCCTTGTGCCGTTCTTTCACCACGCCTGCGCCATCTGGGCCGGGCTTGCCACACCCGTCGCGTTCCTGAACCTTGGCGGCGTGGGCAACATCACATGGGTTGACCCGCGCATTGCCGCACCGCAGGACGCCTGCCTTGCCTTTGATACCGGCCCCGCCAACGCCCCTGTAAATGACCTCATGCAGGCCCGCCGTGGCGTGGCACAGGATGAGGGCGGCGTACTGGCCGGGCAGGGCACCGCTGATGAGGCCATCATCACCACGTTCCTGCGCCATCCCTATTTCTTCAGAATGCCACCAAAGTCCTTGGACCGGAACGATTTTCACAGCCTGATGGGCGCCGTTGCGCCCCTGTCAGATGCCGATGCCGCAGCCACCCTGACCCATGCCGCCGCCGCCAGCGTTGCTGCCGCCTGCACGCATTTTCCGGCCCCCGTCGCCCGCATCCTTGTCACCGGTGGTGGGCGGCACAACGCCACGCTGATGGCCGCCCTTGCCGCCCGCACCGGCCTGCCCATCGCCCCGGTCGAAGAGATTGGCCTGAATGGTGACATGCTTGAGGCGCAGGCCTTTGCCTATCTCGCCGTCCGCGTGTTGCGCGGCCTGCCCACATCCGGCCCCACCACCACAGGCGTAGCCGCCGCTGTCGGCGGTGGGCAGATCAGCCGGCCCGACGCTGCCACAACAAGGATCCGGTAAAGATCACCAAGGCCGCCCAGATCATCGGAAAGGCAATGGCGCGCGCCGCACCGAACGGCTCGCCGAACCAGAACACCGCCGTCAGGAAAATCATCGTGGGGGCGATATACTGCATCATCGCAATCGTCGTCAGGCGTAGGAGTTTGGCCCCATTGGCATAAATCATCAACGGCCCCGCCGTGACGATCCCGCAACCCAAAAGCAGCCATGTATCCCCCGCCGCCCCGCCAAAATGCCCCGTGCCCTGCCAGACGAGCCACAGCAGATAGCCCGCCGCAAAGGGCAACAGGATCAGCACTTCCAGCATGAAACCCTGATTGGGGCCCAAGGGCAGCGACTTTTTCAGATAGGCATAGAACCCCCATGTCAGCGTCAGGGACAGCGCCACCACCGGCACCGCACCCTGCGCCACCGTCAATATGACCACCGCACAGGCCGCCAGCGCAATCGCCACCATTTGCCAGCGCCCCAGCCGTTCACCCAGCAGCACCGCCCCCAGAAACACGCTGAACAAGGGGTTGATGTAATAGCCAAGCGCCGCATCCAGCGCATGGCCTGCGCCAATCGCCCAGACGTAGATGCCCCAGTTCACTGAAATCAGCGCCGCCGTCAGCATGCCCATGCCAATCATCCGCGGGCTGCGCAGGGCCACGCGCAGATCATCCGTCCGCCCCAGCCACCACAGCACTGCGGCTGCAATCGGCACCGACCAGACGATCCGATGCGCCACCACCTCGGCTGGGGGAATATGCGCCATGGCCTTCATGTAAAGCGGCAGAAACCCCCACAGCAGGTAGGCCGTCAAGGCAAAGCCAAAGCCGCGAAGGCTGTCTGTGTTGTTGGGGTTTTCCATGGGCCCTGCCTACCTCAGGGCACTGGCCGCCGCACTGCCAATCTTGTGCCCGTCACAATCGCGCACCGTCAGTGCCCCGGTGCCCATCCCGGCGGTGCAAGGGTGAAGCCATCAAACTGAAACCCCGGGCTGACGGTGCAGCTGACAAGGCTGTAGTCACCCGTGCTGGCTGCTGCTTGCCACCAGTCTTTGGGCACAATGCCTTGCGGCGCTTGGCCGGCCAGCACATCCGCGCCGATCAGCAGGTCTGACGCGGGGCCTGCATCAGTTTCGGACAGTGACAGGATCAGGGGGGCGCCCGCGTGAAAGTGCCAGATTTCCACGGCATCCACGCGGTGCCAATGGCTCGGCTTGCCGCCCACCAGCAGGAAGTAGATCGCCGTGCCCACAGGCCGGTTCGGGCCATCGGCCACCCATGTTTGGCGGTACCAGCCGCCTTCGGGATGCGGGGCAAGGTTCAGGGCGGCAATGATACGTTGGGCTTCGGTCATCGGGCGCTTATTGAATGGCGCAGCCAAGGGGCTGCATTCTTTGGTAGCATCCTCTGGCCTGCGGCCAACCGGATGCGCGTTTTGAGTATTTTTGCAAAGAGAAAACCGGGGGGCAGGGCGATGGCCCCCCGGTCATGGATCAGGCGCGCAGGATGCTGCGGCCCGCGTATTCCGCCGTTTCACCCAGCATTTCCTCGATGCGGATCAACTGGTTGTATTTCGCCAGCCGGTCAGAACGTGACAGCGAGCCAGTCTTGATCTGGCCGCAGTTCGTGGCAACCGCCAGATCGGCAATCGTGTAGTCTTCGGTTTCGCCCGAACGGTGGCTCATCACGTTGGTATAGCGCGCGCGATGCGCCATATCGACTGCTTGAAGAGTTTCCGTCAAGGTGCCGATCTGATTGACTTTAACCAGCATCGAATTGGCGCAGCCCGCCTTGATGCCTTCGGCCAGACGGCGCGGGTTGGTCACGAACAGATCGTCGCCCACCAGCTGGATCTTGCCGCCAAGACGGTCTGTCAGCAGTTTCCAGCCTTCCCAGTCATCCTCTGAACAGCCATCCTCGATGCTGATGATCGGGTAATCCGCTGCCAATCCTGCAAGGAAATCAACGTTTTCGGAAATGCTCAGGCTTTTGCCTTCGCCTTTCATCTCGTACTTGCCGCCCTTGAAGTATTCCGTGGCCGCGCAATCGAGTGCGAGGTAGATATCTTCACCCGGTTTGTAGCCTGCCTTTTCGATGGATTTCAGAATGAAATCAAGTGCATCGCGGGCAGAGCTCAGGTTCGGTGCGAAGCCGCCTTCATCACCGATCCCGGTGTTATGGCCTGCTGCCTGCAGTTCTTTCTTCAGCGTGTGAAACACCTCTGACCCCATCCGCACCGCGTCGCGGATGTTGTCGGCGCCCACCGGCATGATCATGAATTCCTGAATGTCGATCGGGTTATCGGCATGTTCACCGCCGTTGATGATGTTCATCATCGGCACCGGCAGAATACGCGCCGAAGTGCCGCCGATATAGCGGTACAGCGGCTGCGCCGTGTATTCCGCCGCGGCCTTCGCCACCGCCAGGGACACGCCCAGAATCGCATTAGCCCCAAGGCGCGATTTGTTCGGTGTGCCGTCCATTTCAATCATCGTGCGGTCAATGCCGACCTGTTCGGTCGCATCAAAACCCACCAGTTCCTCGGCAAGCTCGCCATTCACCGCTGCCACAGCCTCAAGCACGCCCTTGCCCTTGTAGCGGTTCGCATCGCCATCGCGGCGTTCATTGGCCTCATGCGCGCCGGTCGATGCCCCCGATGGCACGGCCGCGCGGCCCATCGAGCCGTCTTCCAGCGTGACATCCACTTCTACGGTCGGGTTGCCCCGGCTATCCAGGATTTCGCGTGCGTGAATGTCGATGATCGTGCTCATGCCATTGGTCCTTTCAATGCGGTTTTGCGGTCCTTACCGCGATGCTTGCCCCGTGGGAAGGCCTCGCTTGCGCAGCTGTTCTCGCCACAGCGTGTAAATGCCCGATGACACGACCAGTGCCGAGCCAAGGATTGTCAGGCCATCCAGCCTTTCGCCGAAAAAGACCAGCCCGATGCCGATGGCAAACAACAGGCGTGTAAAGCGGAACGGGGTGACCACGCCCACATCGCCCGTGCGCAGGGCACCCGTCATGCACCAGTAGGAACAGACGCCAAAGATGGATGAGGCCACCAGCCAGACCTGCTGCTGCAGGGTCGGTTCCACCACCCGCGGGTCAAAGGCCAGCAGGATCAGCGCAAGCACGGTCACTGATGCATAGGCAAAGGCCGTCAGGCTGACATCATCAATGTCAGGCGGCAGCCTGCGCGTTGCAATGTCTCGCACCGTCAACGCCAGCACTGACCCGATCGCCCACAAGGCCGCCCAGTTGAACGCCTCGGTCCCCGGCCGGATGATCAGCATCACCCCCGCAAACCCCACGCAAATCGCCAGCCAGCGCCGCCAACCCACTTTTTCGCCCAAAAACACCGCCGCTGCCGCCGTATAGGTCAGGGGTGCCACCTGCATGATCGCCGCCGCCGTTGTCAGCGGCAGCAATGACAGCGCCATCACCCCGCCCCATGTGCCCAGCATCTCCATCACATTGCGCAACGCCACCAGCGGATGAAACGCAGCCCGCGTCCAGATCCGCCGCCTGCGCGCCCGCGCCGTCAGCGCCATGATCAGCGCCCCACCCCCGCCAAAGGCCAGCAGAACCTGCGCCACGGGCACACCATCGGACGCCAGCTTCAGCACCGCATCCGTCACCGAAAACCCCGCCATCGACAGGGTCATCAGCAGGATGCCGCGTTGATTGTCTGTCACTTCTTCACCGGCACGCCCAGCAGTTCCAACCGATGCCCGATCAACCGGTACCCCAGCCGCGCCGCAATGCGTTCCTGCAAGGCCTCGATATCCGGATCCACGAATTCAATCACCTGGCCCGTGTTCACATCGATCAGATGATCATGGTGGTCGCGTTCCGCATCCTCATAGCGCGCCCGCCCGTCGCCAAACTCCAGCCGCTCCAGAATGCCTGCTTCTTCAAACAGCTTGACCGTGCGGTAAACTGTGGCCAACGAAATTCTGGGGTCAATCCGTGCTGCGCGGCCAAATAATTCCTCGACATCCGGGTGGTCATCCGCATCACCGATCACACGTGCCACCACCCGGCGCTGATCCGTCATGCGCAGGCCCCGTGCCGCACAGCGGGCAATGATATCAGTCGTCATTCACGGGCCTCGAAACACAGGATGGGCAATATTGCCCATCCTGCTGCCGGTTTCAATTATAGATACGTGGTGCGTCCAGCTGATCGTGCAGGCGGTTCACATCCTCGGGCGACAGCTCCAGCGCTGTTGCAAGCTGATGCAGGTATTCCGCCTCGCCCTGCTGATCCAGATTGATTGCCATCAAGGACACCAGATAGGCCTTTTCCTCCAGTCCATTCGGAATTTGGCGCGCCAGGGCATCCACATCCACAGGTGCCGCGAATTCCTTGTTCACGAATTCAATCTCGGCCTTGGACGCATCACCCATCGCCTCCATCAGCTTGGCCTTCTCATCGGCATCCAGATCGCCATCGCATTTTGCCGCCTGCACCATGCAGCGCAGCAGCACCGCCGCTTCCAGCGTTTCTTCACGCTCACGCGGTTCCGGCAGGGTGCGCGGCCCCGTCGCCGCACCAATCGCCCCCCCCGCAAGGCCGCCCAACAGGTCTTCGAACCCGCTGCCACCGCGCCCGCCCGCAGACCCCGTCAGCAGATCATCCAGCCCACCTTTCGGTGCGTTCTTGCGTGGGTTGCGTGCTGTTGTGCTGCGGCTGCCGGACGATGCGGCACTGCCACCGCGCCCCCCGTTCAGGATGCCATCCATCATCCCTTCCAGCCCTGTGCGATCAGCGCCCCGCCCATAGGGCGTGCCCCGGCCCGGCTGGCGCGCTGGCTGAGACGATGCGCCGCCCCCAAGCACATTGCCCAGCATATCGCCCAGCCCGCCGCCACCGCTGCGTGTTGTGCGCGTGGAACCCCCGGAAGTGCTGCGCCCCGACATGGCCTGCATGCCCTTTGCAATGGCCACGCCCACCGCCACGTTCACCAGCGTCTTCATCAATCCCATGGCATTTCTCCTGACCATACCGTTGCCGACAGGTGAACAACGCAGGCCTGCTTTGGTCAATGACTATTGCGGGGGAAATCTGCGCATCGGCAGACCTTGACCTTTCTGCGGCTTTGCCATCCCCCTAGCCCTACCTCTGGAAAGGCCACCACCCGATGCCCCGCAAAACCTCGCTTGATGCCACCGGGGCCGCCGTCCTGCTGGGGGTCACACTGCTGTTTGCCCTCAATCAGGTCATCATCAAGATCACCAATCAGGGGCTGCAACCCGTCTTCTTTGCCGGGCTGCGCTCGGTTCTGGCTGTGGGCTTTGTGCTGGCATGGATGCGCTGGCGCGGAATTGAACTGCAATTCACCCGCGCGATTCTGCCCGCAGGCCTTCTGATCGGTGTGGTCTTCGCGGCCGAGTTCTTGTTCCTGTTTCTTGCCCTTGATCTGACCACGCTTGGCCGTGCCTCGGTCATTTTCTATTCCATGCCGCTCTGGTTCGCCGTTCTGGCCCATTATGGCTTGGGCGAAAGGATCACGCCCACCAAGGCCGCAGGTCTGGTGCTTGCCTTCGCGGGCACCGCCCTTGCCATCCTGTCGCGCGGCAGCGTGGGCGAGGGCAGCCTTGCCGGTGATCTGTGTGCCCTTGCCGGGGCCATTGGCTGGGCCGCCACCGCCTTTGTCGCCCGCCGCCCCGCCATGGCCGCTGCTGGCCCCGAACGACAGCTGTTATGGATGCTGCTGGTCTCGGGGCCGATTCTGCTGCTGGCCGCACCTGCCTTTGGCCCGCTGATCCGTGCATTGGAGCCGATCCACATCTTGTGGCTGTTCGTGCAGGCCAGTCTAATTGTCGCAGGTGGCTTTATCACATGGCTTTGGCTGCTTTCGACCTATCCCACCGCCACCGTGGCCAGCTTTTCCTTCCTGACCCCGATCTTTTCGCTGCTTTTGGGCCACATCTTTTTTTCGGAATCGTTGCACCTCTCCCTCGTTCTGGCCTGTCTGCTGGTTGGCGCCGGAATCGTGCTTATCAACCGCAAGGTGTAATATTCCACAGAATCGGACTTTTTCTGTGGATAACTTCTTCAACTGAAGTTTGAAGCCGCTCGCACAAGTCTGCCAAAATGCTTGGAAATCGGATCACGGCCTTTTCACTGTCCCGTGATCGTCCCCAGACCTGTACACAGACCTATACAGAACCACACGTAGTGGCCTACGTCGGCACACTTGCCCGTCAAGCACAAAATGTGGGGTTCAGGGTTAAAAAACCATTTGCGCTGCACCCGCAATTGCCTCATCTTGATCCAGCGCTGAATGGCACCACAAGATGTTGTGGTTTCGGTGTCAACGAAGACCATAATCACCCAATGCTGGCGTAAGGGCCGGTGCGCCTTTTGCTGTTCGCAGCGGCAGGGGAAAAGGCGTGGAGCGGTCAACGTTGTGGCGGACGGACGAGGGACAATAGTCAGGCCAAAGCGCCTGCAATCAAAAACGGGAGACGGGGCATGAAGATCGAGCGGAAGTTCACGACGGCGGAAGCCGGCGCTTACGGCGCGTTGTCGTTCACCACAACAGTATCCGAAATCCGGAACCCCGACGGCACCGTCGTGTTCCGCAATGACGCCGTCGAAGTGCCCGAAGGCTGGAGCCAGGTTGCCTCCGACGTCATCGCGCAAAAGTATTTCCGCAAGGCTGGCGTTCCGGCCCGCCTGAAGCGCGTCAAGGAAAAGGGCGTGCCGTCCTTCCTGTGGCGCTCGGTGCCCGATGAGGCCGCCCTTGCCGAACTGCCTGCCGATCAGCGCAACGTCGGCGAAACCTCGGCCAAGCAGGTGTTTGACCGTCTGGCCGGCGCCTGGGCCTATTGGGGCTGGAAAGGTGGCTACTTCACCACCGAGGCTGACGCCCAGGCCTATTACGACGAAATGCGTTACATGCTGGCCCGTCAGATGGCCGCACCCAACAGCCCGCAATGGTTCAACACCGGCCTGCACTGGGCCTACGGCATCGACGGCCCCTCGCAGGGTCACTTCTACGTCGATCACGAAACCGGCGTGCTGACCAAATCCACCTCCGCCTACGAACACCCCCAGCCCCACGCCTGCTTCATCCAGTCCGTCAAGGATGACCTCGTCGGTGACGGTGGCATCATGGACCTGTGGGTGCGCGAAGCCCGCCTTTTCAAATACGGCTCCGGCACCGGCACCAACTTCTCGTCCCTGCGTGGTGAGGGCGAAAAACTGTCGGGCGGTGGCAAATCATCCGGCCTGATGGGTTTCCTCAAAATCGGTGACCGCGCCGCAGGCGCCATCAAATCCGGCGGCACCACCCGCCGCGCGGCCAAGATGGTGATCTGCGATATGGATCACCCGGATGTTGAGGCGTTCATCAACTGGAAGGTCATCGAAGAGCAAAAGGTTGCCAGCCTTGTCGCCGGCTCCAAAATGCACGAAGCCCGCCTGAATGACATCTTCGCAGCCATCAAGGGCTGGGATGGTGCCATTGCAGATGCCACCGACGCCACCAAGAACCCCGCCCTGAAAACCGCGATCCGTGCCGCCAAAAAGGCAATGATCCCCGACACCTACACCAACCGCGTGCTGCAATACGCGCGCCAGGGTTTCACATCGATCGAATTCCCCACCTATGACGTGGACTGGGATTCCGAGGCCTATATCTCTGTCTCCGGCCAGAACTCCAACAACTCGGTCCGCGTGACCGATGCCTTCCTCAAGGCCGTCAAGGATGATGCCGACTGGGCTCTTGTCCGCCGCACCGATGGCAAGGTGGCCAAAACCATCAAGGCCCGCGATCTGTGGGATCAGGTCGGCCACGCCGCATGGGCCTGTGCTGACCCCGGCATCCAGTTCCACGATACCGTCAACGCATGGCATACCTGCCCCGAAGACGGTGCCATCCGTGGCTCAAACCCGTGTTCCGAATACATGTTCCTGGATGACACCGCCTGCAACCTGGCTTCCATGAACCTGCTGACCTTCCACAAGGCAGGCCAGTTTGATGCCGAAGGCTACATGCATGCCACCCGCCTTTGGACTGTCACCCTCGAAATCTCGGTGATGATGGCGCAATTCCCGTCGAAGGAAATCGCCCAGCTGTCCTATGATTTCCGCACCCTTGGCCTTGGCTATGCCAATATCGGCGGCCTTCTGATGAACATGGGCCTTGGCTACGACTCCGTCGAAGGCCGTGCGCTGTGTGGTGCCCTGACCGCCCTCATGACCGGCGTTTCTTATGCCACCTCCGCCGAAATGGCAGGTGAGCTTGGCGCCTTCTCTGGCTATGCCCGCAACAGCCAGCATATGCTCCGCGTCATCCGCAACCACCGCGCCGCTGCCCATGGGGCCACCAGCTATGAAGGCGTCAACGTCGCACCCGTGCCGCTGGATGCTGTCAACTGCCCCGACCAAACCCTTGTTGCCCTTGCGAAATCCGCTTGGGATCAGGCCTTGGAACTGGGTCAGGCGCACGGCTACCGCAACGCCCAGACCACCGTAATCGCCCCCACCGGCACCATCGGCCTTGTCATGGATTGCGATACCACGGGCATCGAGCCTGACTTTGCCCTTGTAAAGTTCAAGAAACTCGCTGGCGGCGGTTACTTCAAGATCATCAACCAGTCCGTGCCTGCCGCCTTGGAAAAGCTTGGCTATTCCAGCAGCCAGACCGCTGAAATCGTCGCCCATGCCGTTGGCCATGGCTCGCTTGGCCAAGCGCCTGCCATCAACCACACCAGCCTCATCGGCCATGGCTTTGGCCCGCGCGAGATTGAAAAGATCGAAGCAGCCCTGCCATCCGCCTTTGACATCAAGTTCGTCTTCAACCAGTGGACCCTTGGTGCAGATTTCTGCAAAGGCACCCTTGGCATCCCCGAAGACAAGCTGAACGATCCCGCCTTTGATCTGCTCCGTCACCTTGGCTTTACCAAGGCCCAGATCGACGCCGCCAATGACCATGTCTGCGGCACCATGACCCTGGAAGGCGCCCCGCATCTGAAAACCGAACACTATTCGGTCTTCGATTGCGCCAACCCGTGCGGCAAGACCGGCAAGCGCTATCTGTCGGTGGAAGCACATATCTACATGATGGCCGCCGCCCAATCCTTCATCTCGGGTGCGATTTCCAAAACCATCAACATGCCGAACACCGCTACCATTGGCGAGACGCTGGCCGCCTATGAGCTATCACACTCGCTGGGCATCAAGGCCAATGCGCTGTATCGCGATGGCTCGAAACTGTCGCAGCCGCTCGCATCCGCCCTCGTGGAAGATGATGAAGAGGCCGAAGAGGTGCTGGCCAACGGTTCCGCACAGGAAAAGGCCACGGTTCTGGCCGAAAAGATTGTCGAGCGGATCATCGTCAAGGAAATCGTGCGCAGCAATCGCGAAAAGCTGCCCGAACGCCGCAAGGGCTATACGCAAAAAGCCATCGTCGGCGGGCACAAGGTTTACCTTCGCACCGGCGAATACAAGGACGGCACGCTGGGCGAGATTTTCATCGACATGCACAAGGAAGGTGCGGGTTTCCGCGCCATGATGAACAACTTCGCCATCGCCGTGTCGGTTGGCCTGCAATACGGCGTGCCGCTGGAAGAATTTGTCGAGGCTTTCACCTTCACCCGCTTTGAACCGGCTGGCATGGTGCAGGGCAACGACAGCATCAAGAACGCGACCTCGATCCTTGATTACATCTTCCGCGAACTGGCTGTCAGCTACCTTGACCGCACGGATCTGGCCCATGTGAAACCGGGCGGCACGGCCTTTGATGATCTGGGCCGGGGCGAAGAAGAGGGCAAGCGCAACATTGCCGAGCCTTCGGAAAGCGCTGCGTCCAAATCCCTGGAAGTGCTGCGCCAGATCAGCTCAACCGGTTATCTGCGCAAGCGTCTGCCGCAGGATCTGGTGGTGTTGCAGGGCGGTATGGGGGCCACGGCGTTTTCTGGCGATGCCAGCACCGCGCTGAATATGCTGGTGCCCGAAACCGCCCGCGCCAGCGGCTATGCCGACAGTGCAAGCACCTATGTCATGGGCAGCACGGGCGTTGATGCGCGCACCAAGGCCAAAATGCAGGGCTATGAAGGCGATCCTTGCGGCGAATGCGGCAATTACACGCTGGTCAGGAACGGCACTTGCATGAAGTGCAACACCTGCGGCGGGACAAGCGGCTGTAGCTGATACCCCACCGCAATGCATGACCAAAAAGGGGCCCCACCGGGCCCCTTTTTCAAATTTATTCTGAATAAATTTGGCAAGATCTTCTGAAGGATTTTGGTCGCCTCCCGCCGACCGGCGCGAGGTGCAAGTGTTAACCGAAGATGAAGATGCGTCCGTAACCCATTGATTTCACACAGCCCAAAACCTGTCCCATCATGGGACAGCCCCCCCCTTGCCCCCCTCAGCAGTCTGGCGCGCAATAGACCTGATACAGGGTCTGCAAAACGGCCCGCACCTCGGGGCTCGCCAGGGAATAAAAGAAGTTCTGCCCATCACGCCGGGTCGCCACCAACCGCAACGCCCCC
>JBJOQW010000072.1:0-64712 GCA_046049665.1 Pseudomonadota bacterium | reverse complement strand
CGCGCCACCGCCACAGTGAACATCCGCTTAAATGATGCGCATTCTGGCACCTCGCTGACCACTTGGCTGCGCGAGCAAGCGGCAGCGGTGCAGGCGGAAACGGGTGTAACGTTTGATCTGGCCATCAGAATCTCGGGCGAAAGCTTCCTTACGCCGCCCGGTGAACTTTCAGCGCTGGTTGCCAACGCAGTGCAGGCGGAAACCGGGCGCACACCGGAACTGTCTACCACCGGCGGCACGTCTGACGCGCGCTTTGTCAAGGATCACTGCCCGGTGGTGGAGTTTGGCCTTGTCGGGCGCACGATGCACCAGGTGGATGAACGGGTCGAGGTGGCGCAGATTGTGGCGCTGAAGGCGATTTACAGGCGTATCCTGCGCGATTACTTTGCCTGAACCGGCGTCTGGTCGCGGGGCGTGCAGCGTGCTACCTGCAGGGGCATGAACCAGTTACCCAGCAAAGCCGACATCCTGCAATGGATCCAAGATAACCCCGGCCAAGGGGCCAAGCGTGACATTGCGCGCGCCTTTGGCTTGAAAGGTGCGGCAAAGGTGGAACTGAAGCGTCTGCTGAACGAACTGGCGGATGAAGGCGCGGTTGAGAAGAAGCGCCGCAATTACCGCGATGCCGATACGTTGCCGCCGGTATCCATGCTGACGGTTCTGGCCCCCGATGCGGCGGGTGATCTTTTTGCACGCGCGGTTGAATGGACGGGCGAAGGCCCCGGCCCGCGTATCCTGTGCGTGGCACGCAAGGGCGATGCGGCCCTTGGCGAGGGCGACCGCATTCTGGCACGGCTGACACAAGTGACGGGTGAGGACCACGCCTATGAAGCGCGGCTGATCCGCAAGATCGGGGCGAACCCGTTGAAAATTCTGGGCGTGTTCCGGGCCGAATCCGAGGGCGGGCGGATTGTGCCGGTGGACAAGGGGCAAGACAAGGAATGGCGCGTGGCGCGTGACCATACCGGTGACGCTCGCGATGGAGAGCTGGTCGAGGGTGAACTGGTTGGCCCACGCCGGCTGGGCCTGCCCATGGCGCGGATTACATCGCGGCTGGGTGATCCGTCTGGGCCGCGTGCGATCAGTCTGATTGCCATTCATCAGCACGGCATTCCTGACCAGTTCCCTGATGCCGCCATTGCCGAGGCAGATGCCGCCAAGCCCACACCCTTGGGCACGCGCGAAGACCTGCGTGCCCTGCCCCTGCTGACCATTGACCCCGCCGATGCGCGCGACCGCGATGATGCTGCCTGCGCCGAGGCCGACCCAGACCCGAAGAACCCCGGCGGGCATATCCTGTGGGTCGCCATTGCCGATGTCGCCCATTACGTCCGCCCCGGTGGTGCGCTGGACCGCGAGGCGCGGCGCCGTGGCAATTCCACCTATTTCCCCGATCGCGTTGTGCCCATGCTGCCCGATGTGCTGTCGGGCGATCTGTGTTCACTGCACGAGAACGTGGATCGCGCCTGCCTTGCCGTGCGCATGGTCCTTGATGCAGAGGGCCGCAAGGTCAGCCACCGCTTTACGCGCGGGTTGATGCGGTCGGTCGCGTCCTTGGCTTATGAGGATGTGCAGGCGGCGATTGACGGCGCGCCGGATGCGCGAACGGCACCGCTCTTGCCGCATCTGAGGGCGCTTTATGCGGTCTATGCAAGCCTGCAGAAGGCGCGGGCGGTGCGGCAGCCGCTGGAGTTGGACCTGCCGGAACGCAAGATCCAGCTGGCCGAGGATGGCAAGGTGCTGAGCGTGGCCTTCAAGGACCGGCTGGATGCACACCGGCTGATCGAGGAGTGCATGGTGCTGGCCAATGTCGCGGCGGCCGAAGAACTGATCACCCGCAAGCGCCCCCTGCTGTTCCGCGTTCACGAAGAACCGAGCCCCGAAAAGCTGGAGTCGTTGCGCGAGGTCGCAGAAAGCGCCGGGTTCACGCTGGCCAAGGGGCAAGTGCTGCGCACCTCGCACCTGAACCGGCTGCTGTCGCAGGCGCATGATACTGAGTTCAACGAGTTGATGAACATCAGCACCCTGCGGTCGATGACGCAGGCCTATTACCACCCGCAGAACTTTGGCCACTTTGGCCTTGCGTTGCGCAGCTATGCGCATTTCACCTCGCCCATCCGCCGCTATGCCGACCTGATCGTGCACCGCGCGCTGATTGCAGCACATGGCTGGGGCGATGATGGGCTGTCCTTGCAGGACGAGGCCGGGCTGGAGGAAACGGGAAAGCTGATTTCCGATACCGAACGCCGGTCCATGCTGGCGGAACGCGATACATCAGACCGCTACCTTGCCGCCTATCTGGCCGACCGTGTGGGGGCCAGCTTTGCCGGGCGCGTGTCAGGTGTGCAGCGGTTTGGGCTGTTCGTGAAACTGGATGAAACGGGCGCGGATGGGTTGATCCCCATTCGGTCCATCGGGCGCGAGTTCTATCACTTTGACCCCGACAGTCAGACCCTGATGGGGTCGGAAACCGGCATGATGATCGGCATGGGGCAGCGCGTGCTGGTGCGGCTGGCCGAGGCTACGCCCGTCACAGGCGGGCTGGTGTTTGAACTGCTGGAGATTGAAAACCGCGCTTTGCCCGGCGGCAAACGCCTGCCCAAAGGCCGCCCGCAGGGACGCCGCATTGGGGCAGAGGCGGCCAAGCGGCGCGTTATCCGCAAACGGCGATAGTGTGGGTGTCCCATGATGGGACACTTTCCAAAGTCAATTAAATCAATATCTTAGATTGCTTCCATTCATGTTTTGTTAACAAAGTCTGCTGGTTGGGGCCGCGCGCGCCGACCCCGTTCTTGCCAAGACTGGCAAATGCAGTATCCTTTCCAAAAAACAAGAAAAGAGCGGTGCCTTATGCGGATGATGGTGATTCTGGCTGCCTGCCTTTTGGCTAGCGCGCCCACGCTGGCACAAAACAGTGTTGAGGAGGCATCTTTGCCGGTAACAGATGTGGCCACCCAAAGTGGTCTGACCCAATGGATCGCCGCCTTCCGCCCACGCGCGCTGGCTGCCGGAATTACCGAACAGACGTTCAATCTAGCCATGGGCAATGTGCAGCTTGACCCTGAGGTGATTGAAAAGGACCGCAACCAAGGCGAATTCACCCGCACCATCTGGGATTATCTCGATCGTGCCGTATCTGATCTGCGCATTTCCAACGGGTTGGACATGTTGTCCAAACACGCCGCACTACTGGACCGCATCGAAGCCACCTACAAGGTTGATCGAGAGGTCGTGCTGGCCGTCTGGGGCCTGGAATCCAGCTATGGTGCGTTCATGGGCGACAAAAGCCTGATCGCATCACTCGCGACACTGGCCTATGACGGGCGGCGCGCTGCGTTCTTTGAGGCGGAACTGATTGCCGCCCTGCGGATCATTCAGGATGGCAATGTCACGCCTGATCGGATGACAGGCAGTTGGGCTGGGGCCATGGGCCATACGCAGTTCATGCCGTCCAGCTATTTACGAACGGCTGTTGACTTTACTGGTGACGGCAAACGCGACATCTGGGGTGATGATCCGACGGATGCGCTTGCCTCGACTGCGGCCTACCTGCAGGCGGCGGGCTGGGTGTTCGATGTGCCATGGGGTATGGAGGTGAGCCTGCCCGATGGATACGATTACGATCAGTCCAGCGAGGCCGTGGTGAAACCGATTGCCGATTGGGCCGCACTTGGCGTGACGCTGACGGACGGCGGTGCGCTGCCGGACCACGGGCCTGCACGGCTGATCCTGCCAGCGGGCCACCGGGGTGCGGCCTTTCTGACATTTGCGAATTTTCAGGCGATCGAGGCCTATAACCCGGCGGATGCCTATGTCATCGGGATTGGCCATCTGGCAGACCGGCTGAAAGGCGGGCCTGCCATTCAGCACCCTTGGCCACGTGAAGACAGGGCCCTGCAGTTGGCAGAACGCATTGAATTACAACATCTATTGACAGATGCCGGGTTTGATGCCGGTGGAGCAGATGGCAAGATTGGCCCAAAAACCGTGGCGGCTGTCAAAGCATTTCAACGAGCGCGTGGGTTGGTGCCAGACGGCTATGCCAACCCGGCCCTGCTGCAGATGCTGCGCGGCTAGCGCAACCATCCATCCAGATAGTCCACGCGATCTGATCCGGCGAAGGTGGCCATCCTGGCCACAGCCATCTCTAGTCGCGCACGCCTTCCTGCGCCCATGGTGACCCCGCGTTCTGGCCAGAAACCCTTGACACGGAATGTCCCGTCATCGCGCCATGCTTTCGCATCAATGCGGCCGATCAGGTGTGCAGCTTCAAGCACGGGAAAGACGTAGTAGCCATATTTGCGCTGTGCTTCGGGGACATAGATTTCAATCTTGTAGTCGAAACCGAACAACCGTTCAGCACGTTTTCTGTCCCGCAGGGCCGGATCGAAAGGCGAAAGGATGCGTACACGGCTGGGCGGGTCTGGCGGGGTGTCAAGGACAGATGGTTGCGCATAGGATTTGCGCAGGCTGCCATCGGCACCTTCGACCATGACCTCGATCAACTCGCCCCGCGACAAGGCTGCCGCACACCACGCTTTGGCGGTATCAACCGGCACAAGGTTCCAATAGGCCGCAATCTCGCCGCTTGTGGCAAAACCCAAGCGGTCAAATGCGGCGCGGCAGGCCCAATCGGTGGATTGGTCAAGATCAGGTGCGGGCGCGCAGTGATGAGCGGACAGAACCCTTTCAGTCAGATCATAGACCTTGCGAAAGCCCACCCTTCGGGTCACAGCGATTTCTCCAATGCGCCAGAGGTATTCAAGCGCCGCTTTCGACGGGTGCCAATCCCACCAGCCGCCAGACCCGCGCGCCTCACCCTCGCCTACGTCAGAAGAGGACACAGGGCCATGTTCAGCAATCTGGCGCAAGACAGTGTCGAACTTTTCCTCAAAACCCTGGCGCTGCCAGCCTGTCCAGCGGGCAACAAGACGGGCGCGGTCAGCGGCAAAGCGGTGCTTCCAATGGCCAAAGACGCTGACAGGCAGGATGGAGGCATCATGGGTCCAATGCTCCCACAGGGTGCGATCCTTCTCAAGCAGATGGGCTAGGGCCTCGGGCTTGTAGGCCTGACGTCGGGCGAACAGGATCATATGATGGGCACGGGCCACGGTATTGATACTGTCAACCTGCACGAAACCGATGCGGTCGATCAGACCGTGCAGGTCGGCACCTTTGCCGGGGCCAGTTGGTGTTTCAGACAGGGCATGCCGGTCCAGAAAAACGCGGCGGGCATGGGCATTGGGCAAGATTTGAACGGGCATCCACAAGGCGTAACAGCGCTGAAGGAAAGGTCAATGCGCGGCATGGGTCACCAAGTTGCAACATTTTGGCAGGGTTTGTCAGATAACGTGACCCGTCGCCGTTCTTTCTGCCGTTGCACCTGCAGCACATGCCCCTAGCTTGGAATAACGCCCCATCGCCAAGCGAAAGCCATTGATGCCACATGAAACACCCCTGATTGCCACGATGGCCATTGGTCTTGGCCTTGCCTGCCTGTTCGGGCTGATTGCACACCGCCTTCGGCTGCCGTTGATTGCGGGGTATCTGGTGGCAGGGGTACTGATCGGGCCCTTCACCCCGGGATATGTGGCCGATCTGGAAATAGCGGCGCAACTGGCGGAAATGGGCGTGATCCTGCTGATGTTCGGCGTTGGCTTGCACTTTTCCATCCGAGAACTTTTGGCGGTTCAGCGCATTGCTGTTCCGGGTGCGCTGGGCCAGATGGCGGTCGCCACGGGGGCCGGGCTTGGGCTGGGCTGGTTGTTGGGTTGGGGCATTGGTGGGGGACTGCTGTTTGGGTTGGCACTTTCGGTGGCATCAACCGTTGTGCTGCTGCGCGCGCTTGAGGAACGTGGGCTTCTTGGCACGGTTCAGGGGCATATTGCGGTGGGCTGGCTTGTGGTTGAAGACATGGTCATGGTGCTTGGGCTGGTCCTTATTCCGCCCCTGGCGGGGCTGTTGGGGGGCAAAGCGCAATCGCTGGATGCCGAAACCGCCGAAGTGGCGCGACTGGGACTGGGGACCATTGGTGCAACGGTCACTGTGACGCTTGCCAAGGTTGCGGCTTTTGTGGCGATCATGCTGATGGTGGGGCAACGGGTTATCCCTTGGGTGCTGGAGACAGTTGCAATCACCGGTCAGCGCGAACTGTTCCGGCTTTCGGTCTTGGCCATCGCCTTGGGTGTGGCTTTCGCAGCCTCGGCGGTGTTTGGCGTTTCGTTTGCCTTGGGCGCGTTCTTTGCTGGAATGGTCATGGCCGGATCGACGCTTTCGGCGCAGGCCATGAAAGACAGCCTGCCGTTTCGTGATGCCTTTGCCGTGCTGTTCTTTGTGTCAGTGGGGATGCTGTTCAATCCGGCGATCCTGTGGGATCAGCCCTTTTCAGTCATGGTGACGGTGTTGATCTTGCTGGGGGTTAAGTCCGTTACGGCCTACAGCATCGTGACAGCGCTTGGCCATGACAAGGCCAGTGCACGCCTGATAGCTGCAGCCTTGGCACAGATCGGTGAATTCTCGTTCATCGTGATCGTGATGGGGGTCAACCTGGAAATCGTTCCTCCAGATGCACGAGATCTGGTCGTGGCCGGGGCGCTGGTGTCGATTCTGGTCAATCCGCTGATGTTTCGCTGGATGGACAGGGTTGGGCAAAGCGCAAAAACTGTGGTCAGTGTGACGACGGGGGCAGATCCTGATTTACGCGGTCAAACAACCAGTGATGCGCATGCCCCGGAAACGGTGCGCTGAACTTGCGTATCAGGGCGGCGTAGCCGTAGCCAAGGTCAGAACCTTTGCAGAGCCGCGCACCAGACCGCAGGTCGTGCAGGGCAAGGCCACCGCCCGCCTCGACTAGTCGGTGGCCCTTGCGGGCGAGACGTTCCTGCAAATCTGACCATGATTTCGCATAGGCAAAATCATCAGCGAGGAGCGCCCGCAAGGGTGCGACGAGCTGCTCATCCGGCCTTACAGCCGTCTTCGCGACATGCCTGCGCCGCAATTCGCGCGTCAGCGCCTCACGGATGATTTGCCCTGTGGTCACATCATCCTCAACGGCTGCCTGCCGGATGGCTGCGATCATGTCTGCACTTATTTTCAACGTGACTGATTCCATCGCTGCAGTCTCCTGCAAAGATGCTCAACAAAGCCTTAAGCCCGATATCTACAATCCCGCTTCAGCCGCAATCTGCGCCTTGGTTTTGCGTGCGCGCTCGGTGGCCGATTTCAACTGACCGCAAGCCGCCATGATATCCTCACCCCTTGGCGTGCGGATCGGCGAGGCGTAGCCGGCGTTGTGGATGATATCGGCAAAGGCATGAATCCGGTTGCCGGATGACCGCTTGTAAGGTGCCCCCGGCCATTCGTTGAACGGGATCAGGTTTACCTTTGCCGGAATGCCTTTCAGCAATTCCACCAAGCGGTAGGCGTCTTCCTTGCTGTCATTCACCCCGTCCAGCATCACGTATTCGAACGTGATCCGTTCAGAATTCGACAACCCCGGATAGTCGCGCAGCGCATCAAGCAGGGTTGCAATGTTCCAGCGTTTGTTGATGGGCACCAGCACATCGCGCACCGCATCCGTTGTCGCGTGGAACGACACCGCCAGCAGGCAACCAATCTCGCGCGCCGTCCGCGCAATCTCTGGCACCACACCGCTTGTCGACAGCGTGATCCGGCGGCGGCCAAGGGCGATGCCTTCGCCATCCATCACGATGTTCATCGCATCGCGCACGTTTTCAAAGTTATACAGCGGCTCGCCCATGCCCATCAGCACGATGTTCGAAATCAGCCGCACTTCAACCTTTGGCGCGCCCTGTACCGGCCATTCGCCCAGATCATCACGCGCCAGCATCACCTGGCCCACAATTTCTGCCGCCGTCAGATTCCGCACCAGTTTCTGCGTACCCGTGTGGCAGAACGAACAGGTCAGCGTGCAACCCACCTGGGAGGAAATGCACAAGGTCCCCCGGTCGGTTTCGGGAATATAGACCACCTCCACCTCATGCCCGCCTGCAATGCGCACAAGGTACTTGCGCGTGCCATCGGCGCTGATCTGGCGGGTGACGACTTCGGGCAGCTCGATCGTGAAATTGGCGGACAGCAGCGCGCGGTAATCCTTGGCAAGGTTGGTCATGGCGGCAAAGTCGCGCACGCCCCAATGATAGACCCACTGCCAGACCTGCCCCAGCCGCATCTTGGCCTGCTTTTCCGGCGTGCCGGCGGCAATCAGCGCCTCGCGCAGCTGATCGCGCGTCAGGCCGACAATATTGGTCAACCCGCCTTCGGGCAGCTTGCGGGGGATCGTGTGCACGTCCTGGGTGATAGGGGCCATATGTTCCATGGCGCGCATATAGGTGATTCTGCGCGAAAACAAAACCATTGGCGTGCAGGGGTGGGTTAGGGCACTATCCACCCCATGACACAGACGCATCTTATCCCGGCCCGTTCAGGCACAGCGCACCGCCTGTCCAAGGGCCAGTCCATTCGCATCATCAACACCCATGGCAATCAGGTGGTGGATTTCTGGGCCTTCAACGCCTTTGATCCGCGCGAATACATGGGGATGGAGCATTGCCGCGCCTTCTGGACACGGCTTTACCCGGTGGCGGGGGATCCCATGATCACCAATCGCCGCAGGGCGATTCTGACGATGGTCGAAGATGCCTCACCCGGCCGCCACGACACGCTGATCGCGCCCTGTGACAATGAACGCTACGGCCTGCTGGGCTGCACGCATTACCACGAGAATTGCCGAGATAACCTGCATGCGGGGCTGGCAGGGCTGGGCGTGCAGATCGGCTTTACGCCGGATAGTCTGAACCTGTTCATGAACATCCCATGGCGGCAGGATGGCACGCTGGAATGGGGCAATTGCCTGTGCAAGCCGGGCGACAGCGTGACATTCCGGGCCGAGATGGATTGCATCGTGGCCATGTCGGCCTGCCCGCAGGATATGCTGCCCATCAACAATGGCGTGACGGTTGAGGCGCATTACGAAGTGTCTTAGCCGCACAAAATGAAAACGCCCCGGACAGACCGGGGCGCTGATAACGGGCTTAGCGCCAGATTACTGGCACTGCTTCTTGGCCTCGTCATTTGCTGCCGTAAAGCCGCGCAGGCTGAACAGGTCCGTCGTTTCGTTGCCGCGTGCCGAGCGTGCCACCAGCGTGGCATCCGTGCCATTGCGCATCGCGGCCAGCAGCGCCGCATCAGCCTCGGGTGACGCGGGCCATGCCCATTCACCGTCCGTGAACAGGTCAAACTTGTCTGAACCGATGGTCATCGCCACCGTTGAACCCGGCGCGAAGGGATAGCCGCCCGTGAACGAAATCTCGGCAGGCGTGCCGCCCGTGCGATAGGTCACGAACAGCAGAATATCGCTGCGGCTGACCTGAACCGGGTTGCCATCGCGCTGCGCGGTGGATTCCTTGGGGGCCGATACGCCCCAGCATTCCTTTGGATTGCCGTCGGTAAACACGCTCCAATCCGTGAGCTGTGCCACGTTGTTCGTGCTTTCCTGTGCCGCCGCACCTTGTGCCAGCGTCATGGCCAGCGCGGTCAGTGCCACCCCGCGCCCGATTGCGTAAGTCATGATCTGCCCGCCTCCTGCGTCTGTCTGCCCTAGACTGCCACGCCTGTTTTACACACGGCTTTTGTTGTGGCATGGGGCGTTTTTACCCGATATCCGCATGTAATGCAAAAGCGCGGCGCGATAAAAGCCCCATGGGCGCAAAATCGCGCATCTGTGACGCCTGAATGAGGGGGATTTCATGTTCAACGCAGTGCCAATGGTGGAAGTGTTTCGCGGCGGGCGGCTGGAAAGCCTGCATTGGGGCCATGCGGTCATCTGCGATGGCAAAGGGCAGGTTCTGCGGGAATGGGGCGATGCCAGCACGGTGATCTTCCCGCGATCGTCGTGCAAAATGATCCAGGCCCTGCCCTTGGTGGAATCCGGCACAGCGCGGGACCTTTCGCCCGATCATCTGGCACTGGCCTGTGCAAGCCATCAGGGGGCTGCCGTGCATACGGAATTCGTGGCGCGCTGGCTGGGTGATCTGGGGTTGGGCGAGGCTGACCTGCGCTGCGGCGCGCATGAACCCTATGACCGTGCGGCAAGGGATGGGCTGATTGCAGGGCATGAAGGGCCGTGCCAGTTGCACAACAACTGTTCGGGCAAGCATGCAGGCTTCCTCATGCAGACGCAGGCGATGAAAGCGGGGCCAGAGTATATTGACCCTGACCACCCGCTGCAGCAGGCCATCCTGCAGGCCACGAATGAGGTGACAGGTGAAGTCAGCCCCGGCTATGGCATTGATGGCTGCTCGGCCCCCAACCACGCCTGCACATTGCACGGGCTGGGGCGTGCGATGGGTGCCTTTGCGGCGGCGTCAGATGCAGGCGATGCGCGCAGCCGTGCGATGCACCGCTTGACGCAAGGCATGATGGCACGGCCTGATCTGGTCGCAGGCGAAGGACGGGCCTGCACCGAGCTGATGCGGGCAGTCACCGAACCTGTCGCGCTGAAAACCGGGGCAGAGGCGGTGTATACGGCTATTCTGCCCCAGCGGGGCATCGGGATTGCCGTGAAGATTGCCGATGGCAATGCACGCGCGTCCGAGGCGGTGATCACGGGGATGCTGGTTGATCTGGGCGCGCTGGATGCGCAGCATCCGGCGGCACGGAAACGGCTTGGCCCCACGGCGCCAAATTGCCGGGGCACGGTGACGGGGCACGTACAGCTAACGGGCGATTTCTTTCATGGTAATGCATAAAACCGATCAGATTGCAGTCTGATCGGTTTTGCACATCAGCAGGAAAGTGCCCCCGTCCATCCTGAACGGGGGCCTTCCTTGCAGCGGGGACCGCTCGGGCCGCGAACTGGGTGGGGGCAAGACGCCGCGACCCGCCGGGTCAACACCCCGCATATGAACTGAATGACGTCGCATTGCGGCGGCCCTGTGATGCCATTCCGGCATTTGCGTGGCTTGATTTACAAATCTGTCACGGTAATCTTGGCGGATGACGGTTCAACCCCCGATCCCCTTTTCCGGCGCGCTGCACGAAGAGGTCTGCTTTGACCGGCGCGAGCTTTCGGCCATTCTGACAGTCTATGGCCGCATGGTCGCTCTTGGTGAGTGGCGCGATTACGGTTTGTCCACCTTGCGGGACATGGCGGTGTTTTCGGTATTCCGGCGTACGGCGGAGAACCCGCTCTACCGTATTGAAAAGCGCCCTAAACTGCGCGGCAAGCAGGGGATGTATGCGGTCGTGGGGATGAACGGCCAAACCCTGCGGCGCGGGCATGATCTGACCGCGGTTTTGCGCGTGCTTGAGGCCAAGCTGATCCGGGCAGTGGACTAGGGCCACGATTTTTCGTCGAAAAATCGTGTTAACCTAACCGCCGGCGCATCAGCAAAGGCAAACCTTCAGCCGCGATCCGTGTCACGGCATCCGTCAAACCTTCGTAGGCCACGCTCATGGAATGCCCGTTGGCGTGGATAATCTGATCCGGGCCGCTGACAATGGCCACATGTCCTTTCCAGAACATCAGGTCACCGCGCTGCGGCGCATCCGCCACCTCAACGCCGAGGGCTCGCTGCTGGTCACTGTCGCCGGGGCAGTTGATGCCGCAGGCCATCAGGGCGGCCTGCACTAGGCCCGAACAATCCAGCCCTGCCGCGCCATTGCCGCCCCAAAGGTAGGGCACGCCAAGGAACCGCGCCGCCACGGCCACCGCGTCATCTTCCCAATCCCCGATGGCGCGCAAATGCTGCAGCGGGACAAAGCCTGCATCCGTTTCGGCCCAACGGCCTTCAACCCGGCCCACAGCCACACGCGCACCATGTGACAACCAAACCGCAGGCGCCGCCTGAACGCGCGGTTCCGGGTAGGCATGCGTGGCAAGTTCCTGCACCCAATGCGTGGGCGGCGTGGCCTGATCCACGCTCGCCTCCCGCAGCCAGCCGCAATAGCCACCCCGGTCAGACTGTCCGAACACCCAGCCCGGCGCGCGGTCAATGATGGTAAAGCCCGTGCCCAATGGCAATTGCCGCTCCAGCGCCCCAGCGGGACGCGCCGCGAGGTCTGCCATCGGTACAACCACATAGGCCGCCTCACCCGGCACAAAGGCCTCTGCCGCTATCTGCCCGCGAAGGCTGTTCAGCGCCACGCGGCCCGAATGCGGGGTGATGCGCGCATCAGCCACGCGCCAACCCTTCGATCATGCCCAAAAGCGCACGCGCTGCCTGCCCCACGCCGCCTTTCGGGCGGCCGGGTGCATCAGACGGCTGATGGCCAAAGATATCGAAATGCATGTAGCGCGCCTGAACAAACCGCCGAAGGAATAGCGCCGCTGTGATGGCACCCGCAAATCCGCCCGATGGCGCATTGTCCAGATCGGCGATGCCGGGTTCGATCAGCGGCTCATACGCCTCCCAGAACGGCAGGCGCCAGACCGGATCAAAGCCCTTGGTCGCTGCGGCCTGCAGGCCTTGCGCAAGCGCTTCGTCATTGGTGAAAAAAGGTGCAAGATCGGGGCCCACGGCCACGCGCGCGGCCCCCGTCAGCGTGGCCATTGATACCACCAGATCAGGTTTCGCTTCATCGGCCCAGGCCAGCGCATCGGCCAGAATGAGGCGGCCTTCCGCATCGGTATTGTTGATCTCAACCGTCAGGCCCTTGCGTGAGGTCAGGATATCACGCGGGCGCATGGCATTTCCGCTGACAGCGTTTTCAACAGCCGGGACAATGACGCGCAGCCGTACGGGCAGGTTCAGTGCCATGATCATCTGCGCAAGGCCCAGCACAGTGGCCGCCCCGCCCATGTCCTTTTTCATCAACAGCATGCCCGCCGAAGGCTTCAGATCCAGCCCGCCGGTATCAAAGCACACGCCTTTGCCGACAAGGGTGATGGCAGGCCCCGTGCTGCCCCAGGTCATCGACATGATGCGGGGCGCGCGCGCGGCAGCGCGGCCAACGGCGTGGACCATCGGAAAGTTCTGCGCCAGAAGATCATCGCCGATGATGACGTCGGTTTGCGCCCCGAACCGTTCGGCCAGCGCCATGAAGGCATCCTGCAGTTCCTGCGGGCCCATATCGGCCGCAGGCGTGTTGATCAGATCGCGTGTCAGGCATTCGGCCGCGGCCATGGTTTCCAGCCGGTTGGCATCCACGCCCTGAGGGGCAACAAGCCGCACCTGCGACGCTTCTGCCTTGCCGGGGCGATAGCGGTTGAAGCTATAGCTGTGCAAAAGCCAGCCCAATGCAGCCTCGGCGGCCTGAGTTTCGGTCAGATCGCCGTCAAGCCGCCAATCGCCCGCTGGCAACTGGTTCTGCGCCTTGGCCAGCCCAAAGCGAGAGCGCGCCCGTGCCTTGGCCGTGCCATACCCCACGACAGCCGCCATGACCGCACCATTGGGGCCGGGCAAAAGGCGGACTTCGCCCAAGGCGGCCTCAAACCCGGCGCTGTCCAGCCAGGCGCGCCAATGGGCGGGCTGGCGGGCCTTCCATGCCGCCAGATCATCTGTGCCAACCACGAACAAACTGCGTGCCGTTGCAGAAGCAGGGGCGAAAACGGGGGTCATACGGGCCATCCTTTGGCTGTTCGGCGCCAAACCTACCCCATCTGGCGATGCCTGCAAGCGCAGGTCAACGCAGGAAAGATCAAAACGGAACGGGCGCGGTGAAGGTGACGCGTTCCCCGGTGGCGGGGTGGTGCAATGACAGGGTTTCTGCGTGCAGCATCAGCCTGCGATGTGCAGCAAGGGTTTCGGGCGCATAGATCTGATCGCCCAGTATCGGATGACCAAGTGCCAGCATGTGCACACGCAACTGATGGCTGCGCCCTGTGTGTGGCGTCAGCCGCACGCGCGTTTCGTCCGCGTCACGGCCAATCACCTGCCAATCGGTCTGTGCAGGTTTGCCCGCCGGGTCTACCTTCTGGCGCGGGCGGTAGGCCCAGTCGCTGGCCAAGGGCAGATCAATATGGCCATTTTCACCAGGCACCTGCCCCTGCACGCGGGCCAAATAGGTTTTCTGCGCGCGGCGTTGTTCAAATTCCTGCCCCAGAAAGCCCTGCGCGGCCTTGGTGCGCGCGAATATGATCACCCCGCTGGTATCACAATCCAGCCGGTGCACCACCAACGCGTTCCAGCGTTCGGCCTGCAGGCGCGAAATCAGGCAATCCTGTCGCCCTTCCAGCTTTCCGGGCACGGACAAAAGCCCTGCCGGTTTATCCAGCACGATGATCGCCGCATCCTCAAAGATGATCCGCAGCGGCACATCCGGCGGGTCATAGGCGAAATCCGCAATCAGTGAGGGTTCAGACAATGCCATGCCCTTCGGCCAGCAGCCTGTCACGCAACGCCGCAATATGCGCAGGCCCAACCTCGCAGCAGCCGCCCACGATGGTCGCCCCCTGCCCCACCCAGCCCATGGCGAAATCGGCATAGCGCGCGGGCGTCAGGTCATGGCGGCGGAACAGCGCATCGACCGTGGGCTGGTCAGCTTTGAAATTATCAGTGATATGCGTGAACCCGTTGGCATAGGCCCCGAACGGCAGACCAAAGCCGCGCAGAATATCCATCGCATCCGCCATCGCCTCGGGAACCGAGCAGTTGGCAAGCACGGCGGCGGGGCGGTAGGTTTCAATCAGCCGCGCCACATCCGCCAGCGGTTCATCCGACCGCAGCTTTGATCCGTCCTTGTCATTCACGCTGAGCGACAGCCAGACAGGCCGCACCTGCCCTGCCCCCATCAGCGCGCCTTCGGCCCCGGCAATCGACGATGCCGTTTCGATCAGGAACAGGTCAACATGCGGCGCAAGCAGGGCTGCAATCTCGGCATACTTGGCCGCAGCCTTATCCAGCGAAGGTGTCAGATCGGGCCGATAGCTGGCCTCCAGCGGGCCGAGTGAGCCTGCAATCCGCCCGGACCCATGCGCATCACGCGCCTCGACCGCCTGCATCAGCGCGCGCAGGTGCAGGCCGTGGAACAGATGGTCCAGCCCCTGATGCAGCAGCCTGTCATGGTGGATGGCATAGGTGTTGGTTGTGGCAACGGTTGCACCGGCGGCAAAATAATCGGCATGGATCTGGCGCACAAGATCGGGGTGATCCATCATCACGCGCGTGGCCCACAGGGGCGTGGGCGTATCACCGGACCGGGCAACCAGTTCCTGCCCCATGCCGCCATCAAGAAGTGTAATCTGTGCCATGCCGCTGCCCTACATTGGTGGTGCTGTAATCTCAATCATCCGCGGGCCCGTTGTGGGGGCAAGCAGGGCCATGCGCAAGGCGGCAGGATCGGGTGCAATGCTGACAAAGGGCAAATCGCAGGCGGCGGCAAAGGGGGCCATCTTCAGCGGTGAGGGGTGGCAGCCAATCACCTCGGCCCCGATATCCTGCATGGCCAGCGAAATCTCGCCGTAGCCCGCGTTGTTCCAGATGACCCAGGTGATCGGCAGGTTTTCATCCACGGATGTGCGCAATTCACCCGGGCTGAACTGCAACCCACCATCGCCGATGATGCAAATGACCCTGCGGCCGCTGGCAATGGCGGCACCGATGGCGGCGCCGGGCGCATAGCCAAGCGCACCAAAGCCAGTGGCCGCGTTGAACCACGCGCCCGGAAAGGCAGCGTCGTGGTAAAGGTTGCCCGCATACACCAGTTGCGTGCTATCACCCACTATCAGCGCATCGGGCATGGCCTCCGACATGGCGCGCAACAGGCCCACATGCGCGCGGTAATCTGGCGAAAGCTCATCCCACGCGGCGCGGCGCGCGGCCCCGGCGCGTGCGGCACCTTCGCCTTGGGGCTGTGGCAGGGTCAACAACGGCATGATCTCGGCTACATCGCCCTGCAGGGTCAGCGCAGTGGCGTGCCGCGCCAGTTGGTCGGCGCAGATATCCACGCGGATCATCTGGGACAGGTCTGGCAAGCCGCCACGCACATACATGTCATAATCCGTAGGGCCCAATTCTGTGCCCAGCGCCAACACCTGATCCGCCGCTGCAATAAGCGCGCGCACCGCATCCAGACTGGCTGACGCTGGTACGCACAAGGGATGCCCCGCCATCAGCCCGCGCGCGTTTGTGGTTTGCACCACCGGCGCATCCAGCGCCTCGGCCAGTGCAACAAGCGCGCCTTCGGCCCGCACACAACCCCCACCTGCCAGAATAACAGGGCGGCGCGCACTGGCCAGCCTTTGACGTGCCAGCCCAACCGACGCCCCATCCGGCACCCCGCGCGGCACGGGCAAGGCAAGCCCCGGCACCGCACAAGGCATCGGCATGACATCTGTTGGCACCTCAATATGCACGGGGCCGGGCCGCCCACCCAGCATCGCGGCCCAAGCCGCATCCAGCACCGGGCCAAGGTCATCCGGCCCAGTTATCTGAAAGGTCGGGCAAAGCGGTGCCACCATGCCCGCCTGATCCGGCAATTCATGCAGCAGGCCCATCCCACGCCCCAAAGACGCACGCCGATTGACACCCGAAATCACCAGCATCGGGATCGAATCCGCGCGTGCCTGCCCCATCGCCGTCAGCGCATTGGTCAGCCCCGGCCCGGTGATCACAAAAGCCACACCCGGACGACCGGTTGCCCGTGCATGCCCATCTGCCGCAAAGGCCGCGCCCTGTTCGTGGCGCATGGTCACATGGCGCATGCCAGAACCTGCAAGGCCGCGATACAGCTCGACCGTATGCACGCCCGGAATGCCGAAGACTACGTCCACGCCACGCGCACGCAGCCCCGCTACCAGCGCCTGTCCGACAGTTGTCATGCCGCCATCCGGCTTTGCGCAAAGCGCGCAATGCCCCGTGCCGCCTCGGCAATCAGATCATCCGGCTGTGTCAGCGACACGCGCAGCCAGCCCGCCAGCGCATGCCCAAAGCTTTCACCCGGCATCACGGCCACATCTGCCGCGTCCAGAAGGGCCATGGCAAAGGCCTCACCGCTCAGCCCTGTTTGCCGCGCATCAATCAGTGCGAACATGCCCGCCTCGGGCCGGTGCACATGCAGACCGTTCGCGCCTGCCAACCCATCAGCCAGCACGCCTGCCCGGCGCGAGAAACGTTCAACCATGCCTGGTGCCACGGGTGATGGGTGCGAAACGGCCAAAGCCGTGGCATCAGCGATAAAGGGCTGGTTGCCGAACAGCATGGTTTCCGACAGGGGCAAAGCGCGGTCACAAAACGGCTCTGGCCCCACGCACCAGCCCGACCGGAACCCCGGTGCGGCATGGCTTTTGCTGATGGATGCGCAGACGACCACACGGTCGGCCAAGGTGGGGTCTGATAGGGGTGAGGCGAAGGCCACACCATCAAACACCATTTCCTCATAAACCTCGTCGCAGACGATCCAAAGATCGTGCTTTACCGCCAAGGCCCCAAGTGCAGCCAGATCAGCAGCCGTCAGCACCGCCCCCGTGGGGTTATGCGGCGTGTTCAGAAACAACACGCGCGACCGCGGCGTGATGCGCGCTACCACATCTGCCGCCTGCATGCGAAAGCCCGCTTCCGGGCGCAAGGGCACGGGCACCATGCTGGCCCCTGTGGCCGCAATAATGCCTTCATAGGTGGCATACATCGGATCGCCCACCAGCACCTCATCCCCCGGCCCCAGCAGGGTTTGCATGACCGCATATAGCACCGTTTGCGTGCCCGGAAAGGCCATTACCTGCGCAGGCGAAATCACCCGGCCCCGCCGCGCCGTGTAGCGCGCCGCAAGGGCCGCCACCAAGGCAGGCTCGCCCCGCCCGTTGGAATAGCCCATCCGCCCCGCCATCATTGCATCCGCTGCCGCCTGCAGCAGCGCGGGGGGCGTAGTCACATCAGGCTCACCAATGGTCAGTTCGATGATGGGGCGTCCGGCCGCCTTCAGCGCGCGTGCCCGCGCATGCACCGCCCATTTGGCGCCGCCAAGGCCCGCCAGCCGATCTGTCACCGGGGCAAATCGCATTACATTCTCCGTGGATCACGCAGCGGGCAATGCCGCCTTCAGGTCCAATCCCAGAATTTTGCCAACGGCGTCAAGCCCAATGGCGGCAAGAGTGTCGGGATCAAGCGTTTCAGGCTGCAAGGAACCTTCAAACCACAGCCCGTCAATCATGCCATTGCAGGCCGTGGCAAGGGCCCTGATTTCATCTGGCGCCTTGTTTGCATGGGTCGGCAGGGCCGCAATCAGATCTTCCCATTGGCCCCGGAACGCGAGATAGGTTTTTGCATGGGCAGCCCGCGTTGCCATGTCGGCCCGGATCGCCGGCACAAAACCCGCCCATGCGATCAGCGCGCCCGGCTCCATCACCGAAGGGCGAAGCCAGTTGACAACAGATACAGCCACACGCCGGACCGCATCCCCCGGGATCGCGTCGATTGCGGCTTTGTTTTCGGCCGCCATGCGCGCCATCATCGTGACATAAGCCGCACGCGAAAGTTCATCTTTGCTGTTGAAGTAATGGCGGATAAGCCCTGGTGTCACGCCCGCACGCTCGGCTATGGCGCGCACGGTTGCAGCACCCGGCCCGCTTTCCGCAATGATGTCGATGGCAGCTGTCAACAGCGCTTCGCGTCGGCGCTCTTCCCCCTCGCGCCGGTAGGCACGCCGCTCTTGTGTCATCACATATCATCCATTTGTGGCATCAGTTTTTCGGCGTGGGCGCAATCTGGAGCTGAAAGTGCGGCACTGGAAGGGGAAACTTTGTTGCGAAAGTTCATAATTTAAAGCTGGCCTGTCAGCCTCATCAACCCGGCCGCCATGGGCAGATTTCATGACTGCGGTTTGGCCACATCCTTGTGGATGATGACATCCGCCTGCGGATAGGTCTCAAGGATGGCGCGCCGCAGGGCTGCGCCAATGGCATGGGCCTCGCGCAGAGACTGGTCGCCATCAAGTTCGATATGTAGGTTTACAAAGATCCGGCTTCCGGCCGTGCGAGTCTTCAGATCATGAAAGCCACGCACCTGTGGCCAACCTGCTGCGAGTGCGGCAATACCGGCAATAACCTCGGGGTCTGCAGCGCGGTCCATCAATGCATCCCAGGCCCCGCGGCCAATACGCAGGGCACCCAGTGCAAGCATCCCGGCAGCAGCCAGTGCGACAACAGAATCCACCATGCCCAAGCCAAGCGTTGATGATGCCCAAAGCGCAATGATTGCCCCGACATTCGGGACAAGATCGCCAAGATAGTGCAAACGGTCAGCAGCGACGACACGGCTGCCGGTCTTGCGGGCAACATGGCCTTGCCACAGCACAAGCGCTGCCGTCAGAATGATTGAAATCACCATCACCACCATGCCGCGCCCCTCGGCGGCAAGGGGTGTCGGCTGGGCCGCCATCAGGCGCATCACCGCGGCAACGGCAATCACACCTGCCGAAATTGCAATGAATGCGGCCTGTGCCAGCGATGCAAGGTCTTCGACCGAACTGTGGCCAAAGGCATGGTCTTCGTCTGCGGGCTTTGCTGCGTAGACAATGGCGGCAATCGCACCCAAGGATACCATAAGGTCAACAGCGCTGTCGGCCAATGAAACGGCGACGGTCAGCGCACTGGTTTCAGCAAGTGCCCAAAGTTTCAGCACGACAAGCACGGCAGCCACAATCACTGAAGCCAGCCCTGCCGAAAGGTTCAACCGTTGGCGTGCTTCCGTCATGGTCATCCCCCTGTCATGCTGCGGTCTTCGTGCAGCGCCCTACCCCGGTGCGCGCCAAGACATCAAGTCATTCAAAAACGCCACGGCAAAGAGCGGCACAGCCCGTTTCGCAGGGGTCAGTTATTCAACGGTTTCTTCGGGTGTGACACCCCAAAGGGCAGCCTTGCGCACCCAGCCCCGGCGGCCCTCGACGCTGATGCGGCACCATTCGGGGCTGCATTCCAGCAGGCGCCCCACCACCCCGGCTTCGGCCTGAAAGGCAATCCGCGCGACATCGGCCGGATCATCGCGCACATCGGCCATGTCGGCTGTGAAAAGCACTGACCGCGAACCAGACAGCAGGGAATAATGCACCCAACCTCCAATGCCTTCCTGATCTTCGATACGTCGCCAATTCTCGAACTCGGCAGTCACCCGCAACGGCATACCTGTGCGGGTAAACACCCAGTCGATCCGGTGGGTCAACCCTGGCCCACGCCGCGCATTGCCTTCATCGGTCTTGAGCGTAACAAATCTGGGCAGGGGCAAGTTTGTTACCGGTCCGCGGCCCGGATCGCGCACGGGTTCATCGACGGTTACGGCATCATCGGGCACCACTTGGGGGGCTGTTTGCGTTTGCGCCTGCGCCGGTGGGCTGGGGACGACGGCAATCTCGATCAGGTCAGCGGGCCGGGCAGGCGGCGCGCGCCGCGCAAGGTCACCCTCGGCTTGTGCAGGCGCAGGGATGCTGCCGATCCCGACGCATCCGACACCTAGCGCCAATGCGCCGATTGCAAGCCACTTTGCCATGCCAAACCTCTGCCGCCCCAAGGCCCCTTTCGCTGGGGCCGTTTCTGCAGGGGCTTGCGTCGCCCCCTTGTTCGGCACACCTTGCCATCAGTTGCCCGTCAAGAAAAGCCCAAGGAAAGCGCCATGACCCCACAACGTTTGAGTGTTGTCGTTACGCGACGCCTGCCCGACGCCGTCGAGACGCGCATGAAGGAACTTTTCGACGTGCATTTGCGCGACCCGGACACACGCATGACGCGCGACGAACTGGCGCGCGCGATGCGCGAGGCGGATGTTCTGGTGCCCACAATCGGCGATCCGCTTGATGCGGCCATGATCGGTCAGGCGGGTGACAGGCTGAAACTGATCGCCAATTATGGTGCAGGCGTTGACCATATTGATGTGGCCACAGCCCGTCAGCGCGGCATACTGGTGTCAAACACGCCAGGGGTGGTCACGGAAGACACGGCTGACATGGTCATGGCGCTGATCCTGTCGGTCACCCGGCAAATCCCGCAGGGCCTTGCGCTGATGCAATCGGGCGAATGGCCCGGCTGGTCACCCATGGCGAACCTTGGCGGGCGGATCGGCGGGCGGCGTCTGGGCATACTTGGCATGGGGCGCATCGGGCAGGCTGTGGCGCGGCGCGCGCGGGCCTTCGGGATGCAGGTGCATTACAACAACCGCAAACGCCTGCGGCCCGAGGTAGAGGCGGAACTGGAAGCGACATGGTGGGAAAGTCTGGATCAGATGGTGGCGCGGATGGATATCCTGTCCATCAACTGCCCGCATACGCCATCAACCTTTCATCTTATGAACGCGCGGCGGCTGAAGCTGATGAAACCGTCAGCTGTGATCGTGAACACCTCACGCGGTGAGGTAATTGACGAAAACGCGTTAACGCGGGCGCTGCGGGCGGGTGGGCTGGCAGGCGCAGGCCTTGATGTGTTTGAACGCGGGGCGGATGTGAACCCACGCCTGCGCGAATTGCCGAACGTGGTGCTGCTGCCGCATATGGGCAGTGCGACGTTAGAGGGGCGCATTGAGATGGGCGAAAAGGTCATCATCAACATCAAGACCTTTGCTGATGGCCACCGCCCACCCGATCAGGTGGTGCCGGGGATGCTGTGAGGGGATGGCAATTCAATTTGCGCCCAAGATGGGCACGATTGTAACTGTGGACTTTGACCAAGGCTTTCGTGAACCAGAAATGGTCAAAAGGCGTTTGGCCGTCGTGATTTCCCCGCCGATCAGCGAGCGGGGGAATCTGGTGACCGTTGTTCCGCTTAGCACGACAGACCCAAAAACGATCATGCCATATCACTGCAAGATCACTATCCCGTTTGCTTTGCCAGCCTACTGGACGAAGAAGGAATGCTGGGTAAAGGGCGATATGGTAAATGCTGTAGGCTTTCACCGCGTTGATTTACTGTGTTTGGGGAAGGGCGCGGATGGCAGGCGCATCTATCAAAAAGAGACGCTTTCACTGGCGATGATAGCTCAAATTCGCGCATGTGTTTTGCATTCACTGGGGATCAAACCTTGACTTGTTTGCTCGCAGCAAACATATTGCGTGCGTCAGGGGCGCTGCTCATGCATCCCCATTAAGACCCCACCCGGGGCCATGGGCCAACTGGCGATTGCAAGCTCTGACCCATGCTGTAAGGCCCCGCCACTGCGCGGGGCTTTGCTTTTTTCCCGCTTGTCCATTTGTTTCGGCATCTCTCTGCCTTGTGACAGATTGGGGGATGCAAGCAAGGAGGCGAGCGATTATGTTTCGTACATGATTACTCGTCGCGCCGTTCTGGCCCCGCTCGCCCTACTCGTCCTGCCCCTGCCGGCCTATGCCGAAAAGATCGGTCTTGGCACGATCAGCCAGTACCTGAACGGGCTGACCACGGTGGAAACTGATTTCACGCAAGTGAACGCCGATGGCAGCATTTCCACGGGCAAGCTTTACATCCGCCGCCCCGGCCGCGTGCGGTTTGAATATGCAGCACCCGATGACAGCCTCGTTCTGGCCAGTGCCGGGTCTGTTGCCATCTTCGACGGCAAATCCAACCAGCCGCCAGAGCAGTATCCGCTGACCCGCACGCCGCTGAACCTGATTCTGGCTGAAACGGTTGATCTGGGGCGGTCAGGCATGGTGGTGGCACATAGTGCCGATGGCACGTCAACGCGCGTCAAGGCGCAGGATCCCGAACATCCGGAATATGGCACCATCGACATGGTGTTCACTGATGGACCGGTCGAGTTGCGCCAGTGGGTGATCACGGATGACAGCGGTCAGGAAACCACCGTCATACTGGGCGAAATGCAGAAAGGCGGCAGCTTTCCCGCCTCGCTGTTTTCGATCCAGTCGGAAATCACCAGGCGCAACTAGGTTAGCTCAGCGGCAGCTGGCCAGTTCGGCCTGATACTTGTCGGCCCGTTGCGCGACACTCGCAGCCACCTCAACCAACCAGCCCTTGGCCAGATAGCTTTGATTGGCATAGCCCGTGCGGCCTTCGTGATAGGCCAGATACTGGCCTTCGGCATCCGTCTTTGGAATGCCAAGGCGCTGCGTGGATTCGTGCATGTACCAGCCCATGAAATCCGTGGCATCCGAAATCCGGTCACGCCGCGCCCGCCTGCCGCCTTCGGCATCCTGGTATTCTTCCCATGTCGCATCCAGCGCCTGGCTATAGCCATAGGCGCTGCTTTGGCGACCCAAGGGAATGATCCCCAGCGCAAAGCGGTGCGGCGTGCGCGCATTGCCGATAAACTTTGATTCCTGATAGATCGTGGCCATCAGCACATGCACTGGCACGCCCCATTTGCGTTCCGTTGCCTGCATAGCACGGAAATATTCCGGCCGTTCGCGCGTCAACGCACAGGCATCATCAAGGTTTCGCGGCGCCGAAAAATTGCCACCCCCGCAAGACGCAAGGAACATCAGCAACACCGACGCACGGAGAAGTCTGCTCATTCGCCCCTCGCGCGTTTTGTTTTTTGCTATCTTAGTGGAATTTTGCGCAGTGTAAAATGCCATGCGACCCCGTTGGATCAGATATTCGCGATCACTGCGGTTCGCAACTGTAGGTGCTGGTGCCACAGACTGTTTCCCCGCAGCGCAGCAGCGATTCTGGACAGCTGTGCCCTGTCGCCTTATTGTCGGGAATCGGGGGACGAAAAGCGATGCAGCCGACACAGGCAAAATATCATCTGGGCCAGATTGTCCGTCACAGGAAGCACCCCTTCCGTGGCGTGGTTTTTGATGTAGATGCCAAGTTCAACAATACCGATGAGTGGTATGCGGCGATCCCCGAAGACAGCCGTCCGTCAAAGAACCAGCCTTTCTACCATCTGCTTGCCGAAAACGATCAGTCGTTCTATGTGGCCTATGTGTCAGAACAGAATCTTGTACCCGATGAAACCGGTGGCCCGGTTGACCATCCCGATCTGCCTGACCTGTTCGGGGATTTTGAAGACGGTCGTTATCCGTTGCATTTTCAGATGAATTGAACCGTTACCATCTGTTCACCCTTGGCGCCTAATCGTTGCGGCAGGTGTGGCCGGAGGGTGAGATGAATCTAAGCGGTGAAGTTGCAGGCGATATGCTGATCGTGCGGGTACTGGAACCGCGCATTGATGCGGCAGGGGCCATTCAGTTCAAGGAACGTATGCGCGAGGTTACATCCGATGGTCCCGCGCGTGTGGTGCTTGATCTGTCTGGCGTGACCTTTCTTGACAGCAGCGGATTGGGTGCCGTGGTGGCTGTGATGAAGCTGTTGCAACCGATGCGGAAACTGGAACTGGCAGGGCTGACGCCTGCTGTCGAAAAGGTGTTCCGGCTGACACGGATGGACAGTGTTTTTGCCATTCATCCCATTGTGCCGGGTGCCCTGCGTGACGCCGGCTGAAGCCATTCAACAGCAGCAGGAATCCGGAGGCCGGGTCCTGATTGCGCAACTGGCCTTTCCCGCAACCTTTGTTGCGGTGCGTGAAGCATTGGCAGCCCTGATGGACGGACCTGTTTTGTCTGATGTGTCGGATGAAGCGAAAAGCATGGCAGAACTGGTGCTTGCCGAAGCAATGAACAACATTGTGGAACACGCCTATGCGGGCACGACCTGCGGAGAAATAACGCTGACGCTGTGGCAATCAGAAGGTGAGGTAGCCTGCCGGATCACCGATCGTGGCACCGCCATGCCTGACGAAACCCTGCCGGCGGGTGTTCTGGCGCAGCACGAAGACGGTGCAGAATTGCCTGAAGGTGGCTTTGGCTGGTATTTGATTCGTACCCTTTCACGCGATCTGCGATATGCGCGCCTGGGCAGCCTGAACGAGCTGACATTTGTGCTGGCTGAGGGACAATCTGCCCAAGCCGGCCTCTAGGTTTCCGCTTCAGAAATTGTGACACAAACAGGCCATTTTTTCCCCCTACTTTGCACTTAACCCATCCCCATATTCGGACCTGTAGCTGCATAAAGCTTCCCTCGGCGCTGTGGGCGTTTGCCCCCACCCTGCCTGCGGCGCCGAGGCCCATCTTTCCCCAATCGACACTGGCTATCCTGCAAAGCACGGTCCCGGTGTTTCCTTGTGTCATGCGATGCACTAGCTTTGCCACAGCACAGCCGGGGGACAACATGCGCGATTTTCAGACCACGGGGCGTTCGGCGCTTTATGCCAGCAATGGCGTTTGCGCCACGTCGCACCCGCTGGCCGCCAAGGTGGCGATTGATGTGCTGCAGGCTGGCGGCAATGCAGCCGATGCGGCGATTGCGGGGGCGGTGCTGCTGGGCCTGTGTGAACCGCAAATGACCGGGATCGGCGGTGACTGCTTTGTTCTGGTAAAGCCCGCTGGCAGCGAACAGGTGCTGGCGCTGAACGGGTCTGGGCGGGCACCTGCGGCCTTGTCAGCGGCCGACATGCGGGCAAAGGGTCTGTCAGCAGTGCCGATCCACGGGATCGAGGCCGTGACACTGCCCGGCGCAATTGATGCTTTCTGCACGCTGAACGCGGCCCATGGCGCGCTGCCGCTTGCGCAACTGCTGGTCCCTGCCATTCACTATGCCGAGGCGGGCGTTCCAGTGGCCCCGCGCGTGGCCTTTGACTGGGCAATGGATGCAGCCGACCTGAAGGGCGATGCGCGCAAGTTCTATCTGCTGGATGGCAAGGCACCCGTGGCGGGCCAGATGTTCCGCGCGCCGGGGCAGGCCGAGGTGTTGCGCCGGATTGCGGCCGAAGGGCGCGACGGGTTTTACACGGGTGAAGTGGCTGATGATATGATCACATCGCTGCGTGCACTTGGCGGCTACCATACGGCTGATGATCTGGCCAGCACGGCCTGCACATGGGGTGATCCGGTGGGCGGCGGCTACAAGGGGCATGATCTGCTGGAACATCCGCCAAACGGCCAGGGGGCGACGGCAATCCTTTTGCTGAACATCCTGTCGCATTTCGATCTGTCGGCGATGGACCCGTTCGGCGCAGACCGTGCGCATCTGGAGGCTGAGGCCTCCAAGCTTGCCTATGATGCGCGCAACCGGTTTCTGGCGGATGCAGACCATACGACGCGGCTGGCACATATGCTGGCGCCGGAAACGGCGGCACGGCTGGCAGGGCTGATCGACATGCGGCGGGCAATGCCGGATGCAGCACCGCTGACCGAGGCCATTCACAAGGATACAATCTACATCACCGTGGTGGACAAGGACCGCATGGCGGTATCCTTGATCTATTCGGTGTTCTGGGGGTTCGGGTCGGGGCTGGCCTCAGCCAAGTTCGGGATCAACTTTCAGAACCGGGGGGCGGGTTTCACGCTGGAGGCGGGCCACCCGAATGAGGCAGCAGGGGGCAAGCGGCCGATGCACACGATCATTCCAGCGATGCTGGCCAAGGGTGGGCGCGTGATGATGCCCTTTGGCGTGATGGGCGGTGCCTACCAGCCTGCGGGCCATGCGCGGCTGGTGACGAACATGGTGGATTTCGGCATGGATGTGCAGGCGGCAATTGATGCGCCACGGTCTTTTCCGGACAATGATGGCTTCAAGCTGGAACGCGGCTATGCACCCGGTGTGGCGGCTGATCTGGCGGCGAGGGGGCACATGGTCAGCGCGCCTGAGGTGCCGCTGGGCGGGGCGCAAGCCATTGTGATGCGTGATGACGGGGTGCTTGTGGCAGGGTCGGACCCGCGCAAGGATGGCTGCGCGATTGGATACTGACATGCTGAATTACGCTGATTTGCGCGCCGCAATCCTTTCCCTCACGCATGGCGAGACGGATACTGTGGCTTTGATGGCGACGGTGGTGTGTGAATTGCACCATGCCCACCCCTTTGCCGATTGGACGGGGTTTTACCGGGTGGTGGCACCAGAATTGCTGAAGATCGGCCCCTATCAGGGGGGGCATGGTTGCCTTGTCATCCCGTTTGCGCGGGGGGTCTGCGGGGCGGCGGCACGCACGGGCCAGGTGCAGAATGTGCCGGATGTGGATGCGTTCCCCGGCCATATCGCATGTGCATCCAGCACGCGGTCAGAACTGGTGCTGCCCGTCTGGAACGGTGCAGGTGTGCTGCTGGGCGTGCTGGACATTGACAGTGATACGCCTGCTGCCTTTACGGCGGCAGATGAGGCGGCGCTGGTGCCGCTGCTGGCCGAGGTGTTCCGCGATGCCGTCTGATTTTCTGGAACTGGAGCATGACGAAGCGGCCATTGCGGCCTTTGTTCGCACCGAAAACGCCCGCACCGAAGCGCGCCTGATGGATGGTCACTTCGCGCAGGATGTGGCAGCGGTGCGCGCGATCATGGAGGCACCGGATGCGCTGCCCTCGGTCTCGCGCCGGGGTGATTGGCTGTTTACCTTTCGCATGACGCCTGACAATCCGCGCGGGCTGTGGCTGTGTTTGCCGGGCGGTGAAACCCCGACACCGGATGCTGCATGGCAAACCATGTTTGACGTGGATGCGTTCTGTGCGCAAACCGGGCAGGTCTGGCATTGGCGAGGGGCGGCAACGGCGTGGTTTGACCCGCACAAGGTGCTGTTGCGCCTGTCGCTTGATGGGTCAGACCTGACGCGGCATGTGGAATTTGACCTGACCACGCGGGCGATTGTGCCGGGCGGATTTGACATTGCGCCCGAACGCGGCGGGGCGGCGGAATGGCTGGATGCCGACACGCTGCTGTGGACCTGCGGCACGGGTGAAGGCGCGCTGACGCGGTCTGGCTGGCCCCGGCAGGTGCGGCACCTTCATCGGGATGGGCGCAGCGAGGTGGTGTTTTCCTGTAGTGAAGACGATCTGCTGGCCACTGCCTATCTGGTGCGTCAGGGCGACCGGGTATTCCCGGTGCATGTGCGCATGCCTGCGATCAACATGAACGTCTCTACCCTGCAAGGCCCGGATGGCCCGGTGGAATTGCCCACGCCACCCGATGCCAGCGGCATGACCGACGGGGAGCATTTCGCCTATGTGGCGCAGTCGGATGGCGAATTTGCAACCGGCACGCTGGTGGTGGGGCGGCTGGGCGAAGCGCCGCGCGCGGTGTTCACACCGGGGCCACGGCGGGCAGTGAATGCGGAATCGGTGTTTCTGTTCCGCGGATGGCTGATCTGGACGGAATCGGAAAACCTTGTGCCGCGCTTGATGGCCCTTTGGCTGGAAGATGGCACAGCACCACAAGCAGTGCCACTGCCTGAAGGGATCGAATCCTTTTGGGTGGGCACCTTTGATGCCAATGCCGATGCAGGCGATGGCACGCTTTCGCTGCATGGCGCGGGCTTTTTGACGCCGCGCAGGACATGGCTGTTCAATCTGGACAAGGGGCTGGAAGGGATAAGCTATCGCCCATTATTGGCGCAGCCTGCGCGGTTTGATGCGGCGGGGATGGTGGTCGAATTGCTGATGGCGCGGTCGGATGATGGCACCGAGGTGCCCTATCACCTTGTGCGGCCTGCGGGCACGGGTCCGGTGCCTGTGATGCTGTATGGCTATGGCGGTTTCGCGGTTTCGCTGGATGCAGGCTACGATGCGATCACCGGCAAGCTGTGGCTGGAAAAGGGCGGGGCCTATGCCTTGGCGCATATCCGTGGCGGGGGTGAGCTTGGCCCGGCATGGTGGACGGCGGCCAAAGGGCCGGGGCGGCACAAGGCTTTTGAGGATTTCGCGGCAATCGCATCCGATCTGGTGGCGCGGGGCATTTCAACGCCTGCGCAGATTGGTTGCCATGGTGGCAGCAATGGCGGGTTGCTGTGTGGCGTGATGCTGACACGCTATCCCGAACGGTTTGGAGCGGTCTGGGCCAATGTCGGGGTGATGGACATGCTGCGCTATCATCTGTTCCCGTCCGGGCGTGGCTGGATTGATGAATACGGCGATCCTGATGATCCCGCCGCGCGCGACTGGCTGCTTGGCTATTCACCCCTGCACAACGTGGACGCCACGCGCCCCTACCCGACCGCACTGATCGACACGTCTGACAGCGATGATCGCGTGCATCCATCCCATTCGCGCCGATTTGCAGCGGCGCTGCGGGCGGCGGGCAAGGATGCGCTGTTTTACAGCCATGCAGGTGGGCATGGCGGGGGTGGCGGATCGGATGAAAAGGCCCGCGAAATGGCCTTGGGCTATGCTTTCATGCGGGGGGCGTTGGGGCTGTAGAGGGCCCATCGCGTTGGGCATCCAGCAGGCTGCGCAGCGCCGAAAGCGTGGGCAGAATGGCAGCAATCCGGTCAACCGGAAATGCGGCGGCAAGCCCTGCGATATCAGGGCCGAGGGCCGCAATTGCATCGGTGCGAAACGTTCGGCCTGCATCGGTGATCCACACGCATTTTGAACGACCGTCCTTTGGATTGGGGGCCATTCGGACCAGCGCGTGCCGTTCCAGCACGGCCAACGTATGGGTCATCGTGGTTTTGGGCACCTGAAACGCGCGGGCAAGGTCCAAGGGAGTGCGCCCATCGCCGACACGGATCAGGTGGTTCAACACGGCGAACTGCGACACAAGGAAACCGGGGGGCAACCGCGCCTGAAACATCGCGGTTGCCAGTTGGTTGATGATCCCCACCTCATTGAAGAACTGAAACAGCAGGGCTGTGTCGGAGGTGGGGGTGGTGTCAGGCATGCAGGATCTTGCTTTCCAGTGGCCAGCGTGGACTGGGTGGCACTGTGATGCCAAATCCGATCCGTGACAACATTTGAACCGTGCCACCCTGCGGGGCAAGACGCGCATGCAGATCGGCATGGATGGCCGCCATTTCAGGATACTCTTGCAAGCCCTGGCTCAGCGGCTGGAACCCAAGGCCCGCCGCCGTGGCCGCAAGGTTCACGCGCAGCCAATCTGCCCCCACGGCCAGCTGATCGGCCCGCGTATTGCCAGCGGTCACAAGCCAGACATGACCCATGGCCGTATCGACATTGGCCATGACGGCGTCCAGCCCGGCCTTGAATGTGCTGCTTGACGTATCCAGCGCGCTTTCGCGCGTGAACAGGCCAAAGGCACCCAGCGTTTCAAACAGCAGGCCGCTAAAATCAATGCCATCGGGATTGGCGTCAATTTCACTGCGGCCAATGCGGAACAGATCAACGCTTTCGCGGTAGGTGTTGGGGGTATCGATTTCGATTTGCAGCGCCTGCCGCGTGATCGCCCGCATTTCGGCGACATCGGCCATGGCCACAGACCCGCCAAAGACACTACCCGCGCGCACAGCAGCCGCCAAAGGCGCCAACACTTCGGCACCAATAGGGCGGATGGTATCAAACGGCTCTTTGTTGCTGCGCCGCGCCATGACATGCGCGAACAAGGGGTCAGGGGAAACCGTGGCATCCTGTACGAACAAGGCCCGCGCGACCGGCCGACCATCAAGACCATCGGTGCTTTCACCCTCCGGGAAGGCCGTGATATCAACGCGGTAGCCATCCTGGGCTGCAGCCATGCGCATCAGCTCCAGAAAGCAGCCCAGGCCGATGGTGATCTGGCGGTTGAACGGGTCGGTATGCGGCAGAAGGCGTGCGGTATCCACATGCAGGGTCACGACGCCATCTTCGCGCAGGTCGACCATCCAGGGTTGGCGGTTATGCGGGTTCGGGGCAAGTAGCGCATAGGACAAGGCACGGCGGCGCGGCTCATCAGGCAGGCCCGCAACCTGCCACGGCAACAGCGCCGTCTTGGGCTGGCGCGTGGCAACGCTGCCAAGGGTTGCACCGGCAGCAAGGATGACCCCACCCCCGATAAGGCCAAGGGTCTTGCGACGGGACAGGTTCATGTTGTGCCTCCTTTTTGCTACGATTTCGTATTATATAGTGCGATATAGAACTATTTACAAGCCTGTGAAACTCGTTGTATTGAAGTTGCGGGATTGGTAATAACACTTAACCAATTCGTCAGAGGGCGCAGGCCATGACCGTGATCACCAGCATTGCCGACCTCAAGCGCCTGCACGCGCGCCGCACGCCGCGCATGTTTTATGACTATGCCGAAAGCGGCAGCTATACCGAGCAGACCTTTCGCGACAACACGAATGACTTTGCCCAGTTGCGCCTGCGTCAGCGGGTGGCGGTGGACATGTCGGGCCGCAGTACGGCGGCCACGATGATCGGGCAGCAGGTGGCCATGCCCGTGGGGCTGGCCCCTGTCGGGCTGACGGGCATGCAATCGGCAGATGGCGAGATCAAGGCAGCCCGCGCTGCGGAAAAGTTCGGGGTGCCCTTTACCCTGTCCACCATGAGCATCTGTTCGATCGAGGATGTGGCAGCACACACCACAGCGCCGTTCTGGTTTCAGGTCTATACGCTGAAGGACGAAGACTTCATGCGCCGCCTGTTTGAACGGGCGCGTGCAGCAAACTGCTCGGCGATTGTCATCACGGTTGATCTGCAGATCCTGGGCCAGCGGCACAAGGATTTGAAGAACGGCCTGTCTGCGCCGCCAAAGTTTACAGTGAAATCGGTGGCGAACATGGCCACCAAACTGCGGTGGGGCCTTGGCATGCTGGGCACCAAGCGGCGCTTTTTCGGCAATATCGTGGGCCATGCCAAGGGCGTGACCGACCCGTCATCACTGTCAAGCTGGACGGCCGAAGCCTTTGACCTGACGCTCGATTGGAAGCGCATCGCGCGGTTCAAGGAAATGTGGGGCGGCAAGGTTATTCTGAAGGGCATTCTTGACGCAGATGATGCGCGCATGGCGCTGTCAGTTGGGGCGGATGCGATTGTTGTGTCCAACCATGGCGGGCGGCAACTGGACGGTGCGTTGTCTGCGATCCGGGCCTTGCCCAGCATTGTGGATGCCGTGGGCGACAAGATCGAAGTGCATATGGACAGCGGCATCCGGTCCGGCCAGGACGTGCTCAAGGCGCTGGCCTTGGGGGCAAAGGGTACCTACATCGGACGCGCCTATATCAACGGGCTGGGTGCAATGGGTGAGGCTGGCGTGACCAAGGCGCTGGAGGTCATCCGCAAAGAGCTGGATGTGACCATGGCACTATGCGGTGAACGGAGTGTGGCAAACCTCGGGCGGCATAACCTGCTGATCCCGGAAAGCTTTGAAGGGAAGTGGGTAGAAACCCGATGACCTATCAAGGCTGTGGAGCCAACACCGGAACGTTGAATAGGTAATTGAGGCGTCATACCAACCAGTGCTAGTCGACAAAAGGCACAATGGCTTGGGCCCGGCATTTGAAAAGGCCTGACACAACTAGGGCTGGCCACCATGCCCATGTCTCCGCTACATGCGAGAGCCAAAGCAGGTCGCCGCAACGGCAACTTGCATCAGATAATTTGGTCGGAGCATCCGAAGTGATCGTCACCTTTCAGGCCACTCGGTCTTTGCCGCAACGGAGCGAAAAACGGGTCACGCGAATTTGGGCCACAACATGATACCGGAACAAACACATAAACTGGTTTTTCTTGGCGGACTGCTGTTGGAAAGCCAATCTGGCCTGATCGAAAAGAACACACGGGTCAATGTTCAACATGCTGCGGATGCATTGCAAAGGGCCATCTTGCGTGGCTTTGCAGAAAGAGAAAACGCTTTAACTGTCGTAGTCAATGTACCCTACATCGCGTCGTACCCGCGTGGCGACCGTGCGATATGGTTTCCAGCCATCGCTGACCGTCTTTTTGGCTTTATGCCCGTTAGAGGGATGGGGTTTTTCAACTTGCTGGTTGCAAGGGTTATCTCCCGATTCTGGGCAGCCAGCCGTGGATTGGATTTGGAAACAAGGCGCCAAAACAGCGGAACGATTTTTGTTTATGCGGCGCACCTTCCATTCGTTCTTGCGGCTTTGACCGCACGAAGAAGAAATCCGGCAGTCCGACTTTGTTTGATCTTGCCGGACCTTCCAGAATTCATGGGTGAAGGTGGCCCGATTTACAAGACGTTGGTCGCTATCAACAAACGCATTTTCTACCGCCTCGCCCCCAAGTTCGACTACTTTGCAGTTCTGACAGAACCCATGGCCGAACGATTGGGCATTGGTGCAGACCGATATGTGGTGATGGAAGGGATCTATGATCCGGGCGATGAAACTGCCGTGCCGGCGTGGCCCACCGATCCGGGTCCGACGTTTATCTATACCGGAACACTGGCTGCGCGATACGGAATCCTTGATCTGTTGTCGGCATTTTCCACGTTGGACATGCCAAATGCAAAGCTTTGGATCTGTGGTGATGGTGATGCCCGGGCGGCCGTGGAAGACATGGCTCGCCGAGATGCGCGCGTGACGTTTTTCGGGCGGGTCCCGCGCGCCGAGGCACTGACCTTGCAGGCGCAGGCGCATGTCATGGTTAACCCGCGGCGCCCTGAAGGCGAATTCACGCGCTTTTCCTTTCCGTCCAAGACAATGGAATATCTTGCATCGGCGCGACCTGTGATCATGCACTGGCTGGATGGCATGCCACCCGAATATCGCCCCTATCTCATGACGCCTGCAACGGGTGATGCAGAAGGTTTGGCTGCCGAAATGCGGCGGGTTGCTGCGCTGCCACCTGAAACCCTTCAGCAGATTGGCGCCGAAGGACGCCATTTTGTTTTGACACAGAAAAACCCAAAGGTTCAGGTTGGGCGCCTGTTGGATATGGTGATGCCAACGGTACCGGAGCACCCCACAGACCAGAAGCCAAGATGACCGGACAATCAGGAATTGCCCGCGCGGTGCTAGGGGCCATGGCGTCAAATGTGATCGGGCGGATCGTGACGCTGATCGCGCCATTCGTGATCATGCCAGCAATGCTGGCGCATCTCGGCCCCAATGGCTTTGGAGTCTGGGTTACGGGTGTTTCGATCGTTGCCCTGGCCGGCTTCATGGACTTTGGTCTGGGCAACAGCCTTTTGACCCGGCTTTCCGGCCACTTTGGCCGTGGCGATACCGACATGGCCCGGCGCGATATCGGCCGGGCCTATCGGATGCTGGGTATCATCACGTTGGCTGGGCTGGGGCTGATGCTGGCGGGTATGATTGCCTTTATGTTTTGGCCACAGGGCAATGCGGCAATGGGTTACGGCAACGCAGTGCTGGTCTGGATCACGCTGCTGTCTTTCCTGATTTCCCTGCCGGTCTCAATCGTGTTCCGGGTGATATATGCCCATCAGAAGATAGCGCTGTACAACTTTCTGCTGATTGCCGGGGCAGGGATCAGTATCGTAGTGACCTTGCTTGCCATTTTCCTGCAGTTTCCGGGATGGGCCGTTGTCAGCATCTACAGCGCCGTGACGCCTATCACCATGGTGGCCGCAACCCTTTGGTATTTCAGACGTTTTCCACAGTACCGGCCAAAGGCAAATGATTTTGCTTTTGATGAAGAGGGGCGCACGATGTTCCGCCTTGGCCTTGGGCACCTGCGCTTGGCTGTGCTGACAGCGGTGGGCATGAATATCGACATTCCTTTGGTGCTGTATCTGCAAGATGCTCAGGCTGTTGCCGATTTCGCATTGCCTGCCCGACTTGGGGCTTTGCTGCCACTTGCCGTTGCAACGGTATTCTTGCCGCTATGGGCCTATAATGGCGCTGCCATGGCACGACAGGACTTTGCCTGGGTGCGCCGATTTGCGCTGTGGATGAGTATTCTAGGCGGGGTTGGAATAGCAGTCGTTGGTACGGGAATGACGCTTTGGGTCGATCCCATCATGCAGTTTTGGACAGGCAAGTCTTTTCCTGATCAGCAACTGGTGTTGATGGCGTTTGCAGTGTCAGGCACGATCATCGCGCTGACATCGCCTTCCAACATGGTATTGAATGCAGCTGGCATCGTGAACGTGCAGTTCTGGGCATGGCTCGCCTTCGTCGGGCTTTCCGTTCTGGGCAAGGCCATTTTCGTACCAATGCACGGGGCATGGGTTGTGGGGGCGGTTACGGCGGTATGCTACGGCATCTGCATCACGCCAGCCATGATCGTCTACGCCCTGCGGGCGACGCAAGCGCATCCGAAACCCTAAACAGCGGCCAGCCGTCGCGTTGCGAGCCATGCGCCAAGCGCCATGACACCCGCCGTGCCAAGGCACAGGGGCAGGCCACCCACCTGATAACTGACACCCGAAAACAGCGTGCCAATCAACCGGCCGGCTGCGTTTGCCATATAGTAAAATCCGACATCGCGGGTGATGTGTCTGGATGATCCGAAGGCAAGGATCAGGTAGGAATGCACCGATGAATTGATGGCAAACACAAAACCGAACAACAGCAACCCAGCTATCAGCACAGCGGTCAGAGCCGCGGAAGGCCCGCCTGAAACCAGGGTGATCAACGCCAGCACAAAGGGAATGGGCACCAGACACCCGGCCCAACGCGCGGCCTTGCCGGTGATCTGTGCCTCGGTCAGGCCTTTGGCCCCCAAAAGACGCGGCGCATAACCCTGCACCACCCCATAAGCGATAATCCACAAAGCCAGAAAACCGCCGATCAGAAAAAATGCGGCACGACGGCTGTCTGGTGTGCCATCCGACAAAGCCGCCTGAAAGTACACCGGAATACCGACAACAAACCACACATCCCTGGCCCCGAACAGAAACAGGCGCGCAAGGCTAAGACGATTCACCCGCGTATCATGTGACCGCCAGCCGCCCCAGCCTTCCTCGGCTTTCAACCGCCCCGGCAGGCCTGCGGGCAAAAACAGGGCGACGGCAAGCAGGATCAGGGCAAGCACTGCCGCCATCCCCCAGACCGCAGCCTGAAACCCTGCAAGGCCCAGCAAAGCCGCCCCAAGGAAAAAGCCCAGACCCTTGACCGCGTTCTTTGACCCGGTCAGCAAGGCCACCCATCGAAACAAGCCGCCGTTTTCAGAAGGGGCCAGCAGTTTTACGGCTGACTTGGATGACATCTTGGCCAGATCCTTGGCCACACCTGACAGGCCCTGCACCCCCATCACAAATGCGACCGAGGCCATGATCCCCCAAGCCGTGTTCAGTTGGGCCAATGCCACCAGCGCGGCGATCTGCAGGACCAACCCGCCATACAAGGTCGCGGAAAGGCCAAAGCGTGCAGCCAGCCTGCCTGCTGCAAGGTTCGTCACGATGCCGGCCGCTTCGTACAGCAGGAAAAGCCAGGCCAGTTGCACAGGGGAAAATCCAAGGCTGTTAAAGTGCAACAGCACAAGCATACGCAGAGCGCCGTCGGTCAGCATGAAGGCCCAATAGGCGGCTGTAACCGCCGCATAGGCCCGCAACGGGTTAACCTTGTTCACATTGCCCCCGCAACCATGCGCACGATATCGGCAAGACGGCAGGCATAGCCCCATTCATTGTCATACCAGGCATAGATTTTCACCTGGGTGCCACCGATCACCATGGTAGATTGCGCGTCTACAACAGCCGAGCGACGATCATTGATGAAATCGGATGAAACAAGCGCGCGTATCTCATACCCGAGAATGCCCTGTAACGGGCCAGCGGCGGCAGCGGCAAACAGAGCATTCACCTCCTCAGCCGTGGTAGGTCGCTCGACCTCGAATACACAATCTGTCAGGGATGCATTCAGCAATGGAACCCGCACGGCATGGCCATTCAGCCGCCCTTTCAGTTCCGGATAGATCAGCGTGATCGCTGTGGCGCTGCCGGTGGTAGTGGGGATCAGGTTCAACAGGGCCGACCGCGCACGGCGCATGTCCTTGGCAGGTCGGTCAACAATGGTCTGGGTATTGGTGACATCGTGGATCGTTGTGATTGATCCGTGGCGGATACCAAGACTTTCGTGAATGACCTTGACCACAGGTGCAAGACAGTTCGTGGTACAAGAGGCCGCCGTAACAAGGGCCTGGGAGCCGTCGTAAAGATGATGGTTCACCCCATAAACAAGGTTCAGCGCCCCGCCGTCCTTGACAGGTGCGCTGACAATGACCTTCTTTGCCCCGGCAGCGTAATAGGGTGCAAACTTTGACGCCGTCTTGAACACACCCGTGCAATCAATCACCAGATCAATGCCCATTTCTGCCAGCGGCAGGGCTTCGATCGTTTTCTCATGGGTCAAGCGCATGGTCTTACCGTTCAGAACCAATTGGTCAGGCGCATGATCAACCGGAGTGCGCCAGCGCCCATGCACGGAATCAAACTCCATCAGCAGGGCGTGCTGTTCTGCATCGCCAACGGGATCGTTCAACAGCACAATGTCACCGCCAGCGTCCGTATCAATCAGGTCGCGCAGGGCCAGCTTTCCAATGCGGCCAAGGCCGTTCAACGCGATTCGGGCCATCAAATCAGTCCTTCTCGGCTTGGGCTGCAGCCAATCCAATGGCATCGACTTGCGCTTGCAGCGAAAGCCGCGACAGCGTTTCGAAAGGCAAGGCGACGAATGCCGAAACCCGGCGGCGCAGCGCTGCATAGGTTTGGGCAAATACCAGTGCCTTTTCGGCGTCCGTACCAACGGCCTTGACCGGATCGACCAACCCCCAATGCCCGGTAATGGGCTGGCCTGTCCAAGGCGGGCATTCTTCGCCCGCTGCGGTATCACAAACCGTAAAGACAAAGTCCATCACGGTGGCACCGGGTTGCTGAAACTCTGATACATGCTTGGCACGCAGGCCCGTGACGTCGTGCCCATTGCGCTGCAGCACATCCAGTGCAAACGGGTTCAACGCGGTACCTGGCCGCGTGCCTGCCGAAAAGGACTGAAACTTGCCCTGCCCCAGATCGCGCAGCAGCGCCTCGGCAAAGATCGACCGGGCAGAATTGCCCGAGCAGATGAACAGCACATCGAAATCCGTATCTTGCATCACGACATCCCTTCGAGGGTCAGAAAAAGAGGGAAAAAGATCAGGCCGGGCGCGCCCGACATCAAGCGCAAGGTAGCCGATCAGCGCTTCAGTCATTTCCAGATTGACGCAGTAGTACAAAGACCTGCCTTGCCGTTCAGAGGTGACCAGCCCGCTTGTCACAAGGGCAGCAAGGTAATGCGACAGGGTATTCTGCTTCAGGGTCAGCGCAGCGGCAATTTCGGTCGGGCGCACACCCTGCGGGGCAAAACGCATCAATAGCCGGAAGACAGCAAGGCGGCCAGGATGGCCCAGGGTGGTAAAGGCGACAGGGGCAGTTTCCATATTTCCTGAATGCAGGAAATGATTTGCAGGGTCAAATGAAGGTTTCATGACGGAAACAAGGGCTGATTGTGCCTTGCGCAAAAGCGAAGCAGCATCTTCAAGTATTTCGAAAAGCTGATGTTGCACAAAGCCCGATGGTAAGGCGTCATCCTTGATCATAAGGTCAAACCAGATCGGCAAACCCCAGAGAGGAAGATCATGAGCAGGCCGTACTATGCTCCGCAGGGCGGGCTTCCGGACCAGACACAATTGCTGACGGACCGGGCCATCTTTACTGATGCCTATGCCGTGCTGCCCAAGGGAACGATGCGCGACATCGTGACCAGCTATCTGCCATTCTGGACCGAAACACGCCTTTGGGTGATCGCCCGCCCGATGAGCGGTTTTTCCGAGACTTTTTCGCAGTACATCATGGAGGTTCAGCCGGGCGGTGGCTCTGACCGGCCGGAAATAGACGCCGAAGCCCAATCAGTGCTGTTTGTTGTGGAAGGGAGCGCGCGGCTGACTGTTGCGGGCCAGTCTTATGATCTGGTGCCAGGCGGCTATGCCTACATCCCACCGGGGGCACATTGGACCTTGCACAACGTCACGCCGCAAACCTTGCGATTTCACTGGATCCGCAAGGCCTATGATGCCGTTGATGGCCTGTCAGCACCCGATGTCCTTGTTCTGAATGAAAATGACATTGCCCCGACGCCAATGCCGGGGACCGAAGGCAAATGGGCGACAACGCGCTTTGTTGATCCGCTTGACCTGCGCCATGACATGCACGTCACAATCGTGACTCTGCAACCCGGGGCCGTCATTCCGTTTCTGGAGACGCATGTGATGGAGCATGGGTTGTACGTGCTTGAAGGCAAGGCTGCCTATCGTTTGAACAGCGACTGGGTCGAAGTGGAAGCAGGTGATTTCATGTGGTTGCGCGCGTTTTGCCCTCAGGCCTGCTATGCTGGTGGACCGGGGCCTTTCCGCTATTTGCTTTACAAGGATGTGAACCGTCACATGCCGTTGCGCCCTTCAAGCCTTGCCCATGCCCAACGCCGCCGCTAACCCGCATCTGCCAGCCTGACTTGGCGTTGTCTTGCCGCCTTGGGCAAGGCTGGCAGAACCAGTCAGCGCCAACCCAAACGAACATCGCCCACAATGATCCGGCAACGGGATTTCGTGGGTTAAAGGCTTGGGCCCTGCCAGAAACCGCCAACCCGGTAAGCTGCGTCATCGAACCCCGGCCCAAAGCCCACGCGCTGTACTTGCATGTGCGTTTCATCCAAAGAGCGGCACGTGATGTTGAAGGCAAGCTCTTGTGCGGTTGCACCATGACGGCAACCATGGCCGCGTTCCTGTCGATGCCCAAAACGAAAAGGGCCCCGGAACATGCTGTCCGGGGCCCTTGAACTGGGTTTGGTCAATCAGTGGTCTGCCGCCGAAGCTGCAAGCTTTGCCTCGTCAACAGACCCTTTCGCGCCGTTGAAGAAGGCGTTCAAGGCCACAGCCGAGATTGACGCAAGCAGGATTCCGCTTTCGATCAACGGGTGAATGGAATGGGGCATCCACATCTTGAAGTTCGGGGCGATCAGCGGGATCATCCCAAAGCCAATCGAAATGGCAACGATGAACAGGTTGTTGCGGTTCTTGGCAAAGTCGACACTTGCCAGAATACGGATCCCTGTCGCCGCAACCATGCCGAACATCACAAGGCCGGCACCGCCCAGCACCATTGTTGGAACGGATTCCACCAAGGCGCCCATCTTCGGCATCAACCCCAGCACAACCATAATCAGGCCGCCCGCCACGCAGACAAAACGGCTTTTCACACCCGTTACACCGACAAGGCCCACGTTCTGGCTGAAGGACGTGTAGGGGAATGTGTTGAAGATACCGCCGATCAAGGTGCCAAGACCATCGGTGCGCAACCCGGCCGACAGCATCGGCTGATCTACCTTGCGCCCGGTAATGTCGCCCAGGGCAAGGAACATGCCGGTGGATTCGATCATCACCACGATCATCACCAGAACCATGGTGACAATCATCACGATATCGAAGGTCGGCATGCCAAAGTGAAATGGCGTGATAAGGCCAAACCATGCAGCCTCTCCCACCTTGGCAAAGTTCATCATCCCAAGGGCCACAGCAATCGTGCCACCGATGATGATGCCCAGCAGAACCGCGATGTTAGCGATGAAACCACGGCCAAACTTGGCAATCAGGATGATCGACAACAGAACGATGGCTGAAATCGCGATATTGCCAAGGGGGGCATACAGCGGGTTGTTTACCTTGGCTGCAAGGGCAAGGCCCGGCGGAATCTCCGGCACACCTGCAATCGTGCCGGCGGCGGCGCCTTCGGTGACAGCCTTCAACCAATCGGCATGGGCCGGGTCAATGATCTGCGGTGCAGTCGGGCCAACCGGGTTGCCAAAGATCCAGTTGATGCCGATGCGCATCAGCGAAACCCCAATCACCAGAATGATCGTGCCCGTCACGATGGGTGGGAAAAAGCGCAGCATCCTAGACACCAGCGGCGCAATCAGAATCGAGATGATCCCCGCAGCGATGATTGCGCCAAAGATGGCGCGCGCACCCTCGGGCCCGCCTTGCGCATTGGCAAAGCCAACCATCGGCCCGACGGCGGCAAAGGTAACCCCCATCATCACGGGCAGTTTGATGCCAAACCACTGTGTTGCGCCGAATGATTGGATCAACGTCACAATCCCGCAGACAAACAAGTCAGCCGAGATCAGGAAGGCCACGTCTTCCGGTGGCAACTTTAGCGCACGTCCCACGATCAGCGGTACGGCAACAGCGCCCGCATACATGACCAAGACATGTTGAAGCCCAAGCGTAAACAGCTTGGGCGGTGGCAGAATTTCGTCTACCGGGTGAACTGCATCATTGGATGCCATGGGTTCCTCCTCCCTCGTTTCCTGAATGACAGCCGGGCTTTTGTTGTTCTTGCGGCCCTGTCTGTCGGCGACTTGGTGGTTCCGCCCTGATCACTCCATGATCAAAAGGGGCGGATCATCGAACGGGTGTTCCTCCAGATTGGCACCCGATCCGATCCGATCGACAACGGCAAAGATTCCGTTGCCCGCCACAGGGGCCAGCACACCATGCCAGACCCCACGGTGGTAGTTCACGCCCTGTCCGGGCTGCGTGACAAAGGCCAGTGGACGGCCAGGCTTTCCGTTCACGTCTGGCGCGACCACCACCACGAAAGGCACGCTGTCCAGCGGCAGAAAGGCCTGGCTTCCCTCGGGATGACGCTCAACCAGATCCAGCCGCATCGGAAATGTGCGCAGTTGAGCGTGGAAAATGCTTATCCCTGCACGGCCATCAGAAAAATCCAGTTTCGCCCGGTCATGATAGCGGCCACACAAGCCCTGATTGATCAACTTGTCGGGCGCACCAGAGCAATCAAGAATATCGCCAAAGGGCGCAAAGGCCGCTGCCGTCAGCGGCTGTATCACGATACGGTCAGTCATGGCCCAAGCTTTGCCTGCAGACGCAACTCGGCAATGCGTTCAACCTGACTGCAGGCTTCGGCAAATTCGGTCGTGCGATCATTCTCGATACGGCGCTGGAATGCCGCCAGGATCGAGGACTTGGTATTGTCACGCACGGCAATGATGAAGGGAAAGCCGAACTTGGCAGTATAGGCATCGTTCAGGCGGGTAAATTCTGCCCGTTCCACATCAGTCAGCGCATCAAGTCCGACTGACGCCTGTTCAGCGGTCGATTCAGCTGTCAATCGCTTTGCCTGCGCCAGTTTTCCGGCCAGATCGGGGTGTGCAGTCAGAACGCCCAGCCGCTGCACCTCGGAGGAGGTTCTGAAAATGCGGGTCAGTGCACTGTGTACCCCCGCCGCACAATCATGTGTCGGGCCAAGTTCCAGTGCATGGGCGGCCTCGGCAATCCACGGACTGTGTTCGAAGATGCCGCCGAATGCGGCAACAAAGGTTTGCAAATCCATCTCGGATGGCCGCAAACCCTTGGCAGGCGGATGTTGTCTTGCCCAATGGTCAGCAATCTGTTCCCGCGTGGCAAACCAGACCCCCGGATGGCTGCGGAAGTGATTCAGGGCGCGTTGCAGGGCCAGCGCACGGCCCGGCCTGCCTGCCAGCCTGCAGTGCAGACCGATCGACAGCATTTTTGGCGCGCCCTGTTCGCCTTCGGCATAAAGCATGTCGAAGCTGTCAATCAGGTGACGTTCAAATTGATCGCCATTGGTAAAGCCCGCCTGAATGGCAAAGCGCATATCGTTGCAATCCATGGTGTACGGAACAATCAACTGATCCTTGCCGCCAGCCTTGGTCCAATAGGGCAAATCATCGGCATAGCTGTCTGCTATATAGGCAAGGTCACCCTCGGCGGCGGCCAGATCGACTGTGTTCATCGAACATCGCCCGGTGTACCAGCCGCGCGGAGCCTTTCCTGTGACTTCCTTATGCAGGCGAATTGCTTCGCGGATCTGCGCCCGCTCTTCAGCTATGGGCATGTCCTTGTGTTCGACCCATTTCAACCCGTGGCTTGCAATTTCCCACCCGGCGCGGTTCATGGCGGCCACCTGAGCAGGGGCGCGGGCCAGCGCAGTAGCCACGCCATACACTGTGACCGGCAAATCATGCATCATCCGGAACAAGCGCCAGAACCCGGCCCGAGCGCCATATTCGTAGATCGACTCCATGTTCCAGTGGCGCTGCCCGACCCAAGGCGAGGCACCCGTAATCTCGGACAAGAACGCCTCTGAAGCGGCGTCACCATGCAGAATGTTGTTTTCGCCGCCTTCTTCATAGTTCAGAACAATTTGCACGGCGATCTTGGCCCCACCCGGCCATTGGGCCGCAGGTGGCTGTGCGCCATAACCGGTCAGGTCTCGCGGGTATCGTGACATTTGCGGGGTCCCCTGTGTTGATTTGCTAGTAGATCAGAATAGTGAAAACTTTTTTCAAAAAAAACTTGATGGACTGTTCGGCAAGTCAGGCTTTGTCTAGAGAGATAAGCACGGCCTAGTATACGCCAAAACCGGGGGAAAACCGCATGACAGGCTACCTGACGACGCATGTACTTGACCTGGCCAGCGGCAAACCTGCGGCTGGACTGAAGATTGAACTGTTCCGGCTGACGGGCCACGAACGTGTGCTGGTCCGGACACTGGTCACAAATGCGGATGGCCGCACTGACCAGCAGATTCTCCCACGCGAAGAATTCCAAACCGGTGAATATGAGCTGGTGTTCCACGCCGGGGCCTATCTGAATGCAAGCGGCGGACCCTTGGAAGAACCCCGCTTTCTTGACCTTATTCCACTGCGGTTTGGCATGTCTTCGCAGTCGCACTATCACGTGCCTTTGCTGCTATCGCCTTTTGGCTATTCAACCTACCGGGGCAGCTGAGGCGCATCAGCCGCGATCACTGTGCCGCCAATATCATCGGCGATCTTGTCGATCATGAATTCCATGAAAAGGCGCACTTTGGGGTCTTGCCCCCTGCGATGAGCAAACAGGCACGCCATCTGAATCGGTTCGGGTGGGGTTTCGGTTGCCACGGCAACCAGCCTGCCCGACCTCAGATGGTCTGCCACCTCGAACACAGGCTTCAAGGCCACGCCCGCGCCTGACAAGGCCCAGTCGGTAAGGACATCGCCATCATCGCATTCATATCGGCCAGAGACCCGGAACCGTTTTGGTCCGACCGGCGTTTGCAAAAGCCAACGAAATTCTGTCGCACCAGGATAACGCAAGTTCAGGCATTCATGCCCTTGCGCAACCAGTTCGTCACCATTGCTTGGCATGCCCCTGCGCAACACATAGTCAGGCGAGGCACAAAGCACCCGTTCGACATCGGCAATTTTGCGTATCTTCAAATTGCTGTCTTCTGGCTGCCCAAGAAAGAATGCAAGGTCCAGCCCTTCTGCGGTCAGATCAACCTTTCGGTCCGTCAGACGCAGGCGCAGGTTCACCTCGGGGTACTTTTCCAGAAATGCCTTCACTCTTGGGGCAATCAGACGCCGCCCGACTCCAAGGGGAGCCGCAATAAAGATCGATCCGCGTGGATTGACCGTAATATTTGCGACCTGCGCCTCGGCATTTTCAACAGCCTCAAGGATATCAACCGAACCGCGATAGTAGGCCTTGCCCTGTTCCGTTGGTGTCAGATTGCGGGTTGTGCGATGAAACAGACGAATGCCAAGATGCTCTTCAAGTTGGGAAATTCTGGAAGATGTCACTGCTGGCGAAATACGCAAATCCCGACCGGCCGCTGACATGCTGCCCAATTCGTAGACTCTTACAAAGGTGCGCACGTTTTCCAGGTATGACATTATTCGTTTTTTTTTGATGCTCCTTGGCCGCTCTGATCAATACCAGAACAATCAATCACCGCCTAGGCTGCAGATGTCAGGCGAAACAGGGGGGTGCCATGTATGATTTTGCGGTGATCTGGGACTGGATCGCATTTTCAGTGCGTTGGTTGCATGTCATCACGGCGATGGCATGGATCGGCGCATCCTTCTACTTTATCGCGCTTGACCTGATGCTGAAACCGAACCCTGACCTGCCGAAGGGCGCCTACGGCGAAGAGTGGGAGGTTCACGGCGGGGGCTTTTATCATACCGTCAAATACATGGTGGCGCCATCGCAGATGCCAGAACATCTGACATGGCACAAATGGCAAAGCTACACGACATGGCTGTCAGGGGCGGCGCTGTTGATGATTGTCTACTGGGTTGGTGGTGAGCTGTTTCTGCTTGATCCGACGCGCGCCGAACTGACGCTGTGGCAGGGTATTCTGATTTCGGGTGGTTCTTTGTGCGTTGGATGGCTGGCCTATGACCAGCTTTGCAAATCCAGGCTAGGCGAAAGCCCGACGACACTTATGCTGGTCTTGTTCGGAATTCTGGTTGCGATGGCCTGGGGCTACAATCAGGTTTTCACGGGCCGGGCTGCACTGTTGCATCTGGGGGCTTTCACAGCCACGATCATGACAGGCAATGTGTTTTTCCAGATCATGCCGAACCAGCGCATTGTGGTGGCCGATCTGAAAGCAGGCCGTAAACCCGACGCAAAATATGGCAACATCGCCAAGCTGCGATCGACCCATAATAACTATCTGACCCTGCCTGTCGTCTTTCTGATGCTGTCCAATCACTACCCGCTGGCGTTTGGCACCACCTACAGCTGGGTAATTGCCTGCCTGATCTTTCTGACCGGAGTAACGATCCGGCACTATTTCAACACCATGCACAAGACAGGAAAGGGGCCCCATTGGACATGGCTGGTGACTGTGCTTCTGATGGTGGTCATTGCGTGGCTTTCCACGTTGCGCAGCATTGAAACGGCTGACGCCGCCGCCGCCCGCGCACTGACCACGCAAGAACTGCGCTATGTGTCTGCCAATGGGTTTGACGATGCCTACAACGCAGTTATCGGCAACTGTTCAATGTGCCATGCACGTGAGCCGTCATGGACCGGTATCCTTTGGGCGCCAAAAGGGGTGTACCTCGAAACGCCCGGTGATGTTGCCCGTCATGCCAGTGAAATCTACCTGCAAGCCGGGCTTAGCCACGCCATGCCCCCGCCTAACGCGTTCCAGATGAACCCTGAATCGCGCGAACTGATCGTGGCTTGGGTACAAGAGGTGCGCGCCGCCGAATAAGCGCAGGCCCCTGAATTCTACCCAGCCGCTTTCACCTGTGCCCGCCTGCGATGCAGCACAGGCTCTGTATAGCCTGAGGGCTGATCGCGCCCCAGCAGCACCAGATCACAGGCCGCCTGGAAGGCAAGTCCCTGAAAACCCGGGGACATCGGGCGATAATTTGGGTCACCTTCGTTCTGGCGGTCAACAACCAAAGCCATACGGCGCAACGCATCCATCACATCCTGCCGCGACACGATACCATGATGCAGCCAGTTCGCCACATGCTGCGCAGAAATGCGGCAGGTAGCGCGGTCTTCCATCAGGCCGACATCATTCATGTCAGGCACTTTTGAACAACCGATCCCCTGATCAACCCAGCGCACGACATAACCAAGGATGCCCTGACAGTTGTTCTCGACTTCGCGCATGATCTGGTCGGGGGTCCACTTCTGATAGGCCGCTAGTGGAATATCAAGAATGGTGTCAACATAGGCACGCCGCCCGCCCTTGCGCAGCTTTTGCTGTACCGCGAACACATCCACCTTGTGATAGTGCATGGCATGCAGTGTGGCCGCCGTTGGAGACGGCACCCATGCTGTATTCGCGCCTGATTTTGGATGTTCGACCTTTTGTGCAAGCATTGCCGACATCATGTCGGGCATGGCCCACATCCCCTTGCCAATCTGCGCCCGGCCAGACAACCCACACTCTAGCCCGATATCGACATTCTGGTTTTCGTAACCCGTGATCCACGCCTTGCGCTTGATAAAATCCTTTCGGCTGAAAGGGCCTGCTTCCATTGAGGTGTGGATTTCATCGCCGGTGCGATCAAGGAAACCTGTGTTGATAAAGGCAACCCGGTGCTTTGCAGCACGGATGCATTCCTTCAGGTTCACCGAGGTGCGCCGCTCTTCGTCCATGATCCCAATCTTCACGCTGTACTGCGCCAAACCCAGCGCCGCCTCGACACGGGTAAAGATCTGATCGGCAAAGGCCACTTCCTCGGGCCCGTGCATTTTGGGTTTCACCACATAAACCGAACCCTTGACCGAGTTGCGCGGGCCATCCGCCTTTTTCAGGTCGTGCAGCGCGATCATCACCGTGATCATCGCATCCATCAGTCCTTCAAAAACCTCTGCACCTGCCGTATCAAGTATGGCGGGATTGGTCATCAAGTGGCCTACGTTGCGTACCAGCATCAGGGCGCGCCCCTTGACTGCAAGCTGTGATCCGTCCGGTGCAGTCCATACCTGATCCGCAGCCAGACGCCGCACCAACTGCTTGCCACCCTTCTCAAAGGTTTCGACCAGATCACCCTTCATCAAGCCAAGCCAGTTGGCATAGGCCAAGACCTTGTCTTGCGCATCAACGCATGAGACCGAATCTTCGCAATCCATGATCGCGGAAACTGCACTTTCCAGCCGTACATCGGCAAGGCAGGCCTGATCGCGTGCGCCAATGAAATGGGCCCGGTCGAACACCAGTTCAACGTGCAACCCGTTGTTGCGCAGCAAGACCGCTTCGGGTGCACGCGCGTCACCGCGATATCCGACAAACTTTTCCGGGTGGATCAAAGGCATTTCATCGATCAGCAGCGCGCCGTCCTTGACGAAATATCGGCGCACATCAACGTGGCTGGCACCCTGAATCGGAAACGCCTCATCCAGAAACACGCGTGCCCGCGCCACCACCCGTGCGCCACGCCCGCGTTCATAACCGCCTTTGGGCGGCAGCGAATCCATCGCATCAGTGCCATAAAGGCAATCGTACAGACTGCCCCATCTGGCGTTTGCCGCGTTCAGCACATACCGCGCATTGGTGATCGGCACCACAAGCTGCGGGCCTGGCACGGATGCGATTTCCGGGTCAGTATTGGCCGTTTCAATGTTGAAATCCGGCCCCTCGGGCAGAAGATAGCCAATGTCCACAAGAAACGCCTTGTAGCCTTCGTGATCATGCGGCTGTCCGCGTCTTTCGCGATGCCAGGCGTCGATCTTGGCCTGCAGGTCTGCACGGCGGTCAAGCAATGCCCTGTTAATTGGCGTCAGGTCCTGAACGATATCTGCAAAGCCTTTCCAGAACCGGGCAGCATCAACACCTGTGCCGGGCAGAGCCTGATTTTCGATAAAGGCACAAAGGCCAGCGTCAACTTGCAAGCCATGTCGGATTTCGCGTGTCATGAGAGGTCCGGGATATGAGGTATGCCATCGTATGCAGATGGGCGCAGACTACGTTGATCCTATCTTGCCGACAACCGTTACAGCCTGCGGGGCTGTCAAGAAAAGCAAGAAGCATCTTTCGAAAAGTCAGTATTCCGCACTTTCGTTTAGCCTGCCCGCCAGGCCTGCACGGTACCTTGCACCAGTGCATGCTACAGGCCGGCTAATGCCGGGATGTATCAGTTTGCATGCGGTGCATCCCCACCAGACGGTTGGTTTGTGATAGCTTAAGCGCAAGCGCGCGCGCCAGAATTGTTGTCCACAACAACGCAAGCCCCGGATCCTGGTCGGCCAGCCCTGGGGGCATCCGCCAAACTTTGACCTCGGATTGCGCAATCACATCCGCGCTACGCGGCAATCCCAGAAGCTGGGCCATTTCCCCGACAAGCGCGCCAGGGGCCAATACCCTAACCCGGGTGCCGGGCGAATTTGGCCCGGGCAAGTGCACACCCAACCTGCCGCTTTCCAGCAAATATACATCGTCAGACCTGCTACCGGCTGCAATCAGCACCTCACCCATGGCCAGCACGCGAGGTTCAAGAATGGCAAGCAGATCAGTGATCCGCCGATCATTCTGGCCAAGTTCAGCAAGCATGTTTTGCAGATTGTATATCCGCCCTGCCCCAAGCGTGCGGTCAAGCAGCCGTTCTTCGCACTGCTCCAGCGCATCGTCCAGCCTGGGCCAAAGGCGCAGATCGCTTAGCGGCGCATTCCGGTCAGCAGTTGTGGTCAAACCCCAACGGGCCAGCACTGCAACGTACCGAGGCGCCATGTGGCAAAGATGCAGTGCAATTCCTTGTCCTGCCATGGCTTGTGTCAACTTTGCCAGCCCGGCACAGGCGGCAGAGTCAACTGAATCCACCCCCCCGAAATCAAGAATGATTTCAGCGATTTGAGCGTCGGCTGTGGTGATCTTGCCGATATCCGACGCCATCTTGTCAATGGACCCAAAGAACAGCGCGCCTTGCAGATAAAGGATTTGAATGCGGTGACCTTCACGCGCCAGAATGGCGCTTTCTTCGGGGGCGCGGTCAACCACACTGGGTTGCGCCCGCGCATCCGAAAATTTGCGGATCACGGGTAGCCTTGCATAGCCAATGGCAAATTCCAGCACGGCAAGGCCAAGCCCGATTCCCACTGCAGGCAAAATACCAAGAACGGCTGTCAGCGCCACGATCACAACGATCAGATACCAGTCCCGCGGCATCAAAGTCCGGCGCGTCTTGATCAGCCAATCTTCAAGCATAGATGCGCCGATGAAAATCAGCAGACCTGCCGCGACAAACACAGGCACCACAGCTACGATCTTGCCTGCAAAGGCGATGGCAAGCCCTATCACGGCCAGATTGCCCAGCACCATTGGCTGTGCCGATGTGCCCAGCTTGTTAGCAAAGATGCTGGCCCCTGCCTGCAGAAAACTTGTTAGTCCTGCAAAAGGTGCAATCAGGATATTGGCAAGGCCTGTCACCCGCAATTCGCGGTTCACGTCAACCGGGGTGTGCGTGGCAAGTTCAACACCCGATGTGTTAAGAAGTACGCCTAGCAACGACAACAAGGCCACTGCAGCAAGACTTGGCGCAACCTGAAAAACTGCCATCCAGTCAACTTGTGCCAAAAGCGAAAGTGCAGGTCCAATCGCCTGACTCGTTTCACTGCCGGTTTTCGGCAAATAGCCCAGCTCTTGGGCCAAGCTCATATCTGTTTGCGTGACGGCCAGCACAACGTAAAAACCAGCAATCGCAACACCCACAACGCCTAGAATGGCGTTGGAACCCTTGACCCAGTGCTGCGCAACAATCAGTGCCGCCGCAAAGACAAGTGCTGCAACAAGCCCAAACAGGACATGCCGATCCTCCAGTGCCAACAAAAGCTCTTCCCAGCCATCTGTGCCAGAAACGATGAACAGTCCGGCCATAACCAGCAATGCACCCGATCCCGCCAGAAAGCCCGCCGACACCGGATAGGGAAACAAACGCACCATACGCCCAAGCCCGAACTGCCCCACAATCCAGAACACCATTCCCGACAGCAAAGCCGACGATCCCATGACGGCCAGGCCGGTTGCGACCCGGGCTTCATCGGTAGCACCGGACAGACCCGCAGTAGCCACTGCAATTGCCGGTGCAAGCAATGCAATCGAGGTATCCTGTGCAATGCCCAAGACATTGCGCAACCTGCTGAACACAAACAGGGCGGCCGTCATCACTGCAGTGGACAAAAGCATGGTACCGGTTGCCAGCCCCAACCCCGCTGACAATGCCCCAGCAAAGCAAAAGCTGGCCAATGCCAAACAATGCCCCACAGCATCGACGGCAAGCACGGCACCGACAAACATTGACCTGACCGGACCTGCCCTGCCTTCAGTCACCGATCATCTCTTTTCCGAAAGCCATTTTCATTTGCCAGAAGGGCATTTGTGTACAATGCATAACGAACGCGCGCATGGAAATGCAAATCTCTTGTTGAAATGCCAAGTTAGGGTAAGCTTTCGCAATACTGTACCATTTCCCGTCAATCTTTCTGTTCAGGTGATTCATGCCCAAGATCCAATCCCGATTGCGGGATCGAAATGTTCGCTTGCACGCCCAATGGGATGCGCATCCGGACAGTGCTTTTGCCGCCTTTGGCCAGACCCGTGCCGCGCTAAAGGCTGCCCAGACCCAGTTGATTGGCCATATCGTCACACCTATGGATCAGGGCTGGAATGACGGGCGTTTGCTTTCCAATCCGGTCTTCAGCCCGCAACCCAGCATGATTGTCTATTGTGCTGCCGAAACGGATGTCGCCATCGCCTTGGGGTTGGCAGCGGGTGGACAGGCCCCGTTTACCGTGCGCTCAGGTGGGCATTGCACGGCAGGATTTTCAGGTGGAAATGGTGTGTTGATCGATGTCAGCGGCCTGAACGACGTGTCCGTCGACCAGACCGCGATGACTGCCGTTGTTGGCACCGGCTGCGCATTTGGCAAGCTGAACAAAATCCTGACCAAGCTGAAACTGCACACGCCCGCTGGCGAGTGTGACGATGTCTGTGTCGGTGGCTTTGTTCAGGGTGGCGGGCTTGGCTTTACCTCGGCCACATTCGGCATGAACTGCGACAACGTCATCGAGTTTCGGGTGATGCTGTTTGACGGATCGATCGTGATGGCCAGCGCGGACAAGAACTATGATCTGTTCTGGGCCCTGCGTGGGGGAACGGGTGGCAATTTCGGGGTTCTGCTCAGCGTCAAGTACAAGCTATACCCATTGCAGCGGGTGATGGGCTTTAGCGTTGCTTGGGATGTCAGCACATCAACAGGCCTTCAGCAGGCAGTTGATGTCATGATGATGATGCAAAACGATTATTTCGGTGCTGCAGAAACCGAGTTCAACCTGACATTGCAGGTGTTGGTCGTTTGGCAAACCCAACTTGTTCCTAACGGCCCTTACCTGCCCAAACTGACGCCGATATTCATGGTGCGCGGCATGTACGTGGGTGATATCGACTTTGCCGGATACGAGGCGATGGGCAATTTTGTTCGTATGCCCGGCGCCGTTGTGCAATTCGCCCAAGAGGGTGACTATTTGACAGTGCTGAACAGACTCTTGAGCACGCCACAAGAGCAACCCATCATCGACGGCAGCCTAGGCGCGCCCAATGAAGACAAGGCATCGCGATATGTTGCAAAAAATCTGACAGCGGCAGAATGGTCTTCATTGTTGGGATACTTCGTTTCAAAGGCCAACAACACGATGGCTTATATGTATCTTGAGGTTTACGGCGGCCAGATCGCTGCTGTTCCTGTTGCAGATTCAGCCTTCGTGCACCGTAGCGCTTTGTACAACGCGGTGTTGGACGTGTTCTGGTTTTCGCCATCCGAACGGCATGCCGCGGAAACCTTTCTTGAAGGCTGGACGGCAGGCTGGGAGACGGTGTGGAACAATGAAAGCTATCAGAACTATGCATCGGTAAGACTGCCCGATTATGCCACAAACTATTGGGGCACGGCTCTTCCCGGCCTTTCACTTGTGAAGGCCAAGTATGATCCGGCAAACGTGTTCACGTTTGCCCAACAGGTTCCAACGGGCCTTGGTGCAGGGGCAACACTGCCACCGATGTTACAGGCCTGGCTGTCACTGCCCATCGACTATTCCAGTGGCTACCAGGCCGGAACGTGACAGATGGCTGGCCCGGCCTTTGATATTGGCGCGTGGCTGCGTGCTGTCGGGCCAGGACTGGACATCTACGCCCACGCCTTTGCCGCCAATGACATTACGGCCGAGGTTCTGCCCCATCTGAAAGCAGATGATCTGCGTGATTTGGGCGTGCTTTCCATCGGGCATCGCCGCCTGATCTTGTCAGCCGCCCAGCAAAGCCAATCCGAGGCCGCGCCGAAGGACGAGCGCCGCATTCTGACAATTGTCTTTTGCGATCTGGTCGCTTCGACCCAGCTGGCCAGCCAGGCTGACCCCGAAGACTTTGTCGATTTCATCGCACGTTTCAGACTGGCAATGGAAACGGCGATAAGCGCATTTGGCGGGTCTGTCGTCCAATACCTGGGTGACGGCATCATGGCATGTTTCGGCTATCCCGTCGCGTCAGAGCATGATGCTGAACGGGCCGTCGCAGCGGGTTTTGCTGCGATCGAGGCTGTAGCGGCCCTTGGCCCACTGGCTGGGCGCACACCCGAAGTGCGTGTCGGCATTGCCACCGGGCTTGCAATCATAGGGGCGACATCGGGCGGGGCCCTGAATGATCTGTCAGCAGTGGGCGAAACTCCAAACCTTGCGGCCCGCCTGCAGACTGTCGCACAACCCGGTGGCCTTGTGATTTCGGACCAGACGCGGTCGCTGATCGGCGCGCTGTTTAATTGTGTGGATATGGGCCGCCACAGCCTGAAGGGGTTCGATACCGAGGTGCCGATCTGGCAGGTCACCGGTGCTGCCGCCGCAACCAGCAGGTTCGAGGCTTTGCGCCGCAGGGGGGGCTATGCACCTTTTGTTGGGCGACAGGACGATCTGCGCCATCTTGAAGCCCAGCTGTCGCGCGCGCCTGCGGGTGCCGTTCTGGTGTCGGGTGATGCGGGAATTGGCAAATCACGGCTGTTGCATGAGTCCCTGTCGCGTGCCGGCCTGTCTGACCCGTTAATTCTGCAATGCTCTCCTTATAATGCCGGGGTGCCACTTCATCCCTTGCGTTACTTGCTGCTGAACGAAACCGGCTTTTCCCGCACGCGGTCGGCCATGGCATCGGTCACACGGCTGGTGGCGATCCTGTCGATGCACGGTTTAGATAACCCGATTGATCGTGGTTTGATCGTGGATCTCCTTGATCTTGCTTTGCCCGGCGGAGAGGCGCTGCCGGCGCAGCTTTCTTCAGATGACAGGCGCGCCCGGTTGGTGCGGGCCTTGCAAACCTTGTTGCTGGGTCTGGCCCGGAGCAAAGGCGCGCTGTTGATCGAAGATATCGATTGGCTTGATCCTTCAACTGCCGATCTGGTCAACCGGCTGCTGCCAGACCTTTTGCAGCTGGGCCTGCCTGTGCTGGCCACGATGCGCACCGGTACGGTGCCCGAATGGGCAAACGGGTTTGACAGGATGGCGCTGGACAGGCTTGCCCCGGCAGATGTTGTGGCGCTGGTCGCAGGGTTGGCGGCAGGGCGCGATCTGCCCGCGAACGTGGCCCAGGACATTGCCGCGCGGTCAGATGGCGTGCCGATCTATGCTGAAGAACTGGCCCGTGGTTGGCTTGACATGGGAACAGCGGCCCTTGCCAAAGTACCCATGTCATTGGCCGAAAGCCTGCTTTGGCGATTGGACCGTTTGTTGCATGGCCGCCGGATTGCGGCGCTGACCGCAGCCATCGGACGCGAGATTCCTGTCGCGGTTCTGGCGGCAGTATCCGACCTGCCAGAGGCCGTGGTAATGGAAAGCGTGGCAGAACTGTTGGCAGCTGGCATCTTCGTGCCGGGCCAAAGCCGCTTTGGCACTGCAATCCGGTTCCGGCACAATCTGGTGCGTGAGGCCGCCTATGATTTGCATCTGCGGCGGCAGCGTCCTGCCTTGCATGCGCGGATTGCTGATGTACTGGAAGCTCAGTTTCCCGATATTGCGGCTGCGTTGCCGCATGTCCTTGCCAGCCAGCGCGCCTTGGCCGGACAAGACGAGGCAGCCAGCTTCGCATGGGAAATGGCGGGGCGTGATGCATTGCAGCGCAGTGCCTACAAAGAGGCTGCCAGCTTTATTGATGCGGCCCTGGCAGCCAATGCCAGCGGTCCCGCCAGCGCCGCGCGCGACCGCCGGGAATTTGATCTGCGCACCACCCTGTTCGGCGCACTGATCTGTGCCGAAGGCTATTTGGGCGTACGCGCCGCAGAAGAGACGGCCCGCATCACTGCCTTGTCCGAAAAACTTGGCGAGACGACCGGGCTGATCAAGGCGCTTCACGCACGCTGGGTGCATATCGGAAGTGCCAATGACGATCAGGCGGCGCGCTTCTTTGCCTTGCGCGCCCGTGAACTGGCAAAAGGTGGAACGGTTATAGACAGGCTGATTGCAGAACGGATGTGCGCAACATCGGCGCTGTTTTGTGGTGCACTATCCGATGCGATGACACATTACCTTGCCTTCATGAAGCAATATGATCCGCAGGCGCATGGTGCAGCGATGCGTACAGGGCATTCCGACCACGCCACGATGGTGATGATGGGCATTGCCGAGACCAGCCTCTTGATGGGTGATCTTGATACCGCAGCAGAGTGGCGCACGCGCACGCTTGAAACGGCGGCGGCTTCGGGCAGACTGCACGACCGTTGCCATACACTGGCCTTCGCAGGCCTGTGCCACAATCTGCTGATCCGCGATGATGCGATGGCACGCAGATATATGGACGAACTGCAAACCTTGCTCAGGGAACATCAGGTTGCCAACTGGATGGGTTATCTTGATCTGTTCGAAGGGGTGCTGGCCGGGCGCGCGCAGCCGGGAAAAGGACTGGAACTGGCAGCACGGGGGTTTGATACGCTTGTCGAAGGCCGGGCCTTTGGCACATGGTGGCTGCTGATTTACGCCGAGATGTTGCTGGATGCGGGTCTGACCAACGGTGTTGGCGAGGTAATCGAAAGGGCGCGTTCCGTATCAACCTTGGGCGATCAAAGGATTGGGGCCGAATTGATGCGGCAAGAGGCGCGCTGGCAGGCAATGTGTGGCAGTGATGCAAATATCGTGCGTAATCTGTTGGAAGGGGCGCTGGCATTGGCTAGGCAACAAGGCGCTGGCTTGCTGGCAAACATGATCGTGCATGACCTTGATCGTATCTGAAACGGGCCCAAGACATAGGCTTGGCAGACACGCAGGGATCGTCTTTATCCAGATAGCAGATCGCGCTACCGCGTTGCCCGATCGTATTCTGGTATCACCCGGCAACAGACGCATTGCGACCGCAACAAAAATTGCCGTCATTCTCAGCCGCATGACCCGATCATGGACAGAGGGGGGCTGGTTTTGCACCGCCCCCCCAGGAACCTAACGCAGGCCGCTAGGCCAACAGGCAAGTTGCCTTGCAGTCTTTAGTAGATCAGGCCGTCATAGACACCGAAGGCCGTATTGGTGCCGCGCAGGCTGTCACCCTGACCTGCATCACGGGCATAGGCCACGACGGCATTATAGGTGCCCGGCCCGAACGATCCGTCAATGCCAGACCGGTAATAGCCCAGCGCAGAAAGGCGGCGCTGGATAGCCACACGTTCAGCCCGGCTATAGCTGTTGAAAGCACGAGCGGCCGGGGTTTGATAGATGCTGGTCGTGTGTGTCGGGCGATGGGTATATACCGGTTCCTGCGGCACGAACGTCACCGGCGGGGCCACATAGACAGGTTGTTGGCGGCGTGGGCGCTGGCCTTCGGTGATCAGCTTGTCCACGATCACCGCTGTGGCGATCCCCTGCAGGAAGGCGCGCTCGCGGTCACCAAAGGCATGTGCGGGCGCAAGCGAGCCCATGAAAATAGACGTCGCCGCAAGGGCAGAAACGGCAGCAGTTTTGACATAGGGCAGCATGTCGGTATCCTTTGCAATGTGCAGTGGCATTATTGCCTGCCACCAACATGGGCAAAGAGGCCGCGCTAGGCAAAAACGCAGCCTTGTTATGCGATAGCAAATGGTCAAGCCATTGCTATAACAGCATATTTTTTCAGAACTGCGCGATGACGTTCAGGAAGATGCCTTCATCATCCGTGGTCAGATCCGTCAGATCATCCGAGAATGAACCAAAGTTATACCCCACGCCGACCGAGAAATTCTCACCAAACTGCCGGTAGGCGGTGGCCAGAACACCCACCTCATCCAGCCCCGCCTGCCGCGCTGTCAAATAGCGGCCCTCGACCAGCAGGTCCCACTGGAAGGTCAGGTGATAGCGCGCGTTCAGCACGGCCAAGGCCGCATCATTCTGCTGCAACGGCGTGGCATCATCGGGTGAGGTTTCGCCCAGACGGAAGCCCAGCTTGCCGCCCAGCGTCCAGCGGGCATTCACATCATAGGTCGCATCCACGCTGAACACATGGCTGCGCTGACGCGGGCCGGGGTCATCGGTGCCGTCAACGCGCTGGCCGTACATGTCGTAGAGATAGGTATAGCGCGCCAGAACATTCAGGCGATCATCATTGATGGGCCGGTAGGCATAGCCAAGGGTGACGCGCGCGTATTCGCCCGACAAGGTGCTGCTGGTTTCGGCATCGGTATCGGCAAGGTCCACCGTGCCGATCCAGCGGCGTTCCGGACTGACCTCATAGGCAAAGTTGCCGGTAAACAGCAGCGTATCGGCATCGCGGCTGGACCCCGATTGCACGCCACGGTCACGCCGCAGCTCCAGCCGCGCTTTCGCCGTCAGCCCTGCGTCATCATCATAGGCCGCGCCAAAGGACAGGCCCGTGCGGTCAAAATCACCATCAACGCTGTCCGTCACCCGGCCCAGTTCGGCACTGGCAGACAGGGCCAGCAGCGCATTGACCTTGTAGTCCACCCCATAGGTCGAGGTCAGCGAGGTGCGCCGCCCGAACATGTCATAGGTGTTTTCGCCAAACACGGTCACCGCATCATTCACCGTGCGCCGCCCACCCAGCACAAACTGCCCTTCATCGCGGCCGTTCAGCGTTACGCCATCCAGCTCGCGCCCCGGATCAAGCGTATAGCCGAAATAGGCGTTGGCACCTTCGCGTTCATAGGACACCAGCGCGCGGCCACCGGCACCAAAGCTGCCGTCGGACACTTCGCCTTCAAAGGTCCAGCCTTGGGCAAAGCCCAGCTTGACGCCTGCGCCGATGCGATCATTGCGATCAAGGCCACCGCTGCGGGCAAGGGTGGATTGGCCAAAGACGTAATATTCCAGCGCATCGCTTTGGGTGAAGGTCACCTTCAGCGCCGCATCGGTGCGCGACCCGGTCTTGTCTGCATCGCCCGGCTCGGCCCGGTCTTCCAGCGCCAGCCCGAAATCAAGGGTCACACGATCTGAGGCCTTGTAGCTGACCTCGGCCAGACCTTCGGTCAGGGCGCGGCCTGCATCACTTTCAAAATCATCAACGGCGAATTTGTAGGACAACCGCTCGCTCGCCTCGGCCGCCACGGCAAAACCCACAAGGCGTTCATCATCGGTGATGCGGTGGTCCAGCGTGGTGAACCCGGCCTCGCGCTGTTCGGCATAGGCCGTCAGCGTGCCTTTGGTTGCCCAGCCCAGATCGGCAAAATCAACCTCGGCCTTGAAGCGGTACGCCCCGCCCGTGCCGCCACCAGCCCCTTCGGTGACCACGACAAGCCCGCCATCGGCGCTGAACGTCTGGCCAAAACCCGGGCCATCAGTGCGCGCGGCCTCCAGCTCGACAAAGCTGTTGTTGCCGATGACATAGCGCAGATCGGCGCTGTAGGCGCGCTGGTCGGCCACATCGGTCTGTTCGACCATGGCTGTCACGCCAAAGCGCAGGTCATTGGTTACCCAGCCCTCAACCCGGCCGCCATAGGCAAAGCCATCAACATCCGCCGCAGTGGGGGTGTATTCATAAGACACCACCAGCCGCGTTTCCGGCCGTGATCCGGGTGCTGGCGTGATTGTGCCGCCGCCCGTGTTGCCCGACAAAGGTGCCGCCAGGATGACCACGCCCTGCAGGTAATTGATGCGGTAATCGCGCCCTTCCACCAGCCTGCGCTGTTCGATCACGCGGCCCGTGGTGGGATCGCGCACTTCAACCATGATGGTTTCGGACGCCGTCGCAATATCGGACCGTTGCAGGAAATAAACCGATCCGCCCGTGCCCAGAAACACCTCGCGCCCCGGCAGCTGATCGGGCTGCGCGGCATAGGCGGTAACCGATGCCCGCGCCTCGCCGCGCGAGGTTTGGTCCGGCGTGCGGTAGACGCCCTGAAAGCCATAGAGCTGCCGTTCGTTGCGCAGATATTCCCCACCGCGCAACTCACCCGTGTAATTGCCCCACAGAACGTAAGAGCCATCCCGTTCGGCACGGAAATACAGCTTTCCATCCGTTGGCGCATCCTGCGTGATCGTGCTGTCATCGCCGTAGGTGGGATAGGCCAGTTCCGGATCAAGCCGGTCAATCACGGACAAGGGATCCTTGCGGTCAAAATCGCGGAACAGGTCGCGCAACGCGCCTTCGCCGGTATCCGCAGATGCCGTAATCTCCCACCCCGAGGCCGTGCTGCCGCGTGTGTAACCGGCAATGCGCCCTGTGGTGAAGGTATCACCCTTGTTCTCACCGCGCAGCGTGCGCCCCACCGTCAGATCGCCCGTGGCGATGGTGAACCATTCGGATTGCGGAATGGTGATCACCGGATCCAGCGCGATATTCTCACCGCCACCTGTAACGCGCACGGGCAGCAAACGGTCACCCGCAGGCAGAATGCGTTGCAGCACGAAATCGCCCGATGCATCCGGGCGGATGACCTCGCCAAACGCCTGCACCGTGGCACCGGGTGCAAGGCCCTGCCCGCGCACCGTGACCGCCCCACCCTGCACCGGAATGCGGCGGCGCGCTGTGCGGTCTGCGCCGGGTTCATCGCGCGCGCTGTTCACCCGCGCAATCGCAACCGGGGCCGTTTCATCAAACCGCCCGACGCTGTCATAGACCCGGTGCACCACCGTCAGCCCTTCGGTATCTTCAGGCAGGCGCAGCGTGACCGTGCCATTCGGATCAATCGCCGTGGTTGACAGCACGCGCCCACCCGCCGCCAGCAGCGCCACCTCGGCCCGTGTGACATAGGCAGGATAGTTCATGCGGCTTTGCAGTGTGACCGTCGTCTCTGTCGCCTCGGCTACTTCCAGATCAAGGCGCGGGGTCACGCCCAGCCCATCGACCACCACGGTCACATCCGCGGTTGACCGGAATGGCGGGCGCACCGATTGAATGGTGGTGGCCACGGCCGCATCACCGGCGATGCGTTCGCCGCCCAGCACAATGGCAAAGCCATCCTGCGCTTGTGCCGCCGAAACCATGGCCAGCAGCGACACTGTTGCAAACAGGTGCAGGGATGATCGTGTCATGTGCCGCCCTCCCTTTACTCTTTTACCGACTTGTCGATTTGCAGATCGTAATTGCCGACACCCCGCCACAGGCGGCGGATCAGGTTTTCGGTTGCACGCAGGCGCGCCACGGCATTGGCCCGGTCTTCGCCCGCAGCCAGCAGATAGGTCAGGCGCAAGGTTGATGGCGTATTCGCAATCCGCCCGATCAGCGTTTGCACGCCGTCCACCAAAGCCTGCACCGGTTCAGCCGTGCCCGGCACAAAGGCCTGTGCGGTCAGGCCAATGTCAACCATCTCGGTCAGCGCCACGCCAAAGTTCATCTTGGCCACCTTGCCCGGCGTCAGCCGCAGCGTGCGCGGGTTTTCCGTGGTCAGGGCATAGCCCACTGGCAGCGTGCGTGGATCAAGCTTCAGCGTAAAGTTCGACCCGATGCTTGCAGGCAAGGCCGCGCAAGGCACATGGAAGCGGCCATATTCATCCGTGGTGATCAACAGACCGTTCACCGTGGCAATCCGCACCCCCGGAATGCCCGGCTCACCCTGCAGTTCTTCGGGCTCTGGCGGCGCAAGCTTGCCGAACTTATCAAGGAATATCTCCTGATCGGTGATTTCGGCACGCGCATCGAACGGGTCTTGCACACCATTGCGGTTCACGTCGTCAAACACCTTGCCGATGACATCGGAACAATCGAACACCGCTTCCGGCACGATCCGAATGGTTGCTGTCGCCGTGTTTGACAGTTCGATTCCGCTCGGCGCCAGAAGCACCGCCCGGTTGACCAGATCACCAAGGCCAGCACGACCAGACACCCGCGCCGCCAAACGAATGGTCACCGTTTCGGCAGCGGCAATATCACGCGGACCCCATGTCAGGGTTTGACCAGCCACGGCAGGCTCAAGCGCCACGCCATTCAGGCTGGCCGATCCTGGGGTATAGATCAGACCAGTTGGAAGCCGGTCCACAAAGGACACATCCGGATTTGACCGCGCGCCATTGACGAAGGTCAGGGTGAAGTTGACGGTTTCACCCGCAACCGCAGTGTCACGGTCCGCTACCTTGGTGGCAGTCACTTCGGTCGGACCGGCCACACAGGCTGTAACGGGGATATTGTTGTTGATGATGTAGGGATCACCTGCATCAATCAGGAAGGCATCAAACCACCGGTTCGCTGCTGCCGAGAAATTCGTCAAAATCCCTGTGCTGCCATCTTGGGATGATCCGATTGACAAGGGGTTTGTCGGTAGGCGCGATCCCAGATCAAGTGTGCCAGAGGACGGGCGCAGAGTTGATGCAGCCGTGCCCGGTGGATAGGTGATCTGCAGCCTGTAGGTGCCGGTTTCGGTGACAAAGAACTGATATTGCCCATCGGCACCGTTGCGCACGAGATTGATGGCTGCACCACTGCCGCCCACCTGCACCAGGCTGATAGATCCGCCAGGCAGGATGCGGCCGTTGTCTTCGCAATAGAACACACCCGTCGGATCATAATCCTGGGCATTGGCGATGCCATCGCCATCACGGTCGCCGCCACCTTCCAGATCATCAGGCACGCCGTCGCCATCGGTATCGGCGCGCATCACAGTCACCGGGTTTGACGGGATAAGCGCGGTGTTCTGGGTGCTAGTGGCACGCGCAATGTTCTGCCCGGCGGGCTGTCCGGTTGCCGTAGCATAGGTCGCGATCACTGTGATCGTTCCGCTTGTACCGGGTGCAAGGCTGGCGGGCCCTTCCAGCAGTTCAGTTGCGGTCGTGCCATTATAGGCCGGGTTCGCCGTGCCTGCGCCAAAGCCTGCAATACTGGTCTGCACGGGATAGCTGTCTTGCAGCAGCGTGGCGGGTGCCACAAAGGCTGCCAGATCATCAGCCACCCGCAGATTGGTTTGCGTGGTTTGCCCCGTGTTGCGCACAGTGATGGTAAAGGTCACCCGGTCAATCGTAGGGAACACGCTGGCTACAGCCGTAACCGATTTGCCCACCGCAAGTGACGAAATTGATGAAATCGGTGCGAGTGTCGGATCATCACCATCGGGACTGCCTTCATCAGACAGGTCGTTCACCGGCAATCCGCTTGGCGGTTGCCCGGAAGCAGTGGCCTGATTTTCGAGCCCGCCTGCATCAATATCGGCCTGCACAAGGGTGTAGGTGACGCGGTAGGTGGCAGCCTCATCCGGCAGCAGCATGCCTGCGGGTGATCCTGCATTTGCGCTGACAAAGGCTGTGATCACCGGCCCAACGGGCGTACCGCCAAAGCGGGTCATGCTGTCAGTCACAGTCACGCCCGTCAGCGTAGTGTTGCCGGTATTGGTGACGGTGATGGCGAATTCAGCCAGCTCACCCGCTGCAGCGCCAATGCTGGTCAGGGTCTTGATGGCGGTGATGCCGGGGGCGTTGGGGAATGCAACCAACGTCGGATCATCGGTGATGTTGCCATCGGTACTGTCCCCGTCTGACGACACATCGCTGACAGGCGCGCCGCCCGGTTCCGTGCCGCTGACCGTGGCCGTATTGCGGATGCCGCCTGCATCAATATCGGCCTGCGTCAGGGTATATGTCACGGTCCATGTGGCCGTTGCTCCGGGGGGCAACGGGTTGGGAACTGTGGCGGGGGTGGTCGCAGGCGCAAGGGGCGTGCCGTCAAGGCGCGTCAGGGTATCGGTCACCGTTGGATCAATGATGCTGACATTGCCGGTGTTCAGCGCAGAGATGGTAAAGGTTGCCACGTCACCTGCGCGGCTGGGTAGAGTGCCGGTAAGGGTTTTGGTCACATCAAGGGCCGCACCGGCAGGGATGGCAAAGATGGTGGCGTCATCGGAGGTGTTGCCATCGCTGTCGATGCCATTGTCCGATACTTCGCTAACCGGCCCGCCGCGCGCGGCATTGGCGGTGACCGTCACACTGTTGGACAGGCCACCCGCGTCGATATCATCCTGCGTCAGGCTGTAGGTGGCAGTGTAGACCCACACTTCGCCCGGTAACATTTCACCCGCCACACCCGTATCGCCCGACACCAGCGCAAAAGCCGTGGTCAGCGTGACAGGGTCGGGCGGAGAAAGGCGGGTCATCGTGTCTGTCGGCGCAACGCCTGACAGCGTAATGTTGCCAGTGTTGCGCAGGGTAAGCTGATAGGTCACAACGCTGCCCGGCGTACTGGCCGATGGCAGCACAACCTTCGTCGCCTCGATTGCCGGGGCTGCATTGGGTGCAACGGTGGTGACGGTGGCGCTGGCATTTTCAAGCACACCGCGGGCAGAAGTACCGCTGGCGGTGGCAGTGTTTGTGATGGCACCGGCATCAATATCGGCTTGGGTCACCGTATAAGTCGCCACACAACTCTGGTTGGTTGCGCCGGGGGCAAGGGTGGGGATGGTGCAGGTAAAGCCTGCAACCCGCGGATCCGTCACGATCACCGGCGCAATCGTGACATTGCCAGTGTTGGTCACAGCCAGCCGGTAATTGATTGTTGATCCCACCGGGCCAAAGGGCGATGGCAGGGCCGTTTTCGCCAGCGTCATGGCAGGCGCGGCAGGGGCCATTGTTGCTGTTGTCGTACCGGTATCGGTGATGTTGTTGCCACGCGGCGAGATGGCGCGCGCGCTTGCCGTGTTCACCAGACTGCCACGGTCAAAATCGGCCTGCGTGACGATATAGCTGCTGTCGGTGCAGGTTTCCACCGCCCCCGGTGCAAGCGTGGCCACGCTGCAAGACAGCCCGGGCAACATGGGGTCGGTTACCACAACGTTGCGCAGTGTCTGGTTGCCGGTGTTTTCTGCCACCAGCGTAAAGGTCAGCGGGGTGCCAACGGTCGGCACAGTGGCGGGCGCGACTGACTTGGTCAGCGTGATTTCTGGCGTTTCGGTTGCATCAACCGTGACACTGTCCACGGGCGAGGTGACGGGTTCGGGCGCACCCAGATAGGTGGTCTGCGCAAAGGCCTGATTGGTCACAGCACCTGTATCAAGATCGGCCTGTGTCACGGTATAGGTGGCGCTGCAGGTTGCCACCTCGGCCGAGCGGAAATCAGGGTCAGCAGCGGTGGGGGCAAAGCAGGTGATGGGGCCAGAGATGCGGTCATCCGTGATGGTAACGGGTTGCACAAAAGCGCGCGTGCCAGTGTTGGTGACGGTGTAAGTATAGGTCAGCGTATCACCCACCTCGGCAAAGGCGGCACCCGGGGCAGCTGTCTTTACAATTGTCAGTGCAGGCGTTGCGGCGTCTGGCACGGTTTCTGATGCAATCGGGCTGGTGATTGTACCGCTGGTGGCGGTGGCAAGATTGGTGACAGCGCCCAGATCAACATCATTCGCCGTAACCGTATAGGTGCCGAGGCAGGTGATGCTGGCTGCAGGCGCAAGCCCGGTTGCCGGCAGGGCTGGGCAAGACAGGTTGGCAGGCGCAATGCGGTTATCCAAGATGGTGACCGGGGCAGTGATGGTGACGTTGCCGCTGTTGGTGACAACGTAATCATACGTCACCACCGCACCCACCACGAACTGCGCCGCCGAAATCGGGCGCGCGGTCTTGACCGTGGTCAGCGCCGGCGATTGCTGGGCGGGCACGGTCAGCCCGGCAGGAGCAGAAGATGTGGTGCCATCAGTAGCCGTGGCGGTGTTCAGCACCGATCCCCGGTCAAGATCGGCCTGTGTGATGCTATAGCTCCCCGTGCAGGTGATACTGGCCAGCGGGGCAACTGGTGGGGCGGGGCAGACAATGCTGCCACCTGCAGCGGTGATCAGGGGGTCGGTCACACTGATCTGGTTGGTCAGCGTCACGTTGCCAGTGTTGCGAACCACGAATTCATAGGCCAGCACATCACCAACGGCATCAAAAGTGGGGGATGTGGCGGCTGACAGTTGTTTGACAAGTGCCATGGCCGGTGTCGCGGGAACAGTCAGTACGGTGGGGTCGTTGGTCGTATTGCCATCGCTGTCATCGCCATCGTCCGACTGGTCCGAGACCGGCCCGCCAGAGGGCGGCTGGCCACGCACCACTACCGCATTGGAAATGCCACCAGCATCAATATCAGCCTGGGTCAGAACATAGGTCACCACATAGCTGGCCACCTCTCCCGGCAGCAGCGTACCTGCAGGCGAGCCACCTGTCGCACCGTTGAAATTCGGCCCTGTGGTTGGCGTCAAAACCGTTCCATCCGCGCGACGCAACTGCTCTGCACTGATCTGCACCGCTGTCAGGGTCGTGTTGCCCGTATTGGTGGCGGCAATACGGAAAGCAACCTCTCCGCCCAACACGATCGGTCCTGCGGTGATGGTCTTTTCGGCATTAATACCCGGTGCGGCAGGCAGCGGGGTGACCGTGGGCGTGTTGTTGTCAGCCGCTGCACCAGACAAATCGCTGATCGGGGCGCCGCCGGGGGTCGTCGCACTGGCGGTAGCCTGGTTGGTAACACTGCCTGCATCCACATCAGCCTGCGTCAGCGTGTAGAT
>JBJOQW010000071.1:0-3009 GCA_046049665.1 Pseudomonadota bacterium | reverse complement strand
AACTCGCCGAAAACATTGCGCTGACGGCTGACATTGTGGCCATGGCCCACCGCGCGGGCGTTTCGGTTGAAGCCGAGCTTGGCTATGTGGGCTATCACGGCGGCGCACCCTCGCGCATGACGGACCCTGCCGAAGTGGCGCAGTTCTGGGCGGAGACGCGGGTCGATGCCTTGGCCGTATCGGTTGGCAATGATCACCTGATGCCCAGCCCCGGTGCTGAGATCAACCTTGAACAACTGGCCCTGATTGCCGCCTCTGTCCCCGGTCTGCCGTTGGTGCTGCATGGCGGATCAGGCATTGCACCCCCACTGCGGGCGCAGATCGCGCGTGAAACGACCGTGTGCAAGTTCAACATCGGCACGGAATTGCGGCAGGCCTTCGGGCGCGCCTTGCGTGTGGCGCTGCAGGACGAAGCACTTTTTGACCGCAACCTGATCTTGCAGGCCACAGCGCCCGCCGTGCAAGCGGCGGCCCAAACTGCCATCCGGTCCTTGCGCTGATTTGTGACTTGCACGCTGGGGCTTGTGCGTGGTTTGTCTGCCCAGACGCTGATCACGGACACGACCCATGACCATCACCCGCCGCGCATTCTCATTCGGGCTGTCCAGCCTGCCCTTCGCGCCTGCGCTTGGCCTTGCCGAAAGCGCGCCCATCACGACCGAAGCCGTGCTGGCCCGCTGGTACAAGCTGGTGCTGGAACTTGTGCGCCATACCGCCACTTATACGCCCCCCGTGGCCAGCCGCGCCTTCGCCTATATCGGCATCACCGCGCATGAGGTGATGGCAGGCACGGGCGCATCGCTGACGCTGGCAGGGCAGTTGAATGGCCTGACACCGGCACCCGCCTGTGACCCTGCCCAGACCTATGCCCTGCCCGCCATGATGACAGCGGCGATGGCAACGGTCATGGGCGAATTCTTTCGCAATACCGGGCCCGCGGGCCAACGCGCGCTGCAAGCCATGACCACGAAACTGGCCGAGCGTGTGGCAGAAGGCGTGGATCCGGCAAGGCTTGCGCGATCGCTGGATCAGGGCCGCGCCGTGGCCGAACATATCCTGACGTGGTCACATGATGATGGCGGCGCTATGATCGTGAACATGGGCTTTCCCTACACCTATGACGCAGGTGACGCGCCCGGTACCTGGGTGCCAACCAACCTGATCGCCGTGCAACAGGCGCCCCTGCTGCCGCATTGGGGCGAAAACCGCCCCTTTGCCATGCCTGCCACGGCGCCCTGCGGGTTGGGCACTGGAATTGCCTACAGCGAAGACCCCGGCTCGCCCTTCTGGGCGCAGGCGGAAGAGGTGGTGGCTGTCACGGCGGCACTGACGGATGAGCAAAAGCTGATCGCGCGCTTCTGGTCGGATGACCCGATGCTGTCACCCACGCCGCCGGGCCATTGGATATCCATTGCGTTGCAACTGCTGGATGCCAAAGGGGCAGATGCGGCCGAACAGGCCGATGTGCTGGCGCGCCTTGGTATTGCAGTGGCAGATGCCTTCATTGCCTGCTGGGCCACGAAATATGAGGTGAACCTGCTGCGCCCTGTGACCTACATCCGCAAGGTCATGGGTCAGGCCAAGTGGGAGCCCCTGCTGATCACCCCGCCTTTCCCTGAATTTCCCAGCGGCCACAGCACGCAATCGGGGGCGGCCTCTGCCATGCTGACCGCGCATTTTGGCGAAGACTTCGCCTTTGATGATGTCACGCATGTGGATGACGGCCTGCCTGTCCGCAGCTTCCCCAGCTTTGCCGCCGCTGCCGAAGAAGCGGCCCTGTCGCGCCTTTATGGCGGCATCCATTTCCGTGAAGGGGTTGAGGCCGGATTGACCCAAGGGGCCTGCGTCGGGGCCTATGCCGCTGCCTTGAAAACGAAAGTCTGAGCTTCATGCGCCTGATCGCCCCGCTTCTTTTGGCCAGCACCTTTCCCGCCCTTGCCGAAGGCCCCGCCATTCCGGTTTTCATGCCGGTTGACGGCATCACCGCCACATACACGGGCGAATGGCAGTATATGGTGGGTGGCGGTGCTGCGGTGTTTGATTGCAACGCCGACGGGTTCGAAGACCTGTTCATCGCGGGCGGCGAAGGGCCAGCGACATTTTACACCAATACCAGCACCCAAGGCGGGCCGGTGTCTTTTGCCAAAACCCAAAGCGGGCTGGAGATGGAGGCCGTGACAGGGGCCTATCCGCTGGATGTGGATGCGGACGGCGTGCTTGATCTGGCGCTGCTGCGCGTGGGCGAGAACCGCCTGATGCGCGGGCTTGGTGGCTGCACCTTTGAAGATGCAAGCGCTGCATGGGGCTTTGATGGTGGCGATGCATGGTCCACCGCCTTTGCGGCCACATGGGAAGATGGGGCCAACTGGCCAACGCTTGCCATTGGCAACTACATCAACCGCGATGAGGAAGACTTCCCATGGGGGTCCTGCACCGAAAACTGGCTGCACCGCGCGGCTGACGGGGCTTTTGCCCCGCCCTTGCCACTGGCCCCCAGCCATTGCGCCCTGTCCATGCTGTTTACCGACTGGAACCGTTCCGGCACGCCTTCGCTGCGCGTGTCAAACGACCGCGAATACTACAAAGGCGGGCAGGAACAGATGTGGACGCTGGCCCCGGGTGCGGCACCCGTTCTGCTGACCGAAGCTGATGGTTGGAAACGCCTGCGTCTGTGGGGCATGGGCATTGCCAGCCATGATATCACCGGTGATGGCCTGCCGGATTATTACTTGACCAGCATGGCTGACAACAAGCTGCAGGTGGTGGAACCCGTGGCCGATGGTCCGGTCAGGCCCAGCTATGGCGATGCGGCCTTTGCCCGTGGCATTACTGCGCACCGGCCGCACGTGGGCAATGACCTGCGCCCCTCGACGGGCTGGCACGCGCAATTCGGCGATGTGAATAATGACGGGCTGGCTGATCTGTATGTGGTCAAGGGCAACGTGGCCGAAATGCCTGATTTTGCCAAGGAAGACCCCAATAACCTGCTGCTGCAGCGCCCCGATGGTA
>JBJOQW010000070.1:0-3144 GCA_046049665.1 Pseudomonadota bacterium | reverse complement strand
TGACTGTGCGGTCGGACAAGAAGGAAGAAATCACTCCCTGTGATCAGGTTGACCACTTTGCAGGGCAGATAGCCTACTTCTCGGACTGCATCACTTCAAAGTCTCCTCCCGAGGCCGACGGCGAAGAAGGGCTTGCCGACATGCGGGCCCTGCTGGCCATCGACGAAGCTGCGAGAACAGGTGAAACCATCCGTCTTGAACCATCGACCTTCAAGGCCGGAATTCAACCTCAGATGCGCCGAGCCTTCGCGCCGACGACAAAGCGTCTCTTGATTTAGCGCAGACTGCTCTTCCTCTGGTCCATCTGTACGCCACTTGCGGGCGCATCACTTAGATGGGCCAAGCGCGTTGCAGGGCAGCGTCGTGGCCGCAAAATCTCCCCCGCCGATACCGCTCGTCTCTGAACTGCCAAAGTCGCTGTGACGTTGGTGCTTCCGAACTGACGGAAGACCCCCAACCTTTCGATCACAGTCACGATCCGATCAGATAAACTCTGGGCCAGCGGCTCAACCAACGACATCGCTTAGGCGAACGGGCGTCCCTGACTTGGCCGAAAGCGTGGCGGCTTCGGCCATTGCCAAGGCGGCGATGCCATCAGACAGCGTCACGGGCAACGCTGACCCTTGGGTGATCGCGGTGACAAAGGCTGCCCATTCTGCCGCATAAGACGGCATGTAACGTTCAAGGAAGAAGTAGGTGGGTTTGGCCCCGGTCACACCCGCCGTCGTGGATTTGACAACTGTGTTTTCCAGCATGTTCTGCGCCTGCAAAAGTCCTTCGGAGCCCAGAAGCTCAACCCGCTGATCATAGCCATAAACGGCGCGGCGGCTGTTCTTGATAACCGCAATCCGTCCATCGGCGTAGGTCAGGGTCACCACGGCGGTGTCGACATCGCCCGCAGCCCCGATGGCTGGATCGACGATGGACGAGCCAACAGCGGACACAGTCACAGGTGCCCCACCCATCAGGAAATTCGCCATGTCAAAGTCATGGATCATCATATCGCGGAACAGGCCGCCCGACACTTTGATATAGGCCACGGGTGGCGGGGCCGGGTCGAACGAGGTGATCGAGAGCAGTTCTGGCTTGCCGATCTCGCCCTTGTCGAGTGCGGTTTTCAACGCCGCGAAGTTCGGGTCAAACCGGCGGTTGAAGCCGATCATGACCGGGCTTTTGCCCACCGTTTTCTGGCAGGCCCGCGCGCGTGCAAGGCTGAGATCGACCGGCTTTTCGCACAGCACGGCCTTGCCTGCCGCCGTGGCACGCTCGATCAGGTCGGAATGGGTGTCGGTCGAGGTGGCGATCAGGATTGCGTTGATCGAAGGGTCGGCCAGGATGGCTTCGGTTGTGCGCGCCTCGGCCCCGTATTGGGCGGCGAGTTTGCCGGCAGCCTCGGGATTGATGTCCGAGACGGCGACAAGGCGGCTGCCGGGGTTGCTAGATATGGCCGTGGCATGCACGCCAGCGATACGACCGGCGCCGAGAAGGGCAGTGTTCAACATGAGATATCCTTGGGGTTACAGACCGAGACTGGCCTTGAATGCGTCAAATTCAGCGTCCTGCATCGGGACATTGTGCTGTGGTTGCGGATAGGCGCCGGTGTTCACATCCGCGATGAATTCGCGGAAGGCGGCGATGCGTTCGGATTGCAGGCGGGCATACTCGGCGGCAAAGTTGCGATAGGTTTTTGCATGCCGCGGTTTGTGGCCATCGGTGCAGCCAAGGACGTCTTCGGCGAACAGGTATTGCGCGTCCGCTCCCGGCCCTGCGCCCATGCCCAGCATGATCATCGGGGTGTTCCGGCTGATGAGTTCGCCCAGACGATCTGGCACGACCTCAAGTTCGGCACCAAAGCAGCCGATGGCCTCCAGTTGCTTGACGTGGTCCCAGACGGCGCGGGCCTCGCCTGCCGTCTTGCCGACGGCACGCCAACCGGTCCAGGTGATATAGCTCGGGATCAGGCCAACATGGGCGACGATGGGAATGTGATTGTCGCACAAGGCTTTCTGGATATCCAAGCTGGCAGCGCAGTAAAAGCAATCGCCCCCCATCGCGGTGAACTTGAAAGCTGCGCGAAGGTAGTCCTCCGCAGTGGCCAGCCCGCCGTAGGGGCCGAAAGGAAGTCCCACCTGCACAAAGCAGCGGCCTGCAGCGGCGCGCATTTCAGGTGTGAAAAAGCGCGATTCAATCGACAGCATGTGAATGCCCGCCGCGTCTGCCGCCGCCGCTTCTTCAAGCGTGGTGACGTAGAGCATGGAGATCTTCTCACCGCGCGCTTTCATGGCGCGGATATCGGCGACGTTAGGGCGGTTGTGAAACTGGACCATGATTACACCGTGAACGCGGCGCGGAAGGCCTCCAATGCGGCCTCCTCATCGCCCTTGGCATTGGCTTCCATCCCGACGGGGCCAGCGTAGCCCATATCCTTCAGGGCCTTTGCGACGCCTGCATAGTTGATCTCGCCTGTTCCAGGTTCGCAGCGACCCGGATTGTCAGCCACCTGCACTTCGCCGATCCACGGCAGGCAGGCCTCGCACCAGCGGATCAGGTCACCTTCGCCGATCTGGGTGTGATAGAGGTCAAGGTTGATGCGAAGTTGCGGACGGTTGACGGCCGAGACGAGGGCCAGCACATCTGCCGTCGATCCGAAAGGGCAACCGGGGTGGTCAATCGGGTTAAGGTTTTCCAGAGTAAAGGTCACACCCTCGGCCTCGGCCAGATCGCAAATGCGGTGCAAGGTGTCGCGCGCGCGCCCAGCCATCCCAGGGGCGAAGGCCCCGATCTTCGGGATGGGAATGCCCATGTCACCCAACCCCGTGCCGTGCAGGTTCAACCGGTGAACGCCCAGCCGTTTGCCGACGGCCAAGGTTTCTTTCGCCGACTTCAAAAGCATGTCGGCTCCTTCGGCATCGGTCAGGCGACCCTGTAGGTAGCCGTTCATGATGGTGAACGTGGCACCGGTCTTGACCAGTTCGGCGATGTCCCAGGCGGGCCAGTTCCACAGACCGACGCCAAAGCCCATTTCCTTCAGGCGTGACGCCCGCCACGAGATCGGACGGTCGCGCCACAGCATTTCCGCGCAGGCGGCAAGTTGAAAGGTCATATCTCGATCCAAACTTGGCCGTCCTGAACCCGGACGGGGAA
>JBJOQW010000069.1:0-8023 GCA_046049665.1 Pseudomonadota bacterium | reverse complement strand
CACATCCCATTTTCCGCCGTCTTGCCGCTGTGCCGCCCGCCTATTGGGTCTTTGCCCTGCTGCTGCTGACGCTGTGGATCGCGCGGCCCAACATGCTGAACCCCAATGTGCTGGGCATCTTTGTGCGGCAAGTTGTGCCGCTTGGCATCCTTGTGTTGGGGCAGCTGTTGGTCATGCGGGTGCGGTCGATCGATCTGTCGGGTGGCGGGGTGATCCTGCTGATCAACTACATCATCACTTCGCGCACATTCCCCGAGGCGTCGGGGCTGACCTTCATCGCCATGGCGCTGGCCATCGGCGGGGCAGTGGGGCTGCTGAACGGCTACATGATCGCCAAGCGGCGGGTATCGGCGGTGATCGTGACGTTGGCGGTCAGCATCATCCTTGTCGGGCTGGTGCAGTTCCTGTCCAGCGGCAAGCCGCCTGGCGACGTGCCCAAGTACATGAACGAAATCTTTGACATTAAGTACGGCCCCCTGCCGTTGCCGGTGATGTTCTGGCTGGGCTGCACCGGGTTGATGTGGCTGGTGATGCAGCACAGCGTCTATGGCCGCTATGTCGAGGCCGTGGGTGAAAGCGCGGATGCCGCGGCCTTCTCTGGCGTACCGGTCGAACGCACGGTGGTTATGGCGCATGTGCTGGCCGGGCTGATCGCGGCGGTGGCTGCATTGGTGCAGACCGGGTCGATCGCGGTGGGGTCCGTGCGTGTGGGGCTGGATCTGCCAATACTGGCCGTGGCGGCAACCATCCTTGGCGGGGTGGTGTTCGGACGGGGCGAGGGCGGTGTATGGGGCCCTTTCTTTGGCGTCCTGTCCTTTGCGCTTCTGTTCGTCGTGATGACCGTCTTTGGCATTGACGATGCGGGCAAGCTGATCGCCCAAGGGCTGATCATCCTGATGGCCGCAATCCTTTACGGCGCGCGAGCCAAGCGCGGCTGAAAGAACGGATGCGAAAGCCTCTTTTGGAAGGGTCTTGAGGATAGGGGATAGGTAAAGAACAAGGACGATGAAGGGCGCACCCTTGAGACCACTCCTTCCGGACAACGGATTGGTCTGAGGTGTGCGTCGCAGTTCGCATCTCAGAACCAAACAAAAAAAGGGAGTACGTTGGTCGCGGCAGTTCTTTACGCCACAGCGGCATGTTGATGCCGGTCCAGTTTCGAGCATCTATTTGAAAGATATTGAATAGGCGTCGTAAATGGAGCCAAAGAATTATATTCATTCATTATGAATAAGTATTGATTCTCTCTTGGAATGCTGCCTATCTCTACCGTCAGGGAGAGACATCAATAGTACTTGGAGGAGGAAACCTTGAGACACACACGTTCACCTAAGCTGGCGGCAACACTGGCGTTCGTTCTGCTGGGTACTACTGCAAATGCAGATGCGTTGGCAGATTTTCAGGCCAAGGTTGACAAAGCTTGGGGCGACGCCGCGCTGCAAGCGGGGGTCGCCGGCATGTCGAATGCCGGGTCTGCGCCATTGCTGCCCGGCAAAAGCATTGGCGCGGCTTGTCTTGGCAGCCAGATCACAGCTTGCGTCCAGTGGTGGGCCGAGTTGCAGCAGATCGCCAAGCTGACTGGTTGGACCGTCACCGAATATGATGGCAAGATCGACGTTGCTACTTGGAATGAACAACTGACCCGCGCAGCTGAGGCAGGACATGACGGTATCCTGACCTTTGGGGCGATCCCTTCGATTTCCGGCCAGGGTCTGGGCGCTATCGCGGCCAAGGGCTTGCCTGTTGTCGGCATGACGTCAGACGACCCCGAAGGCGTGCCGACCTTTGCGACGCGTCTGGATGGGGGCATCCGGCAAGACAACTTTGAAGTCGGCTATCTGCAGGGTGTTGCGGCCTATAAGTTGGGCAATGGTAAGCTGAACGCCATTGGCGGCTATGACGGATCCGAAATCTCGGTCGCGCGCCGTGAAGGATTAGAATCCTTCATCGCCGAATGTGTGGCGGCTGGCGGTGACTGCAAAGCCAATCTGCGCCAGACTGACACGGCGCAAATGTTCCAGCAGATCGGGCAGTATTGCTCCAGTCTTGCGCTGGCAAACCCCGGCTTCAACGTGATGATTACGCAGGTAGATGATCTGACCGCCATCTGCGTGGACGAAATCAAGACGGCGGGCCTTCTGCCCGAAGGCGCATTTGGCGTAGGCGTTGATTTCAACACCATTGGGGTAGCGCGCATTTCCGAAGGCACAAACTTCTTGGCCTCGGTCGCGGCACCCTATCCCAGCGGGGCCTGGCAAGGGATTGATGAGTTGAACCGCATCATGAGCGGTCAGGCACCGTCAACCGATCGGCTTTGGGTCAAGGGCATCTTTCATCCCGGCAACATCGGTTCGATCGATGCGACTTCTGGTGCTGCATGGGACGTGCAATTGTTCAACCCTGCAGCCGTCTATGGCGAGGTTTGGGGTCTGAAATAGTCGCGAGTTGCCTTCGTAGTGTAAAACAAGCCAGCGCGGCCCAGCTCCCGGCCGCGCTGCAATCCACAAAACCACCAAAGGCCATTCATGTCGACAAAAACCCCTTCTTTCAACGGCAAAGCTGTTGCGCCTTATGGCTTGGTGATCGGGCTTTCGGCGCTTATCGTGCTATTCTCGGTCCTGATCCCTGATCAGTTTGCAACACTTGCAAACCTGCATACGACGGTTTCCAGCCAATCGGTTCTGGCCATTCTTGCGCTTGGCGTTCTGGTCCCGCTGATCGCGGGCGAGTTTGACGTGTCGCTGGCAATGGTCTTTACCACGACCATGCTGATCGTCGCAAAGCTCGTTGCCGATTTCGGCTGGTCAGTGCCGGGGGCCGCTGCCGTTGGTCTGATTGTCGCCACACTTTTGGGTTGCACGACTGGCATACTTGTCATCTTGACGCGGGCCAGTTCGCTGATCGTCAGTTTGGGAATGATGATCCTGCTGCGCGGAGCCAGCGAGGCCTTGACCGAGGGGCGGTCGATCACCGTGGGCGGTGAAAACGGCGTTTTGTTGCGCGGGTTGTCGAATGACCTCGCCTATGGCGCTTTGCCTTTTGTTTACCTGTGCGCCATCGCGCTGATCGTCTGGTACATCACCGAAATGACGCCGCTGGGCCGCAAATGGTATGCGGTTGGCGGATCGGCGGAAAGCGCGCGGCTTTTGGGCCTGCCGAGTGACCAGCTGAAGATCGGGGCGTTTGCGGCGGGCGGTCTGCTTGCCGGTCTGGCGGCCTTGTTGCAATTGTCGGCGTCCGCAGCCGCGACGTCCAGCATTGGTGCCGGATTTTTGTTTCCTGCCATCGCCTCGGTGTTTTTGGGGGCGGTCGCGTTTCGCATCGGCACGTTCAACGTAGCGGGCACCCTGACAGCGATCTTTGCCTTGGCCGTCAGCATTACCGGGATCGGTATGCTCGGCGCGCCGAACTGGATAGATGGGGTGTTTTATGGAACGGCCCTGATCGTCTCGGTCGCGTCGGTGCAGTTCTTTTGGGGGAGGGGGGCTACATGAACCAGACCCCGCTTCTGAATGTTGTGAACCTCCATAAGACGCTGATCGGGAACCATATCCTGCAAGGCGTCAATCTGACCGTCGTCCAAGCCGAGATTCATGCCTTGATGGGCGGAAATGGTGCGGGGAAATCGACGCTGATCAAATGCCTGTCTGGCTATTGGTCGATCGACAAGGGAACAATCACGGTCAACGGTGATCCGTTACAGCCAGGCGCAAAACAGATTGCCTTTGTGCAGCAAGACCTTGGATTGATCCAGTCGCTGAGTGTGGCGGAAAACATCAGCTTAGGCACCGGGTTTCAAACCGGAGCTTTTGGCAATATCCGTTGGCGCAGGATGAATGACGAGGCGGCAGAGTTGCTGGCCAGTCTTGGACATTCCGGGATTGACCCGCGCGCGGAAATTGGCCGTCTGAACCTGGTTCAGCGCACCGCAGTGGCCATCGCCCGTGCCACCCAAAGCCTGAAAGACGGCGCAAGGCTGTTGGTTCTGGATGAACCCACCGCTGCCCTGCCAAGCACCGAAATCGGAGCATTGTTTGAAACACTGGAACGGCTTCGGGCGACGGGGATCGGAATGATCTACGTGTCGCATCACCTGTCCGAGGTGTTCCGCCTGTGCGACCGGATTTCTGTTGTGCGCGAAGGCAAGCTGATTGGCACCGAAAACACAAAGGAAACTACCGAGGCGGAAATCGTCGAATTGATGCTGGGCCGCAAGCTGCAAAAGACGGTCAAGACTTCGGCGCAAAAAGGTCTGCAGACCGCCGCTCCGGTTCTGTCCCTAGCCGGCGTCTGTGGCCAAAAGATTAAAGACATTACCCTGACCATCTGTAAAGGTGAGGTGGTTGGCCTGACAGGTTTGCAAGGATCAGGCTGCACCGAATTGGCCGAGATTATCTTTGGTGCGCAAGCCTTCCAGGCCGGTCAGATGATGCTGGACGGCCAGCCCGTCGTTTTTGCCCACCCGGCCGAAGCGGTCGCGGCCGGTATCGGTCTGGTGACAGAGGACCGTCATGGCAACGGCAGCTTTGCAGAGTTGGGTCTTGTTGAAAACATGACGGCAACCGATCTGCGCCGGTTTTTCCGCAAAGGCTGGCTGAACGGAACCGCCGAAGCGGCTGAGGCTGACGGCCTGATAGCCGATTTCAACGTGCAGCCCCCGAACAGGTGGCGGCGCTTTTCTTCATATTCGGGCGGCAACCAGCAAAAGGCTATTCTGGCGAAATGGATGCGCTTGAACCCCAAGCTTTTGATCTGTGACCAACCTGATATCGGCGTGGATATCGGTTCCAAAAATGCGATCTATGCCGCCCTTCGGGGCGCAGCAGCCAAGGGGGCGGCTGTGATCGTTATTTCAAACCAGCATGACGATCTTGAGGCGATCTGTGATCGGGTTCTGATCATGCGCGCTGGTCGGATTGTGGCAGAACTGTCCGGCACCGAGGCAACTGAGCACAAGATATCCCTTGCCACAATCGGGACCCTGACGCCGGTCAAGGAGCCGTCCCATTGAGCAGCCAGACCAACCTTTCAGCCCTTAGGGGCAATGCAACCCAGCAAAGCAAACCGGGCTGGATGGCCCGTGCTGCCCCCTACGGCATGGTCTTTCTGCTGATCGCGGAACTTACCTTCTTTACCATCATGGCACCGGAAACCTTTGCCACCCGCGCAAGTTTCAATGTCGTAGTCAGTAACTCTGCCATTCTAGGTCTGATCGTTATGGCGCTTTTGGTGCCCTTGATCGCAGGCGAAATTGACGCGTCCTTGCCTGCGGTCCTTACGGTTGCTTCTTTGTCGGCGGCTGCCCTGATGTCGCATCTGGCCTGGCCTCTGCTGCCTGCCGTTTTGACATCCATTCTGGTGGCAACCAGCATTGGGGTTTTCAATGGCTTCTTGGTGGTCAAGTTCCGTGTGCCATCGCTGATCACGACATTGGGCACATTCACTATCCTGACGGCGGCAATCACCGGGCTAGCCAGTGGCCGAGTGATTGAGGCCGGGCTTCCCAAGGAAACGCTGAAACTGCTGTCGGAACCTAAACCCTTGGGTCTGCCAGTAACGCTATACTACCTGATGATTGTCGCGGTGATCGTCTGGTACGTTACCGAACACACGCCCATTGGGCGCCAGTGGAAGGCCATCGGGTCGTCTGCGCCTGCGGCGCGCATGGCCGGGATCAGGTCGGACAAGTTAAAACTGCTTGCCTTTGCCGCAGGTGGCTTTCTGGCGGGCATCGCAGGCACCGTGCAATTGTTCAAGGCGCAGCTGGGGTCGCCGAACGTAGGCCCTGATCTTTTATTCCCCGGCCTGACGGCAGCCTTTCTGAGTGCCGCCGCATTCAGACTGGGTAACTACAACGTCCGCGGCGCTATTCTGTCGATTGCGGTGATCCAGTTTGGCATCACAGGCCTGATCTTGATTGGCGCGCCCTACTGGATGGACCAGATTTTCACCGGCAGCGCGCTGATCCTTTCGCTGGCGATAGTCCGGGTTATGCGCCGATCAAGCCAATAATCGACCGCCAGCGGGGCGGCTGAAACACACCAAATGCTATGCGAAAAGAGGAGGATTACGATGACTGACAAGAAACGCGTGATGTGCTTTGGCGATTCATTGACCTGGGGTTGGGTGCCTACTTTGGCAGGGGCACCCACCACCCGTTACCCGTTTTCCGAACGCTGGACCGGCGTGATGGCTGCAGCCCTGGGTGATGGGTTTGAGGTGTTGGAAGAAGGGCTTTCGGCCCGCACGACCAATCTGGATGACCCAACCGATGCGCGGCTGAACGGATCAAACCACCTGCCCGCCGCACTGGCCAGCCATTTCCCGCTGGATCTGGTTGTCGTAATGCTGGGCACCAATGACACCAAGGCTGTCTTCCGCCGTACGCCATATGAAATTGCGAATGGCCTTTCCAAACTGTTGATCCAGATTCTGACATCAGCGGGCGGTGTGGGCACGGTTTACGGCGCGCCCAAGGTTTTGGTGGTCTGCCCGCCCCCACTGGCTGAAATGCCGCATGAATGGTTTCAGGGCATGTTCGAAGGTGGTCGCGAAAAGACACTTGCAATGCCAAAGCAATATTCCGCGCTGTGTTCGTTCTTCGGCATCGAGATGCTGGACGCAGGCAAGATCATGTCAACCAACGGCTGCGACGGCATTCACTTTACGGTCGAAGACAACAAGACTCTTGGCGCGGCTGTCGCGAGCAAAGTTGCTGGTTTGCTCACCTGACATCTTTAGCTGGCCCGCATAAAGCGACTGTTCAACGATTGTTGGCCAAGTGGCGCAAAGAAGATCCGCTCCTGTTCCTCCCAGCAGTTGCGGCATGGTCCGGGATCAACCTTGATTGGTTCCGGACCATTCTGTTGCCTGTTTTATCGAAGGAGAAGGGCGGGGAGGAGAGGTTTCACGGGAGGTCCTTCTGAGCTGACTGGATGCTGAGGAAGGTTGAACAAGCCCCGGTCGCCCTTTGGGCTTCCAAAAGGGCGCGATTGCGCTCTGTGTCCAGGCAGGCGATGTGGGAGCTGACGGCCGCAAAGTAGGCGGCGATTTCTGCGCAGTACTCGTCGAGAACTGGCTCTGGAAGGTCGGTGAATGGCACTTCGGGCGGCAGGCAGCCAATCACCTATGGTTGTGCGAGGGCTGCGGAGTTCACAAGCATGACCACAATGATTGCGGCTAGATGCACCGCTCGTCTGTCCGGTTTGACACAGAGGCCGAGGTGATCGCATTGGCCAACGACAGCGAATTCGGCCTTGCAGCCTATTTCTACAGCCGCGATCTGGCACGAGTTTGGCGAATGGCATAGGCGTTGGAAAGCGGCATGGTAGGTGTCAACACCGGGATGATCTCGACCGAGGTCGCCCCGTTTGGAGGTATCAAACAGTCCGGTCTCGGGCGCGAAGGGTCGAAATATGGGATCGAGGATTTCCTCGAAATCAAAAACGTCTGCTTCGGCGGCATACATTGAGGAGGCCAAACACGTCACATCGCTTCGCCGCGCAACCTCCGTACTTCGCTTCGATAGTTTGTACCGTATACAGCAAGCGATTATCATCTCGAAATCTCCCCCGCCAACACCGCGCGTCCATGAACCGCAAGGATTGCCGCGAACCTTGGACAATTGAACTGTCGGATCACGTCCCGCACGCGTGCATCGTAGGCTGCTCGGCCGATCAACCTGCAAAGATCCGCTTCATGGAATCCCCTGTTGTTGCTTGGTGCGACCCGGATCAGATCATTGAGCTCCTCCACTTTTGTGTCATGGGTCCGCAGTTCTGCTGGCCCATCCTTGGGGTTTTGAGACGTGGTGAGCGAGCCAGTCCGCCACCGCCGCATGAACCCTAGCAGAAACCCCGCCGGCACCGCCGCATTCCCTCGCAACCGATTGAAGGCAAGGAATGGACCTGTCGCGGTTTGGTGCCGCTCCTTTGAGAGCGTAATGTGCAGCAAAGGAGATGATTCATGGGCACAGGAAGAACAGAGGAATTTCGTAAGGATGCGGTTCGAATTGCACTGACAA
>JBJOQW010000068.1:0-3114 GCA_046049665.1 Pseudomonadota bacterium | reverse complement strand
CGCTTTGTTCGCGTCGGCCATCTTGTGGGTGTCTTCGCGCTTTTTCACGGCAGTGCCGCGGTTCTGCACGGCGTCCGACAGCTCGGCGGCCAGACGCTCTTCCATGGTGTTTTCGTTGCGCTTGCGTGCAGCGATGATCAACCAGCGGATTGCCAGCGCTTCACGGCGTTCGGTGCGCACTTCAACAGGAACCTGATACGTTGCACCACCGACGCGGCGCGAACGCACTTCGACGGATGGCTTCACGTTATCCAGCGCTTCGTGGAAGGCCTGGATCGGCTCGCGCTTGAGGCGCGTCTGAACGCGGTCAAGAGCGCCGTAAACAATCGATTCTGCGACGGACTTTTTGCCATCGAGCATCAGGTTGTTCATGAATTTGGTCAGAACCTTATCGCCATACTTGGCGTCCGGCAGGATTTCGCGCTTTTCAGCGGCGTGACGACGGGACATGTGTGTATCTCCTTACTTCGGACGCTTCGCGCCGTACTTCGACCGGCGTTGACGACGTTCCTTGACGCCCTGGGTATCCAGAACGCCGCGCAGGATGTGATAGCGCACACCCGGAAGGTCTTTCACACGGCCGCCGCGGATCAGGACAACGCTGTGCTCTTGCAGGTTGTGCTTTTCGCCAGGGATGTAGGAGATCACCTCGAAACCGTTGGTCAGGCGCACCTTGGCGACTTTCCGCATAGCCGAGTTCGGCTTTTTCGGGGTAGTGGTATAGACGCGGGTGCAAACCCCACGCTTTTGCGGGCAGGATTCCAGGTGCTGCGACTTGGATTTCCGCACGTTCGCTTCCCGGGGCTTCCGGATCAGCTGTTGGATCGTCGGCATTCACATACCTCAGTTGTGCGCATTCAGCGCTGTCAATACTCGCCCCGAACCTTCGGGACACTGCTTCTCGACGCCGCCTTGTGCGAATCACAAAACGGTAAACCGCGACAGGCCCCCTTGCGGGGCTGCGCGGTGGAATTCCAGAGGATCGGGGCATTTTCGGCCCGGATCATGACCACATCAAGCATTCTGAACCTTGGCGTCAGGCGGACCTGTGACCACGGTTGCGCGGCGTATAGGGGGAGTCGGGTGGGATGTCAACAGATCGGGCCGCCCGGCGAAGGGCCGCCTCGCGCCAGATGGTGAACAGGCCAGAGGCGATCACGACCCCTGCCCCGACAAAGGTCCAGCCATCGGGAAAATCGCTGAACACGAACCATCCAAGCAGAACGCCCCACAGCAGGGCGGTATAGCGGTAAGGCGCCACAAAGCTGATGTCGCCCAGACGCACCGCGCGGATGCTGGTGATATAACCCGCCATCACCAGCGCGCCTGCGGCTAGGATCATCGCCATGGTGGCACCACCCGGGCTGCTCCAGCCCTGCCCCAGGGCAACCAGCCCGGAGGACAGGGTCACGGCGACGGCAGACCAGAAGGCCACGGTCACTGACGGCACATCCGTGCCCAGACGGCGGGTGGGCAATTCGCGCAGCACGATGAAGGCCACTGATGACAGGGCCACGAGTGACCAGATATCAAAACTGGCGGCACCGGGGCGGATGATGATCAGCACACCCACGAAACCCACGATGATCGCAGCCAGCCTGCGCCAGCCGATCCTTTCGCGAAACACCACCGCCGCTGACAGCGTGACGGCCAAGGGCAGCGCCTGAAAGATCGCCGTCAGCGTCGCCAGCGGCATGTGCATGAGGGCGCCCAGAAAGGCGAAGGTGCCCAGCACCTCGCCAGTGGCGCGCAACCCTGTCAGCCCCGCGTTGCGGCGGGTCATGCGGAACTGGCCGCCCGCGGTCAGGATCACCAGCAGGCCAAGGCCCAGCACCGTGACTAGCCCGCGCAGGGCGATGGTTTCAAACAGCGGCATGGTTTGGGTGATTTTCTTCATGAAGGCGTCATTCACGCTGAAAAACGCCATGGCCGCGCACATGAAGGCCGCGCCGCGCAGGTTATCAGAGAGGGGCATCTGGGGGGTCCTGTGGGGCGTCACCTGAGGGTGGTGTAGGGCCTGCAGCGTGGAAGGGAAAGGGGCGTTGGCCACCGGGGGTAAGCGGGGTGCGGGGCATGTCCCATCATGGGACAGGATTTGGGGTGAATGAAATCAGGGGGTTAAGAAAGTGATTTCAGGATTTGTTAACTATCGGTGCCGTGCGCCAATGGATGGTGTTTACTGTGAACGTGCCAGAGTTCTGGTCGCATGGCAGATTAGCGGACAGAGCCGATATTCACCGGATCCCAACATAGGGCTGCGCTCGACCTCGGGATGGCGCGCCAAGGCTGGTTCTAGACGCTTTATGGTACAATATTTTCCACCGAATTTCTGCTGGCTACAGTCGCAAACGCGCCCTCCCGGGGGGAGGTCGGGCGCGGCCCGGCGGGCTTCGCCCTTGATTCCGGGCAAAAGTGAAGATGCGAACTAACGTCAGCAATGAGCTCAAAGCTGCCATTCGAGCACCGTGTCGAGAACCGGTGGAGAGTCTACGAATAAGGTCGTCGCGGGTTGCAGCGAATTCCAAAACAAAAGGCCCCCGCGCTTGCACGTAGGGGCCCTTTCATTCTGTCAGGTCAGATCAATCGCGGCTTTCGACCGTATCAACCAGACCGCTGTCCACGTCAGCCACGTCCATCACGATGTCCGTCGGCGCAGCAAGCGCTGCCGCCTGTTCGGCCACTGACCGGCGTGCCTCGATCACCACGGCGTCACGGTCCGTGGCGATTTTCTTCACGCGGCTGGTGGCACCACCGGTGCCTGCCGGGATCAGACGGCCCACGATGACGTTCTCTTTCAGGCCGACCAGTTTATCCCGCTTGCCCTGCACCGAAGCCTCGGTCAGCACGCGCGTGGTTTCCTGGAACGAGGCCGCACTGATGAACGACCGCGTCTGCAAGCTGGCCTTGGTGATGCCCAGAAGGATCGCCTCGGCCGATGCCTCACGCAGGCCACGGTTCCGCGCCTTGAGGTTCTCTTCCTCAAGCTCGGTCTTGTCGACGTGTTCGCCTTTCAGCAGCGTGGTATCGCCGCTATCCAGGATTTCCAGCTTTTGCAGCATCTGGCGGACAATCACTTCGATGTGCTTGTCGTTGATCTTCACGCCTTGCAGGCGA
>JBJOQW010000067.1:0-3238 GCA_046049665.1 Pseudomonadota bacterium | reverse complement strand
CGGCATGATGGTGACCGAAATCAAGGGTTTCGGCAGCCAGTCGGGCCATACGGAAATCTACCGTGGTGCGGAATATGCGGTGAACTTCGTGCCGAAGGTGCGGCTTGAGATCGTGGTCAGCGATGCGCTGGCCGATCAGGTGGTCGATACCATCGCGAAGACGGCGAAGACGGACAAGATCGGCGACGGCAAGATCTTCGTGCTGGACGTCGAACAGGCCGTGCGGGTGCGCACCGGCGAAACCAACGATGATGCGCTCTGACGCGTGCGGGGAAGGGGAAACCAATTGATGAAGAACGTCACACAATTTGCGGGCCTGGGGGCGCTTGGTGCGTCTCTGTTCGCCAGCCTGCCCGCCCGGGCGCAAGAGGCAACAACGGAAACCGCCGAAGCGGCCACCGAAACGGCTGCCTTGGTGCCTTATGTCTATGAAAAGGCCGTGCATGGCGGCGATGTGGCCTGGATGAGCATTTCAACCGTGCTTGTGCTGTTGATGATCGTGCCGGGCCTCGCGCTGTTTTACGGCGGTCTGGTGCGCACCAAGAACATGCTGTCGATGCTGACGCAGGTCTTTGCCATCTGCGCCGTGGTCTGCATCATCTGGGTGACCTATGGCTATTCGCTGGCCTTCTCTTACGGCGGGTCGATGGATACCTATGTTGGCGGTCTGTCGAAGATGTTCCTTGCGGGTGTTGATGCAACAACGCTGGTTCCCACCTTCACCAACGGTGTCTGGCTGCCGGAATATACCTTCATCGCCTTCCAGATGACCTTTGCCATGATCACGCCTGCGCTGATCGTGGGTGCCTTTGCGGAACGCATGAAGTTTTCGTCCTTGATGGTGTTTACCATCCTGTGGGTGACGTTCATCTATTTCCCGATGGCCCATATGGTCTGGTGGTGGGGCGGCCCGGATTTCCTGGCTGAACAGCAGACACTGAAGCTGATTGCCGAAGCTGCCGGTGATACAGCCGGGGCCGAGGCTGCTGCGGCGAACCTTGCTGCAAACGGCCTGCTGTGGAACTGGGGTGCCTTGGACTTTGCCGGTGGTACGGTTGTGCACATCAACGCAGGTGTGGCTGGCCTTGTGGGCTGTATCCTGCTGGGCAAGCGCGTGGGCTATGGCAAAGACAGCATGGCGCCGCATTCGCTGACAATGACCATGATCGGTGGCGCGCTGCTGTGGGTGGGCTGGTTCGGCTTTAACGCCGGGTCCAACCTTGAAGCAAACTCCATCACCTCACTGGCCATTGTGAACACCTTTGTGGCAACGGCGGGTGCCGGGGTTTCGTGGATGTTTGCCGAATGGCTGCTGAAGGGCAAACCATCGCTGCTGGGCCTTGTGTCGGGCGTGGTGACGGGTCTGGTTGCGGTCACACCGGCGGCGGGCTTTGCCGGGCCGATGGGTGCGCTGTGCCTTGGTCTGGTCGCCGGTGTCGCGTGCTTCTACTTTGTGGCCTACGTCAAGAACATGTTCAAACTGGATGACAGCCTTGACGTGTTCGGCATCCACGGTCTTGCCGGGATCATCGGGGCAATCGCCACGGGCATTCTGGTCAACCCGGCCTTGGGTGGCGCTGGTATCCCGGATTACACCTCGGTCCCCGGCACGCTGCAGGTTGGCGCCTATGACATGGGCTTCATGCTGACAGCGCAGATCAAGGCCGTGCTGTTCACCATCGCCTTCTCGGGTATCGGGTCGTTCATCCTGTACAAGCTGGTTGATCTGGTGATGGGCCTGCGCGTGAAAGAGGACGTGGAGCGTGAAGGCCTTGATCTGGCCGAACACGGCGAGCGCGCCTACAACATGTAACCAAAGCAGGGGCGGTCCTTGGGCCGCCCCGGTGCATACACGCCAAACCCCTCCTCCCTCAGGTTTGGACGTGAAAGGCGGCGGCCTGCAGGATCCTCCCGCTGCGGGCCGTTTGCATTTGCGGTTGGGCCAGGGGGCGGTGCGCTGTAGCGCACCCTACGGATCAGAGCACCCCGGCTACGGCCTTGGCCAGCACCGGCACGGTGGCGGCGTTCAGCCCCGCAATGTTGATCCGGCTGTCGCTGACCATGTAGATGCCATGCTCTGCCCTCAGCCGTTCCACCTGCGCTTCCGTCAGGCCAAGGCGGCTGAACATGCCCCGATGTGAGCTGATAAAATCGAACCGGTCAGAATTGGTGGCTTGCCGCAACGCATCTGCTAACCCCTTGCGAAGGCTCAGCATATTCAGCCGCACCTCTTCCAGCTCAGCCATCCAGTCGGCCCGCAGCTCTGCGTCTTCCAGGATCATCGTCACCAGCCGCGCCCCGTGATCCGGTGGAAAGCTGTAATTCTGCCGGTTCAGAAACGCGAGGTTGCCCTGCGTGATCGCCCGCCGTGACGCATCGCCAAGTGCGATCAGAATGCCCGTGCGTTCGCGGTAAATGCCAAAATTCTTGGAACAAGAGGCCGCGATGATCACCTCGGGAAAGCGCGCCGCAACCATCCGCGTTGGTGCCGCATCCGCCTCCAGCCCATCACCAAACCCTTGATATGCAAGGTCAATAAACGGAATGGCCCCTTTTGCCAGCAGCAGGTCGGCCACTTCGGACCACTGCCCCGCATCCAGATTGGCGCCCGTCGGGTTATGGCAGCAGCCATGCAGCAGCACCGCATCCCCCGCCTGCACCCCCGCCAGATCGGCCATCAGCCCTGCAAAATCAATCCCGCCCGACGTCTCATCGAAATAGCGGTAGGTCGCCATCGGCATCCCAAGATATTTGATGATCGACGGGTGGTTCGGCCATGTCGGATTGCTCAGCCAGACCTTCGCCCCTGGTGAGGCCAGCCGGATCAGCTCCAGCGCCTGCCGGATTGCCCCCGTGCCCCCCGGTGTCGCGACACTTGCCGCCCGGTCCGCATAGCCCGCGCCAAGGATCATGCCCACCATCGCCGCGTTATAGGCAGGCTCACCCGCCAGACCTGTGTAGGTCTTCGTAACTTCCTGTTCCCACAACTTTTTCTCGGCCGCCTTGACCGCCCGCATCACCGGCGTCAGCCCGCTGGCATCCTTGTAGACGCCCACGCCAAGGTCGATCTTGCCCGTGCGCGCGTCATCCTTGAACATCTGGATCAGCGTCAGAATCTTGTCAGCGGGTTGTGCGTTCAGCGTATCAAACATGTGCTATCCAGCCCTCAGTCAGCCGGTCCTTTTGCAAGTGGAAGATCATCATACATGCCCCATTCCGCCCATGATCCGTCATAAAG
>JBJOQW010000066.1:0-5674 GCA_046049665.1 Pseudomonadota bacterium | reverse complement strand
GTGCAGGCATGGCCGCCTTGCGCAGCGTCTTTTGCTGATCCGGCCTGCGTTGCAAGGCGCGCGACTGGCGCAGATAGACGCCCTCACCCAGATCAAAGGCCATATCGCGCTGCACGTCCATCGCGAATTCGGCATCCGGCCCCGTGCCCACGCTGACATCATGCATCAGCATTTCGCCCAAGCGCCCCGCCCGCACCGCCACCATGCGCACTTCACGCTCTGCTGCCACCTTGGGGTCTTCCGGCAGCGGATCAGTCGCCACAAAAATCACCTGTGAAATGCGCTCGCCCGCCCGCCGCATCACCTCCAACGCAACAATGCCGCCCAGCCCCACGCCCATCAGGGCAAAGCGCGCAGGGCAGGCGTGCAGCACGGCCTCGGCCATGGGTTCGACCGAATGGCCCTGCACCGGCAGACTGACGATCACCCCCATCTTTTCACCCACGGCCAGCATCTGCGGCAGCACCACGCGCGCGTCAGACAACAGGCCGGGAATGATGACAAGCGGGTCGTTCACAAGCCGTTAGCCCCTATCCATGCTGTGATCACGTCAGTGGCCTTTGCTGTCTGGCCCGGTGACAGGATATCACCTGCAATCACATGATGATAAGGGTCATCTCCTTCACCCATCACGAATTTTTCTTCGGCCACGGGTCCGCCCCAGGCACCCGCCACCGCCGGAATGCGCGCAGGATCAATCACAAGATCCGCCTCGGCATACATCAGCAACAGCGGCACTTTGGCTGCTGCAAAATCAAGGCTCCGCCCTTCGCGCACCAAAGCTGCCATCGGAAACAGCGCCGTTGTGGGGTAACTTGTTGTCCAATGTGCCGCGTGGCCCGCATTCTCGGGCTCAAAACTCCGCGTCGCCCCGGCCACCATGGGCCCCCACCAGCGCGCCAGCGGCATATCCAGAATGGCACCCGCCGCCGATTTCAGACCGAAGTTGGGCGAGATCATCACCACCCCGCCCAGCCCTTCAGACAGGGCCGGATCCACCGCCGCAATCGCCGCCAGTGGCGCGCCCGTTGAAGTGGACATCAGCACCACCCTGTCACCCAGACGGCGGCCAATCGCCATCGCCTCGGCCATGTCTTCCACCCAGTCACCCGCCGTGGCCGTGGCCATGGCCTCACCCGAACGCCCGTGCCCTGCCAGCCGCATGAAGTAGAGATTGGCCCCCGTAGCCTTTGCCACATTGTCCGGCACCGGGCGCACCTCTTCCGCCGTGGCCGAAAACCCGTGCACATAGACAATCGCCAGTGGCGTCTTTGCCCCCGGCGTGCCCGCCCAGATAATGCGCTTGGCCGACCCTTCGGTCAGATCCGCCACTTGCGCTTCGACATCGGCCAGATAGCCATCCAGATCATCCGGCAGGCTGGCAGGATCAAAGCTGATCTCGCGGTCCACACCATCACGCGGAAAGGTAAAGGCAAGGCAGGCGATGATCACCACCACAGCCAGAATGAATTTCACGAACAAGCGCATGTCAGCCTCCCAAACTGCTGGCCCCCAATACCGCCGCCACAGTATCGCCGATCAATGCAAGGCAGGCCGGCGTTGAAAAGCGGTGGTCGGCGTCTTTCACCAGTGTCAGGCGCACATCACCGCCAGTCACGTGGTCAAGCAAGCGTAACGCCACGGCAGGAAGCACATCACGGTCCGCCGTCCCCTGCAGCAGGCGCACCGGAAACGGCAGATGCAGGGGCGCGGCCAGCACCTGCTGCGCACGGCCATCCTCGATCAACTTGCGGGTAAAGACATAGGGTTGGTCAGCATAGTCTGACGGCTGCACGATCCGTCCATCGCGCGCCATGGCGGCATGTTCGGCCGCCGTCATCTCTGCCTCTACATCAACCGTAAAATCTGGCGCCGCCGCAATGCCCACCAGCCCCGCCACACGGTCAGGCTGCGCGCGCGCCAACAACAACGCAATCCATCCCCCCATGGATGACCCCACCAGCACCTGCGGCCCTGTGGTCACCGCGTCAATCACCGCCGCTGCATCAGCGGCCCAGTCGCCGATGCAACCATCCTCAAACGCACCGCCTGATTGGCCATGCCCTGAATAATCCAACCGCAGAAACGCATGTCCCCGCGCCCGCGCCCAGCCTTCCAGAAACACGGCCTTGGTCCCCGTCATGTCAGACTTGAAGCCACCCAGAAACACCACACCCGGCCCCTGCCCCGGCGTGTGGTGATAGGCAATCCGGCGGCCTTGTGGCGTGATCAGGTGTTTTGGTTCGGTCACAGTCATCCCCCTGGTTGGCCATGTGATACCCTGTGGAGGTTGACATGGCTACCGCCTCGCGCCATCAAGCGCCGACATAACCCGCAACCGGGCGTTTCGTAGGCGCCAAAACGACGAGGAGGACATCCATGTCCCAGATTTCCCTGACCTTTCCTGATGGCAACGTGCGCGCCTACCCTGCCGGCGTGACAGCGGGCGAAGTGGCCATGTCCATTGCTCCCGGCCTTGCCAAGAAGGCCATCAGCGCCTCGGTCAATGGCGCGCATGTTGATCTGCAATGGCCGATCATGGTGGATGGCACGATTGCGATTCACACAATGGCCGATGATGCACAGGCGCTGGAACTGATCCGGCATGATTGCGCACATATCATGGCCCGCGCCGTGCAGGAAATCTGGCCTGATGTGAAGGTGACCATCGGCCCGGTGCGTGATTACGGCTGGTTCTATGATTTTGACCGGGCAGAACCCTTCACGCCCGAAGACCTTGGCCAGATCGAAGCCAGGATGAAGCAGATCATCAACGCGCGCGAACCTGTCAAAACCGAACTTTGGGATCGTGAGCGGGCGAAAAAGTACTACGCGGACCGCGGTGAACCTTTCAAAATCGAACTTATCGACCGGATTCCCGCAGGCGAAGACCTGCGCATGTACTGGCATGGCAACTGGCAAGACCTGTGCCGCGGCCCGCACTTGGCCCACACAGGCCAGGTGCCCGCCGATGCCTTCAAGCTGACGCATGTGGCGGGTGCCTATTGGCTCGGCGATGCCACGCGCCCGATGCTGCAACGCATCTACGGCCTTGCCTTCAAGAACCGAGATGACCTGAAGGCGCATCTGACCATGCTGGAAGAGGCGGCAAAGCGGGATCACCGCAAGCTTGGCCGCGAGATGGGCCTGTTCCACATGCAGGAAGAAGCCCCCGGTCAGGTGTTCTGGCACCCGAACGGCTGGACGATCTATACGCAGCTACAAGACTATATGCGCCGCCGCCAGCGTGCCGATGGCTATGTCGAGGTGAACACGCCGCAGGTGGTGAACCGCAAGCTCTGGGAAGACTCAGGCCACTGGGAAAACTACCGCGAGAACATGTTCATCGTTGAGGTTGATGAAGAAGGCGCACGCGAAAAGGTGGTGAACGCGCTCAAGCCCATGAACTGCCCCTGCCATGTGCAGATCTTCAATGTCGGCATCAAAAGCTATCGCGATCTGCCCTTGCGGATGGCGGAATTCGGGTCATGCGCCCGCTACGAACCCAGCGGTGCCTTGCATGGCATCATGCGGGTGCGCGGCTTTACACAGGACGACGCGCATATCTTTTGCACGCTGGATCAGGTGGAAAGCGAAAGCCGCAAGTTCATTGAATTCCTGTCGCGCATCTATGCCGAGCTTGGCTTTGACAAATGGCGCATCAAGCTGTCAACGCGCCCAGAAAAGCGCGTGGGCAGCGATGAGATCTGGGACAAGATGGAGGCCGCCCTTGCCAATGCCACCACGGCGGCGGGCTATTCCTACGAACTGTTCCCCGGTGAGGGCGCGTTTTATGCCCCCAAGCTGGAATTCGTGCTGACCGATGCCATCGGGCGTGACTGGCAATGCGGCACGCTGCAGCTTGACCCGAACCTGCCCGAGCGGCTGGATGCCAGCTATATCGGCGAAGACGGCGCACGCCACCGCCCCTTCATGCTGCACCGCGCCTGCCTTGGCAGCTTTGAGCGTTTTATCGGCATTCTGATCGAAAACCACGCCGGCAAGCTGCCCTTCTGGCTGGCCCCACGGCAGGTGGTTGTGGCCTCGATCGTATCGGACGCTGATCCTTACGTGCATGAGATCGTTGCCGAATTGCAAAAGGCCGGCGTCCGGGCCGAAGCCGATGTGCGCAACGAAAAGATCAACTACAAGGTGCGCGAACATTCCGTCGGCAAGGTGCCGGTGATTCTGGCCATCGGCAAGAAAGAGGTCGAGGACCGCACCGTTTCCCTGCGCCGTCTGGGTGATACGATCACTGCCACCCTGCCCCTTGCAACCGCTCTCATGTCACTTTCCGCCGAAAGCCTGCCGCCGGACCTGCGCTAACGTGTGGGCGAACCCTTGCCGATGTGTGAATCGCCCTTGATTTTTCGGGCGGCTTGCGCATCCTTTGGGTTGTGACAACAGCTTTCGACGCGCCTTCTGACCACCCACGGCAGCTTGACGAAAAGGAAGACCTGGCTGCACGACCACCTGCAATGGTGCAAGGTGGGGGTTTATGGAAGGGGAGAGGCGGCATGCCGACAGGCACCGTAAAGTGGTTCAACAGCACGAAGGGCTATGGTTTCATTGCGCCCGATGATGGCGGCAAGGATATCTTTGTTCATATCTCGGCTGTGGAACGCGCCGGGCTGAAAGGCCTGAACGACAACCAGAAGATCGGTTTTGAAATGCAGACAGGCCGTGATGGCAAGCAGTCTGCAGGTGATCTGAGACTGCTTTAACACACTGTTATTTCACAGGTTTTGAAACGGCCCGGCCCCACCCCGGGCCGTTTTCACATGTACTTGGCCGCCACCGCATCATCCCAGCCCAGCGTCAGCCCCGCATCAGACCGGATCACCGGCCGCTTCATCAGCGCTGGGTGTTCGCGCAGCTGATGATCCGCCTCAGACGCCTTCATCCAGTCTGACAGACCCCGCCATGTCGTGCTTTGCGTATTGATGATGCGCGTCCCGAATTCCACGATGAATTCGTTGATTTCGGCATCCGTCAAAGGCGCGGCCCGCACGTCGCGGAACGTGACATCATGCCCCGCCGCCACCAGCGCCTTTTGCGCCTTTTTGCAGGTATCGCAGGTCGACAAGCCGTAAATGACCACTCTTTTTCCCATCTTCTTTGCGTCTTCTTTTCGTCTCTACGCGCGCAGTGTTAACCGCTGCTCAACCCGCCGTAAACGCGCGTGTGATCATCACCCCGCCCCAGGCTGACAGCCCGGTCAGAACCGTGCCCCAGATGAAGTCCGTCGCCACCATCTGCCAGTGCCAGTCGCGCATGATGGCAAAGCTCGTGAATTCATAGGTGCCGTAGGCCATGGCGCCGATGATCATGGCCGGGATCAGCACGGGTGCGCCGGTTTTCAGCGCGGGGAGGGAGACGAGGTAGATGAGGCCCGCGACATAGGCCGCATAGAAGGCGGCGGCGGGGACGTAGCGAATGGGTTCAATCATCAGGGGGCCGATGTGGCGGGTGAACAGCGGCTTCATCACAAGGCCAAGCATGATGGCATCAAGGACAAGGAAGATGATGGCGGTGGACAGGTACAGGGTGGCGATTTGCATGGGGGGTGCTTTCGGGGTTGGTTACAGATCATTAACTAAGCCGATGGCAGTTCGGGTCCATGTCAAACGACGTCGGGCCAAAGATTATGGGGTGAGGGGCGGTCCACGGCAAC
>JBJOQW010000065.1:0-22638 GCA_046049665.1 Pseudomonadota bacterium | reverse complement strand
CAAAGCCGCGGCTGATGCCTGGGCGTTGCGCCTGAAAAAGTAGCGCTGGTCTGCCAGGGTGCCGATCAGGTGATAGACCATACTAAAGTGCGGCAGTTTTATCTGGCAAGGTTGCAAAACGCGGATTGGCCTGCCTCCGGGCGTTGACACCGCCAGTGCGGCAAGGGACATGAAGCAACCTTTGCCGAAAGCACCTGAATGCCCCAAGATAGCCGTGCGAACCTGATCCTGCTTGCTGTAGGAGTGGTCACATTTGTCATGATGGGGGCTGGGGCCTCGATCTATGGCCCCGCCTTGCCCGAGTTTCAGCGCACACTGGGTCTGACAGAGGCATCATCCGGCTTTCTTATTTCGGCGCATTGGGTTGGCTGCGCCTTCGGAGTGGCCATGATGTATGTCAAGGCCGAGGCTTACGGCCCCCGTCACGCGCTTGCGCCCATGGCGTTGGGGGCTGCAATCGTGATGGCGCAACCTGGCTTTGCCGGCACGCTGATTGGGGCGCTGTTGTTCGGGGCAGGATATGGCGCGGCGACCGCCGTGTTCAACCCGCGCATCCTGCGGGCCTATGGCAACCGGGGCGGTGCGATGGTCAGCCTGCTGAACGCGACCTTTGCCTTTGGCGCGATTGCGGTGCCGCTGGTGTTTGTGTGGCTGGGGCGCAGCATCCCTGCAACCTTTGGGCTGGTGGCAGGTGTCGCTGTGGCCTGTTGGCTGGGTGCGGGGCAAGTGGGGAAATCCGCTGCACCGCCACAGCGGGCCAATGGGCCTTTCAACCCGCGCTTTGGGCTTATGTCTTTGGCAGTTGTCAGTATCGGGTTGGAGGCCAGCATGATCGGTCTTGGGCCCACCGCACTGATCGCTACTGGAATCAGCGAAGACGATGCAGCGCGCCTTTTGTCGCTGTTTTTTGTGGCCTTTCTGGCGGCGCGCATTGTGCTGGTTTTCATTTCCCATCGCATCGCGCCGTTCACGCTGTACCTGCTTGCGCTGTCGGGTGCGGCTTTGAGTGGGGCGGGTGCCGCGACAATAAGTGCTGCGTGGTTTTTTGTGGCCATGGGGGCCTGCGTTGGGCTGTTCTTTCCCGGTTTCTATGTGGCAGCATCCCGTGTGATGGGTGATGATCCGCGTGTGTCGCCCACAATTATCGCGGCCGGGCTGGTTGGCGGCATCTTTGCGCCAATCATTTTGGGCAATCTGGTGCACTTGTTGGGTGACCACGGGTTTTTCTGGGTCACGGCTTTGCTTGCATGCGGCACTGCCATCGCTGGCTGGCTGGTGCGCCGCGCCTTTGCCTAGCGTATGTCGTTTGGGCCAAACAGCGGGCACATGTGCCAGACCTGCTTCAATGCCCCATTATGCTGCCTGACCCAACTGCACGACAGTTGACCAGCTGGCCAGAATATTTTTGCTGCGAAATACTGCATGTCTTCCATCCAAGCCCGACGTGAACGATCTGGCTGTCAGCCTGCGCGCGAGTGATTGACAAATGATTGCGTGCAAACAGGCCGTGGCAGGCCATGCGAACCCAGCAATCATAGGGCGCTGGCTGCTAACGCCCTGCCTGCCAGGTGGCCACACTGTCCAACGGGTACAGCAACATCAGAACGTTCAGCGCAAGGCCATCACGGATCAATAGAATCGTGGTTGCCTCGAACAGCAGGGCAATTGCCACGGTTGCCCAGACTGGCAGGCGGCTTGCCAGCACAAAGCCCACGATCATTGCTGCCAGATCGGCCACCACGTTCAGGACGCTGTCGCCATAATAATCCAGTGAAATTGTCACCGTGCGATAGCGTTCAATCACGGCATCCGAATTCTCGACAATCTCCCATGCGGCTTCGATCACTGTGGCAATCACCAGCCGCCAGCCAAGGTCCAGCTTGCGAGCAAACAGCCAGAGCAGGCCAAAAAAGATAAAGCCGTGAATGATGTGACTGGGCGTATACCAGTCGGAAATATGTTGCGAATTTTCCGAACTGACAACTTGCCCATGCCAAAGCTTGATGTAGCCGCATTTGCAGATTGGCTCACGCCCGATCCAAAGCAGATAGGCTGCGGTCAACAGGATCAGCCCTGCCACAACGATCAAAGGGATGAAGCGTTTGGTCATGGCAGGTAGGGAATCACGCGTGGCAGGGCCGGTCAACAACATTTCTGCCCGGGGCCTGTGGGATGGCTTGCTCTTTGTGCCTTGCCGTATTTCAATTGCAGATCACTTTCCTTGCAAAAGAAGCCATTGGACAGAGCAGGATCATGTCTGAACCAAACCCTTTTCGTTACGGCCCAACGCGGGGTGAGCTTAAGTTCTGGCTGGTGGCCAGCATCGCAGGGTTGGCCTTCTTGGGCTATGTTCTTTGGACCCGTGGCCTGCCAGCGGCAGCTCCGCTTCTCGAACTTGTGGGCCTGCCCCTGATAATTTTTGGCTACCTGGGTGGGCGGTCGATCAAGCGTTTGATCCGGCATGAGCACCCCTAGCGGTGGGTGGACTTACATCGGTTCAAACCGCACATAGGCAAAGGCCCCGCCATCAGGCCGCCAGCTTGGCACGTTGATGGTGCCCTGACCGCCTGTAAATTCCAGAATGCGGTGGCGATCTGTGCCATCGGGTTTGCAGACCACCAACGCCACGGGCAGATTTGCAGGGTGGCCCAATGTGCCGGGCGGATAGGCCAGGTACACCAGATGCCGTCCGCAAGGCGAAGGGTGGGGAAACCAGTTGACCTGGTCATCGGCAAACAACATGCGTTGATTGGCACCGTTCGCATCCATTACCCAGATTTGCGCATGGCCTGCACGGTCACAATTGTAGTAAATCTGTTGGCCATCCGCTGAAAAATCCGGTCCGTCGCAGTGTCCTTCGCCATGCGTCAGACGCGTTTCATCACCGCCTGTGATGGCAATGGTGTAAACATCAATGACCCGGCTGCCACCCCTTGCCGCCACATAGGCCAGTGTCTTGCCATCAGGAGACCAGCCATGCCACCAGCTTGGCGCATGTGTGGTGACTGGCATCGGTATGCCGCCGGTGGCTGGCATCATATAAATTTCCGAACCGCGTTCGGTGTGATGCGACAGGGCAATGGTCTGCCCATCCGGGCTGATACCGTGGTCATTGTTGCAGCGCACGGCAAAGCCCGTGTTCACAGGCTGCAACGTGGGCTTGTTCAACGGTACCCTGAACAAGGCCCCCCCACCATTCACCAGCAGCGATTTCCCGTCCGGATCCCAGTTCGGCGCCTCGATCCGGTTTTCCACTGCCAGCAGCACCCGTTCGGCCCCTGCCGCCATATCCCATGTGCACAGAATTGATTTCACGGGCGCGCCTTGGGCGTGACCAACCGTTTCGGGCGCACCGCCTCGGCCGCTTTGAACAGGCTGAAGGTCTGGTTGACGTAATTCACCACGCCCGAGATTTTCTCAAGGTAGGCCTCAAGATCGGCAGTCTTTTCCGCCTCGACCAGTTGCACCGGGCGATCGGGGCCCTCTGCCTCGAACTGCAGATAGAATAGTGGCTCGCCCCGGCGCAGGATGATGTCCTTTTGCGGCTCGTGCCATTCGAACGCCCACATGATGGGCCGCGGCCAGACGTTGATCGGAAAGCGCCCGCCAAAGATGGTGCCGGGCAAGGGATCGGCGCGATAATGGGCGAAGGTGCCAAGTTGGGTCATGTAGACCATTTCATCGGCGATCAGGCAGTAGGGCAGCACCATCTGGATTGTGGGCCGGTCGGGGTAGCGCCATTCCACCTCACTGACCAAGGTCAGCACTTCGCCCAGCTTGTTTGACCGGATCGGGCTGGCTGTGCCTGCGCGGTTGACGAGTTGGCCCTTGCCATCCTTATCCCGCTGAAAACCCACATGAATATCAAACGGGCATTTCACCATGAAATACCGGCTTTCCATCTGGATGACGGCGGGGCAGCGGCTGGCGGATTTCGCGTGTGCCTTGTTGGTTTGACGGAAACTGACGCGTTCGGGCGGATCAAACAGGATGGCGCCCTTGTCCTTTGATAGAAACCACCCCACCGTCACCGGGCCGGAAGTAGGGCCATCTTCTGGCCGTTCAAAACTGAGGTTGATATCCATGGCCTGCCCTTTTCGCTCGTTTTGCACGGCAGAATCCCCCTAAAGCGCGCATGCTGTCAATCAACACTTGTCAGCGCGTTGCGCAGGGCCCGGACCTGTGCAGCTTCTGTGCGTCGCAAGACAGGTGGGGCAAAGCCAAAGGCCTCTGCCGGGCCGGTTTGTGGCAGGCTGACTGCACAGGACGCGTGGATTTCACGCACCGGCAGATTGCGCAGCGCCCGCACGGTTTGTGCATTTATACCTGCCCCTGGCATAATGGTGATGCGCCCGTCGGCTTGCGCGAAAAGGCGTTCCAACATGGCCGCTCCTTGCGGGGCAGCGGGGGCCTGACCGGATGAAAGAATGCGATCAAAGCCAAGATCAATGGCTGTTTCCAGCGCTTCAAAGGGGTCAGGCGTCAAATCAAACGCACGGTGCAGTGTTTTGCCCAAGCTGCCTGCGGTTGCAATCAGATGGGCCAGCAGGCCCGCATCCAGCCGACCATCCGGCAGGTTTGCCCCCAAAACCACACCTGCAAGTCCCGCCTCTTGTACCTGCACGATATCGGCTTGCATCTGCCCAACCTCGGCAGCGCTGAACACGAAATCCCCCGCGCGCGGGCGGATCATGGCAAACACCGGAGCCGCGCAAAGAGCTGCCTGTTTCATGAATCCGGCAGATGGCGTCAGCCCGCCCAATGACAAAGCTGCACATAATTCAACACGATCCGCCCCACCGGCCATTGCCGCAGAAAGTCCAGCGGCGTCATCTACACATATCTCAATCAGCATTCCGCCCCCCCTGTTCGCTGCACACTAATGGCCTGTGTGCAAATCGCCAATCCGTTGGCTTGACAGGCGTTGCGCCCCGGCCCATGACGCGGCAGATTTTTCCGGGGGAGATGCCATGTCTGATGACCGCCTGATCGTTGCGCTTGATGTGCCGAATGTGGTTGCCGGCTTGGCCATGGCGGGGCGGCTGGGGGATAGCGTTTCGTTCTACAAGGTGGGGCTTGGCATGCTGACGGGCGGGGGCTTTGCCCTGGCCAATGAGCTGAAGGCGGAACATGGCAAGCGGGTGTTTCTGGACCTGAAGCTGTTCGATATCGGGGCCACGGTTGAGGCGGCGGTGCGGGGGATTGCGCAGTATGACCTTGATTTCCTGACCGTGCATGGCGATCCGCAGGTGGTGCGGGCAGCGGCGGAAGGCAAGGGCGGATCGGGGTTGAAGATACTGGCGGTGACGGTGCTGACATCGCTTGACCGGGCTGACCTGGATGCGAACCTGATCAAGCCGGGTGATCTTGCCGAGATCACGCTGGAACGCGCGGCGAGGGCGCTGGAGGCGGGGGCGGATGGGGTGATTGCCAGCCCGCAAGAGGCCGCGATGATCCGGGCTTTGCCGCAGGCGGCTGGTCGGCTGATTGTCACGCCGGGCGTGCGTCCGGCAGGGGCTGCAAAGGGCGATCAGAAACGCATTGCCACACCGGCGCAGGCAATAGCAGATGGGGCAGACCACATTGTGGTTGGCCGTCCGGTCTGGCAGGCAGAGGATCCGAAGGCCGTCGCCCGGGAAATTGTGGCCAGCTTGCAAGGGTGATGCCGCAGTGCCCGCTATCGCAGTGCCCGTTATCGCAGTGCCCGACCCTTGATGATTGCATCCTTGCCGAAACGCGCCTTGATTGCGTCTGCCGCCCGTTCCGCAGCGGCCCTGCGACTTGCATCTGGATCTAGCAGATCACCTGCCCGATCAGCCTGATCTTCAGCCACCAGATCGCTGATGCCCACTCCGATCAGCCGATAGGGGCCCGTCGCCCCCGCATGATCGAACAAATCCCGCACGGCCCGGTAAATCCGGTCTGCCATTTGCGTGGCGTCTGAAAGTGCCTGCCGACGGGTGATCAGTTGGAAATCACCTTTCTTGAGCTTGAGGGTCACCGTTCGCCCAGCCAGTCCTTTGGCCTTGGCCCGGTCGGACACCTGTTCCGACAGCCGCCATAAGTGCCCATCCAGCAGGTCAGCGTCACCAGTGTTTTCGTGAAATGTTGTTTCCTTGGAAATCGACTTCAGCTTTTCATCTTGCGCCACCGGACGGCTGTCCTGCCCGCGTGCAAGGTGCCAAAGTCTGTCACCCATAGAGCCAAACCGCGCGACCAGATCCTGTTGTTCCCACCGCAACAGATCGTTGATGCCACGAATGCCCGCCGCTTCAAGTGCAGCCTGAGTGGCCGTTCCCACCCCCCAGATTATCCGCACTGACTGCTTTTGCAGAAACTCGTTTGTATCTGCCCGCCCGATCACTGAAAATCCGCGTGGTTTGTCCAGATCAGATGCGATCTTGGCCAAAAACTTGTTATGGCTTAGCCCGACCGAGCCTGTCAGGCCCAGCTCAGTCTCCATCCGCCGCACCAAGCGGGCCAGCATTACTGTGGGTGGCGCACCATGCAGGCGCGCTGTGCCTGTCAGGTCAAGAAATGCTTCGTCCAGCGACAGGGGCTCAATCGCCGGGGTCATCTCTTCCATCATTGCCCGGATAGCCCGTGATACCTCGGCATAATGGCTGATGCGTGGCTTTACGACCACTGCCTGCGGGCACAACTTCAGGGCTTGAAACATCGGCATGGCCGAACGCACACCGGATATGCGGGCGATATAGCAGCAGGTTGATACCACACCCCGCGTCCCACCACCCACAATGACAGGAACATTGGCCAAGGCAGGGTTGTCGCGCTTTTCAACAGACGCATAAAAGGCGTCGCAGTCCATGTGCGCGATGTTCAGATCAAACAGTTCAGGATGCGCCAGCACGCGCGGTGACAAACACGCCGGGCAACGTGTTCCCGCATCATAGGTCGTCAGGCAATCTCGGCATAGGGCGGGCATGGCTTAGGTTAGCGCAAAAGGGCGCAGGCATGAAGTGGATGGTGCGCCCATATGAAGACCAGGCAGGATTAGTCATTGATATCTTTGTGCCATATCTTGACCTGCCCTTCATGTTTGCCCAATGCCGCACGCAGCACATACCAGGCACCAAGCGATGCCAGTGCAAAAAGCAGCAGCGCCACTGTAAAGCTTGCACCCAGAACGCCGATTCCGATCAGGATCCCGGTAACAATTGCTCCGATGGCAAAACCCAGAAAAATATAGCCGGGAACAATGACCTCAAGCACGCCAAGCGCAAAGCCTGCCACCACCCAGACCCACCAGATGGTCCACATCACACGCGTCCTTTAAGCATCTTGAAGGCGTCGCCAAAGGCATCCAGCGCCTGTGCGGGCACAATGATTGTCTGCTTGCCATTACCTTGTCCGACGGCTGTCAGCGCCTCGACCTGTTTCAAGGCGACCTGATATTGCGCCGCCTCAATGCCGTTTTCCTTGATCGCCTCGGCGATGGTGCTGGTCGCATAGGCCTCGGCATCTGCAAGTACACGGCGGGCCTTGGCCTCTTGTTCGGCGGCATAAAGTTCGGCGTCGGCGTTCAGTTCTACTGCACGTTTCTTGCCCTCGGCTTCGGTCACCTGTGCGCGGCGCGCCCGTTCGGCGTTCAGCTGCTGCAGCATTGCTGACCGTGTCGCGTCATCCAGATTCACATCCAGAATTTCAGCGCGCGTTACCTCAACCCCCCAGTCATCGACCATGGCTGTGACCTGTTCACGGACACGCTCAATCAGTTGCGACCGGTTCGACTGCACTTGATCCAGTTCCAGTTTGCCAATTTCCGACCGCACGATCCCGGCCACGGTCGTCGCAATAGCCCCGTCAATATCGCGGATGCGGTAAACGGTCTTTTCGGGTTCAGTGATGCGGTAGAAGACGGATGTTTCAACCTTGACCAGCACGTTGTCGGCGGTGATGGCATCCTGGCTGGCGGTGGGCAGCTGGCGTTCCAGAATGCTGACCTTGTGGGCGATACGGTCAAGGAAGGGCACAACAAAGTTCAGGCCGGGCCCAAGGACAGAGCGCAGGCGACCAAAGCGTTCGACGACATGCTTTTCGGATTGCGGCACAACGCGGACGCCAAGGAAAATACAGGCAATGATAAAGATGGCGATGGCAAGCCACACCAGGCTGCCGTTCAGAAAGTTGCCGATGTCAAAAGGTTGGTTCACGAAAATCTCCTGTAAAGGCGGAATAGAAGTTTTGACTGCAGAGCATGAAGCCAGTTTGCAAAACGTGCAAGGGCTGTGCCCGGTTTCTGGGCGAAACGGCTGCACAATCAGGCCCAAAGGGGGCCGATCGCACCACTTGTGACGGTCGATGGCAAGTAGGCCTTGACGTTTGCCGTCATTGCTATAGTTGAATGAATGAACGTTCATTCTTGCTGCAGCGCAGCGTGGAAAGTCAATGACAGCCCCAATTCCCGCGCAGGATTTGCGCATCGCAGAAATACTGGGTCGTGCACGCAATGCCTTTGCTGAAAAAGGCTTCGATGGCGCGTCCATGCAGGACATCGCCCGCAGTGCCGGGATGAGTGTCGGCAACTTTTACCGCTACTTCCCGTCAAAAGCTGCAATGGTCGAGGCGCTGATCACGGCGGATATGGAAGAGATGGAGCGCGATTTTGCGCAAATCCTGAACGCGCCAGACCCGATGCAACGGCTGCGCGAAATGATTGAATTTCGCCTGACCAATGAAGACGATTGCGGCCAGGATGGCCGCGTTTGGGCGGAAATCACCGCGGCCTCTATGCGAAAGCCCGAAATCGCGGCGATTTCTGCGCGAATGGGTGCGCAGATCACGGCTAACATGTGTGCTGTATTTGCACATGTCACGGGGCTGCCACTGGACGAGGCGGTGAAACGCTTCGAATCGCACGCAAACTTTATCGTTCTGATGGTCAAAACAGCTGCAATGACGCCGCCCGATGCTTGCCCCGGACATGACGCATTGATGGCACATGTGCAGCGGACAATCGAACAGACCCTGAATGATGTCGTTGAATTGACAAAAGGCACTTCCGATGCGCGCTGATCTTATCGCCTTCTCCCTGATCGCCACGATCTTGGCTGTCACACCTGCCGCCATACGTGCTGAAGATGAAGCAACCCCGGAAGCTGCCCCTGCGCAGGTTCTGCCTGCCATCAGTGTGGCAACGGCCAGCAGCACGGTCATGCGAGACCGGGTTATCGTTTCCGGGATGATTGGCCCGGTCGAACGTGTTCAGGTGGCCCCGTTGATCGAAGGTCAACCGATTGAGACGTTGCAGGCTGATGTCGGTGACATGGTCATGGCTGGCGATGTGCTGGCAACTTTGTCAACCACCACACTTGAATTGCAGTTGAGCCAGGCGAATGCATCACTTGCCTCTGCGCGTGCCACGATCGCGCAGGCCGAGGCGCAGATGCTGGAAGCGAAAAGTGCGGCTGATGAAGCTTCGCGGGTGAATGAACGGACCGCAGCACTGCGTGCACAGGGCACGGCATCACAGGCTGCGGCGGATACGGCGGCAGCAAATGCAATTTCGGCAACAGCGCGGGTGACAGTTGCAGCCCAATCGCTGGAGGCGGCGCGTGCGCAACTGAAGCTGGTTGAGGCTCAGATGGCCAATGCCGAACTTAGCCTGCAGCGCACTGATGTGGTGGCACCTGTTTCGGGAGCTGTGGTTGAACGCAACGCCACGCTGGGCAGTATCGCAACAGCGGCCGGTCAACCTATGTTCGTGATCGTCAGGGATAACGCGCTGGAATTGCAGGGTGATGTGGCCGAAGCCGATATTCTGCGCCTTCAGGTAGGCCAAAAGGCGAATGTCGGCCTTGTCGGCATGACAGCGCCTCTGACGGGAACAGTGCGCCTGGTGGAACCGACGATTGATGCTGCCACACGGCTGGGCCGCGTGCGGGTGACGATTGACGGTGAAAGCGATGTGCGCGTTGGCATGTTTGCCGAAGCTGAAGTGATTGCTGCTGAACGGCAGACGATTGCAGTTCTGGGAACCGCCGTGGCGACATCCGAAGGCCGCTCGACCGTCATGAAGGTCGTGGATGGCGTGATCGCTCAGGTCGAGGTGACAACAGGCATCCGGGATGGCGCATTTGTCGAGATCACTGATGGTCTGGCGGAAGGCGATCTTGTGGTCGCAAAGGCGGGTGCATTCGTGCGTGACGGTGACCGGGTCAATCCGGTGCCGGTTGCATCAAACTGACGGGGAACAGTCATGAACTTTTCAGCCTGGTCAATCCGCAATCCCGTAGCCCCCTTGCTGGGGTTCTTCCTGCTGATGCTGCTGGGCTGGCAAGCGTTCAACAGCCTTCCGATCACGCGCTTTCCCAATATTGACGTGCCGCTGGTTGCGGTCACCGTGGTGCAGCCGGGCGCGGCACCGGCAGAGATGGAAAGCCAGGTCACCAAGGAAATCGAAGATGCGGTGGCTGGTCTGACCGGCGTCAAGAACGTGACCTCAACCGTCACGGACGGGTTGTCATCAACGGCAGTCGAATTCCGCATGGATGTGGAAACCGATCAGGCGGTGCAAGACGTGAAGGATGCCATCGACCAGATCGTGGGCAACCTGCCCGGCGATGTCGAGACGCCCACAGTGACGCGGATTGACGTCGAAGGTCAGGCGATCATGACATTTGCCGTGTCTGCACCTAACAAGACCTTGGAAGAGCTGAGCTGGTTCGTGGATGACACGATCACGCGGTCCTTGCAGGGGCGCACCGGCATTGGGCGCGTCACCCGCATTGGCGGTGGTGATCGTGAAATCCGTATCGAACTTGATCCACTGCGCATGGACAGTTACGGCGTGACCGCCCAGATGGTCAGCGCGCAGATTGCTGCCACGAATACCGATCTTGGCGCAGGTGATCTTGAGGATGACTTTTCCAAACAGGTGATCCGAACGCTGGGCAACAGCAACACCGTAGAAGCCCTGTCGAACATGACCATAACCTTGCCATCGGGCCGCTTTGTGCGCGTGTCCGATCTGGGGCAGGTGGTTGATGGTTATGCTGATCTGCGGTCTTTCGCGCGGGTTGACGGGCAGAATGCAGTGGCGTTCGCTGTGTTCCGCGCTAAGGGCGCGTCAGAAGTATCGGTGGCCGAACTGACCAATTCGGTTCTGGATCAGGTGCGCAAGCAGAACCCGGACGTGCAGATCAATCTGGTGGATGATTCCGTTTACTACACCTATGGCAACTATGAGGCGGCACTGCACACGCTGGTTGAGGGTGCCATTCTGGCCATCCTGGTTGTGCTCGCGTTCCTGCGAAACTGGCGCGCCACGTTGATTTCTGCCGTTGCATTGCCCCTGTCAGCCATCCCTACCTTCTGGGTGATGGACTTGTTGGGCTTTTCGCTGAACCTGGTTTCTTTCCTTGCGCTGACCTTGGCCACCGGCATTCTGGTTGATGATGCGATTGTGGAGGTCGAAAATATTGCCCGCCATATCCGCATGGGCAAATCACCCTATCGTGCAGCGATTGAGGCGGCAGACGAGATTGGCCTTGCCGTGATTGCCACATCTGCGACCATCATCGCTGTATTCGTGCCCGTCAGTTTCATGCCCGGTATTCCGGGTCAGTATTTCATGCAGTTCGGGCTGACTGTGGCCATATCGGTGATCTTTTCGCTGTTGGTGGCGCGATTGATCACACCGATGATGGCGGCCTATCTGATGCGTACCAAGGATGCCGCCGAGCATGATCAGAAAGACGGTATGATCATGCGCAGCTATCTGTGGTTTGTGACCAATTCGACCCGCAGTTGGCGCATTCCCGGCACAAAGTTCAAATTTGGCAACTACTATCTGACCGTCGTTGTTGCGATTGGCTTTGTGATCGTTTCGGTAATTGTCATGCAGCAGGTGCCAGGCAACCTGTTCCCGCCGGAAGATGAAAGCCGCTTTACCCTTGCAGTCGAACTGCCTCCCGGATCAACGCTGGAGGATACAGCACGCACCACGGACATGATGCGCGACGCTGCCGTCAATATCGACGGGGTCGAAAGCATACTGGTTATTGGCGGCTCTACCCCGCTGGGTGACCGCGACATCCGCAAGGCCACCTTTACAGTGATCCTTGATCGGGCTGACAACGGTTTTTTGCGTAAGTTTTCCGATCTTGGGCAGGCGCTGCCGCTGATTGGGTCGTTCCTGCCGGAAGCACCAGCTGACGGCCGCGTGCGCCCACAGGCCGAAATCGAAGCCGAGTTCTTTGCCGCGATTGCGCAAGTGCCTGATATCCGGGCGTTCAAGTTTGGTGGCCCGGGTGGGGGCAGCAGACCGTTTTCCTATTCGATCCTGTCTGCAGATGAAGGCGATCTGAACCTTGCCATCACAAAGCTGGAAGATGCGCTGCGTCAGGAACCGATCCTGTTGAACGTGTCCACCGAAAGCGCATTGCCGCGTCCAGAAGTACAGATTACCCCGCGCACCGAAGAGGCGGCCCGTCTTGGCGTGACGTCGCAGGCCATAGCTTCTGTCCTGCGTGTGGCAACGATCGGCGATAGCGATGCCGCCTTGGGCAAGTTGTCAATTGACAACCGGCTTGTGCCCATCCGCGTGCAGCTGGATGCGGAATCGCGCGGTGATCTGAACCGGATCATGTCTTTGCGTGTGCCGACAGCGGCAGGTGTGTCTGTGCCCCTTTCGGCTGTAGCCGAAATCGAAGTGGCCAATGGCCCGTCTATTGTGCGGCGGTTGAACCGTGAAAGGGTTGCCACACTGGGTGCCGACTTTGCGCCAGATGTCGTGCTTGATCAGGCCACCGCGCGCTTTGATGAAATCCTGCCAACCTTGAATCTGCCCGCCTCGGTAACCGTGCGGCCGTCAGGTGATGCCGAGGTTCAGGCCGAATTATTCTCGGGTTTCATCAACGCCATGATCATGGGCCTTTTGCTGATGCTCGGGGTGCTGATCCTGCTGTTCAAATCGGTGATCCAGCCCATCACGATCATCTTTTCCCTGCTGTTGTCTGTGGGGGGTGTGGCGGCGGCGTTGATCATTACGAACAATGCCTTGTCGATGCCTGTGCTGATCGGGATGCTGATGCTGATGGGGATTGTCAGCAAAAACGCCATCCTTCTGATCGATTTTGCCATCGAGATGCGGAATCAAGGCATGGGCAGGCTGGAAAGTTTGATCGAAGCCGGGCACAAGCGCGCACGCCCCATCGTGATGACATCCATTGCCATGTCAGCCGGCATGTTGCCTTCGGCATTGGGTGTAGGTGAAGGCGGATCATTCCGCGCACCCATGGCCATTGCTGTGATGGGCGGTATCATCGTGTCAACGGTGCTTAGTCTTGTGGTTGTGCCAGCGTTTTATCTGATCATGGATGATATCTCGCGCATGCTAAGCTGGATGTTCAGCCGCTTTCTTGGACAAAAAGAACAAGACCCTGACGCCCCCGAAGCAGCCGAACTTGCCAACCGCATCAACCGTGTCGGCCAAGAAAATGCGATCCTGCGGGAAAGGCTTGCCAAACTGGAAGGTCAGCTTTCAACAACCGGCCTGGGCCGGACCCAGCACGCGGCAGAATAACTCCATGGAAAGGGCATCACGGGGTGCCCTTTTTGCACTTGCCCGCCATGTGCCACGAAAATCGGAACTTTCACCCTTGTCGCGATTCTGGTTCTGCAGCATGATTCGCAACTAAGGCGTGTATTTGCGCAAAAGTGCCCGCAAGAGGCATCGGCAAGGCAAAGGTGGTCAGTGGTTAGTGCAAGCGAAAAGCTGAGCAATGCGTTGCGGTTTGTTCTGGCCGCAATGCTTTTTCTTGCGATGTCGTCTTTGCAAGGTCTTGCCACGAATTTCACCATGAACGTGCCCGGCACCAACCTGCGCCTGCCCACCGGCTATCCCGAGGCGGGCGGCGTGGCGATTGTGATGATCGGGGCCAATGGCAACGCCTATTACCAGTTTTCCGATCCGACCGGTGCGTTTCAGGGGTTTCAGAACACGGGCACGCCAACGGCCTTTCGTGGCAACCCGTTCACAATCAACAACCCGATTGCGCTGGATTGCGGGGCGTCCACCTGCGCCACCTATTTCGGCGGGTCAATCGCGCAGATGTATGTGCGGTTTTCGGCGCAGGATGGTGATACCGGCGCGGGTGAGTTTGATTTCAATGACATCACCCTGCGGGTCAACGGGTTTGATGTATCGAACTGGTCTACCGTGCAGACTGAAATCACCAACACGGCTGGCACAGTTAGCCAGGGTTTCGCCACCGGATATACCAACAACACCTTCAATACCGGCTGGATGAGCACGACAAACCCGGCGCTGCTGTCGAACATCCTGTCCACGGGCCGCACGACAACGCAGATTTTTGACCGTGACCCGAACGATAACTTCTGGGATTTCCGCATTGGCAACACGCTGACCAATCAGGATATCAAGACGGTTGCCCCCGGTTATGATCTGACCAAGACATCACCCAGCACGGCGTTTGCGACAGTTGGGCAGGTGGTTACCTACAATTTCGTCATCCGCAACATCGGGTCGGTGCCTATTCGCAACATCACGCTGCAGGATGACAAGATCGGCGCAGTCACGTGTACGCCAACAACGCTGCTGGATGTGAACCTGGGGCAAACGCCCAATCAAGCCACTTGTACGGCGACCTATACGGTCACGCAGGCGGATGTTGACCGCGGGTCTGTGACAAATGTGGCAGTTGCGCGGGGCACGCCGGATTTCGGGGTGCTGGGCGAACGGCAGGCGACGCTGACCATACCGGGGCCAACGCGCAACCCTGCCATCACGTTGGACAAGGCCACCACGCTGACGGCGTTTGGCAATGCGGGCACGGTGGTGCCTTATACGTTCCGTGTGCAGAACACGGGCAATGTGACGCTGACAAATGTAGTGGTAACGGACCCTCGTCTGCCGGGGCTGTCTTGCACGACGGCCACGCTTTTGCCGAACGCGATTGCGAATTGCACGGCCAATTACACGGTGACGCAGGCCGATGTGGATGCTTGGGGCACTGGCAGCACGCAGTTGTCAAACACGGCGACAGTGAACGCGCGGTCACCCTTGGGCAACATTACTCCGGTGACAGATACGCAAAACCTGCCGGGCCCGGCGCGGGTGGTGACGCTGACGCTGGACAAGGTGGCGCAGCTTTCGCCGGTGACGGCGGCGGGGCAAGTGATCCCTTACCGCTTTACCCTGCGCAATACGGGCAATCTGACGTGGCCTGCGCCGCCCACGATTACCGATCCGCTGATTGCGGGCGGTGTCAGCTGCCCTGCGGGGACGGTAGCACCGGGGGCAACGGTTATCTGTACGGCGAACTACACTGTCACGCAGGCCAACATTGACGCAGGCCAAGTGGTGAACACGGCGCAAGCCAGCATCACTGCGGGTGGGGTGACGGGAACAGCGTCAGACACGGAAACGGTGCCTGCCACGCGCACGCCGTCATTCACGTTCGACAAGCGTCTGGCTGCGACCTCGCCGACATCGTTCAATAATTCGGGTGTGGTGCTCCAGTACGAATTTGCCTTCACCAACACGGGCAACACGACGCTGAACAATCTGACGGTGACAGACCCGCTGATCCCTTCGGGCATTGTCTGCCCGGCAAGTGTGGCCCCGGGTGCTACGGCGGTTTGTACGGGCAGTTACACCACAACACAGGCAAACCTTGAGGCGGGTCAGGTGGCCAACACGGCGACGCCACGGGTGACGCCAGCGGGGTCTGCCACGCCTTTGACGGGCACGGCGGACACGCAAACGGTGCCTGCGGTGCAGACGCGATCCGTCAGCCTGGACAAGACATCGCCGGTCATTTCGGCGGCGCAGTTTCAGGTGGGTAATACGGTGACCTACAGCTATCTGGTCACGAACACGGGCAATGTGGCGCTGCCGGGGCCGCTGACGGTGATTGATGACAGGGCTGGCACGTTCCAGTGTCAGGCGGGTGGTCTGGCGCGCGGGGCAAGTGTGACCTGCACGCGCAATTATGTCTTTACCAGCGCGGATATTCTGGCGGGGTCGGTCACGAACGTGGCGACGGCGCGGTTAGGGGCGGTTGGTTCGGGCACCACGTCAAACAGTGACAGCGTGACGATTGCGCCGGTGCTGAACCCGGCGATCAGCGTGGCCAAAGCGGCATCGCCGACGACGGCAGTCGATACGTCAACCGCGATCACCTATACCTTCACTGTCACCAACAGCGGCAATACGCAGATCCTGTTTCCGGCGCAGCCTGTGACGATCAGTGATGCGCGTGCGCCGGGTGCGGTGTGCAGCCAGCCCGCCACGCTGAACCCGGGCGACAGCTTTACCTGCACGGCCAGCACCACGCCGACGCAGGCCGAGGTGGATGCGGGCAGCATCGTCAACCGTGCCACGGCCAGCTTTCCGTTCACGCAAGGTGGCGAAACGCGCACGTTCACAACGCCGGAAGCCACGGCAACGGTGACAATCCCGGCCACGCCTTCGGTGGATGTGGCAAAGTCGGGCCCGGCGAATTTCACGACTGTCGGGTCAACGGTGCCATACAATTTCGTGGTGACGAACACGGGCAACGTGACGCTGACCTCGGTGGTGGTGACGGATCCGCGTATCCCGGCGCTGTCTTGCAGCTTTGCCAGCCTTGCGCCGGGGGGAACGGGCAACTGTACGGCGAATTACACAGTGACGCAGGCGGATGTGGATGCCGGGCAGATCGTGAACACGGCCAGCGTGACGGCGGCAACGCCGGGTGGGGCCAGCGTGTCGGATACAGGCACGGCGACGGTGCCGATCAACCCGGCGAACGCGGTGCGGTCGATGACACTGGACAAGGTGGCAAGCCTGCAAACCTACCGGGCGGGGCAGCAGATCAGTTACAATTTCCGGGTGTCGAACACCGGCACGCAGACGCTGACGACTGTGGTGGTGACGGATACGAATTTCCCGAGCTTCAGCTGCACGATCCCGACCATTGCACCGGGCACGACCAACACAAGTTGCGTTTTCAACTACACGGCCACGCAGTCGGATGTGGACCGGGGAGCCATCGTGAACGCGGCTGCAGCAGCATCACCGGGCGCTACTACCGCCACTGACAGTGTTACGGTAAGCGCGGTTCCGCGGACCGCGAGTTACGAATTTACCAAGCTGGCCGATGGCCCCTTTGCCGCAGCGGGTGATGAGGTCGCCTTTACATTGCGCGCGCGCAATACGGGCAACACAACGTTGACCAATGTTACCATCACGGACGCCTTCTTTGACCCTGATCTAAGCTGCGTCATTCCATCGCTTGCTCCCGGTGCCGCGGACAGCAGTTGTGTGGCGACATACACCGTGACGCAAAGTGACGTGAATGCGGGCCGCATCACGAATACGGCCGCTATCGCAGTGACTGCCCAGCCGGGCCTGACGGCAGCAGGGCCTGCAACCGCAACAGCCGTTGTTCAGGGTCCTGCCGCCTCGCCTGCGCTGAACGTCACGAAAACGCCATCGGTAACGGATTTCACGTTGGGGCAGCCGGTCACATTCAGCTTTGAAGTGGAAAACACGGGGAACGTGACCCTGAACAATGTCGTTCTGGATGATGCTGCTTTGGGCTTTACCTGCGCTTTGCCTGCGCTTCCACCCGGGGCAAGTGCAACCGACTGTGCCAACAGCACGCCTTTGAGCGTGGCACGCATCATGACGCAGGCCGATGTCGACGCTGGCAGTTATCGCAATACGGTGAATGTCTCTGCAACCAGCGCCGCCCCTGGTGCTGCGGCCGTGCAGGACAGTGACCCTGTCACCATTCTGGGCCCTCTTCAAAGCCCGACCTTAAGTGTTGCAAAGACCGGTGCGCCGGCAACCTATGCCACAGTCGGACAAACGGTCAGCTATACCTATGTTGTCACCAACACTGGCAATATCAGCCTGACAGCGCCAATCACGATCAGCGACAATCAGATCGCATCGGTCAACTGTCCAGCTGTGCCGGCAACGGGTATCGCGCCGGGTGGAACGCTGACATGCACGGCCAGCGATACAGTCACACAGGCCGATCTTGATGCAGGCAGTATCAGCAACACCGCAACCGCCAACACCGTGCAGCCGGTAGTTCCACGCAGCCCCGGTGATCCGACAAGTGTTGCGGTTGCATCCGCACCAGATACCGAAACGGTGAATGCCACACAGTCACCCGCCTTGCGTCTTGAGAAAAGGGTGGCAGATGGATCACCGGGCTTTTTCAGCCTGACCACAGATCAGATTACATATCTTTACACCATTACGAACACAGGCAATGTCACGACGACCGCCCCCATTACCATTGATGATAACCGGATCGGCACGGGCCTGACCTGTGCTGCTGGCCCGTTGGCCCCCGGTCAGTCAGCTACCTGCACACAGATATGGACGGCCACCCAGGCAGCAATTGACGCAGGTCTTGTAACGAATACAGCTTCGGCAAACACAAGCTTTGCGGGCAATCCCGTGGCATCACCTAGTGCCGTTGTGACGGTTCCTGCGCAGCGCACCCCGGCCATCACCATCGACAAGACGCTTGTCCCGCCAGAGCCTGCCAGCTTCTCCACCGGTGAGGTGCTGAATTACAGCTACCTTGTGCGCAATGCCGGTAACGTCACCCTGTCTGCGCCATTTGTGGTGACAGATAATCTGACAACGCCTGTTTGCGTGGCAGTACCTGCCACACTTGCGCCGGGTGACACTTTTACCTGCGTGGCCAGCTATACCATCGGCACAAATGATCTGGTGCTTGGGTCAACCACCAACACTGCTGATGTCAGTGCAATATTTGACGGTGACCCCGTGGCATCGGCTCCTGATTCTGTCACATTTCCTCTGAATGCAAACCCGGCGCTCAGCCTGGAGAAAGCCGGATCAGAAAGCATTCTGCCCGCAGTAGGGCAGCCCATCACCTATACTTACACAGTCACGAACACGGGCAATGGTGGGTTTGTAGAGCCTATCATCGTGAACGATGACAAGATTGTGGGCCCGATCACATGTTGGGAGCCAAGCATTGGCGACGATACGTTCGAGCCCGGCGCCCAGGCGCAATGTACGGCTGAATACATCGTCACGCAGGCGGATATCGATCATAGCGGTGTGCTGAACACGGCGACGGCCAATTCGATCTTTGCGCCGGGGGGTGGCCAGATCCCGGTTGCAAGCCCGCCCGTCAGCCTTGACATTCCGGGTGCGCCAACCCCCGGCCTGAACCTGACAAAAGAAGTGATCGCGGGCCCCAATCCAGCGCCGGCCGGTGCCGTGCTGACCTATGAATTCGAGGTCACGAATATTGGCGACCAGACACTGATCGGTGTCAGCGTGACCGATCCACTGATCCCGACTTTGTCTTGCAATGCAACAACTCTGGCTGTTGCGGGGACCTTGACCTGCACAGGAAACTATACGGTCACACAGGCGGATGTTGATACGGGCGGCGCGCTTGGCAACACGGCCATCGCGCGTGCTTCATCCCCACAAGGCGGGTTGATTGAACTGCTTGCTTCCGACACACATCCGTTGGTGAACCCCTTGCCCGCAGTCGAGGTCACCAAGGTTCTGGAGCCTGACCCAGGTGCCGCTCCTGCCTTTACTGGTCCGGGCGAGGTTCTGACATTCCGCGCAACAGTGCGGAACGTTGGGAACGTCACACTGACCAGCGCGACCGTGACAGACACGCTTGATCCCTTGGCCAGTTGCACCGTCGGTGCATTGGCCCCGGGCGCGACAAACAGCAGTTGCACCTTTACCTACACCACAACCCAAGCTGACGTTGACCGGCTGCCGGGGCCCAACGGCGGGGTGCTGAATACCGTGGCCGTTGTGGCGCAGCCCACCGTGCCGGGCAGCCCCACCGTCAGTGATACCGGCACGCTGGATGTGCTTGGCCCTGTGCAGCAGCGCGCTTTTTCCCTGTCAAAAATTGCAGATGTTGCCCGGTTTGATGCCCCGGGTCAGGTGATCAATTACACCTATTCGGTCACAAACTCTGGCAACGTCACATTGCTGGCGCAGCCGTCTGTCACGGATGACAAGATCGCCAGTGTCGCCTGTGATGCTATCCCGGTGGCCGGGCTTGCCCCCGGTGCTTCGATCACCTGTACAGGTGCCTATACAGTCATGCAGACTGATGTGGATGCAGGGCAGGTGGTCAATGTTGCTGCTGTGACTTCGGCCGAATTGCCAACGCCTGCCCTATCTGCGCAGGCGACCGAAACGGTTACGGCGGATCGTGTGCCCTTGCTTCAGGTGGACAAGGTTGCTTCGACAATGTCGAATGCCGCCGCTGATGACACGATAACCTACACTTACACAGTCCGGAATGCCGGCAACGTCACCCTCACAGATGTGACCCCAACCGATACCCACCGTTCCGCGGCGGGCGCGACTGTTCTGACCATTTCAGGCGATGTGCTGCTGACAGACGCCGCGCCGACGCTGGACAGCCCTGATGCGGCCGCCGATGGCATCTGGGATACGCTTGCACCGGGAGATGAGGTTACGTTCACGGCCACCTATTTGGTCAGTCAGGGCGATGTGGATGCTGGTGCCGACCTGACGAACACTGTCAGCGTTTCGGCAACCGGCCCACCAGGGGTGACGGTGCCACCAGCCATTGCTGATGCAACGGTGGCAGTTGAGGCTTCCAGCCCGGCGCTGGATTTGCAGAAAAGGGCCGATGTTTCGGGTCTGACAAACCCTGTGGTGGCAGGGCAAGAGATTGTCTACACGATCACGGCAACGAACACCGGTAATGTCACGCTGTCAGAGCCTGATCTGACCGATACACTGCGCGATGCCAACGGGCTTGTGCGGCAGTTGTTCGTGGGGCCGGATTATGTTTCGGGTGACGCCGATGCGGACCTGCGTCTTGGTGTGGGTGAAACTTGGGTCTATCGTGCCCGTGTTGTGATTTCGCAGGCAATACTTGACGCAGGCGGGGTGTCAAACAGCGTTGTGGCCGAAGCACGGGCACCCGATGGCAGTGTTCTAACAGACACGTCGGATGATGATGACGGTCTGGCCGACGGGCCGGACAATGACAGCGATCCAACCAATGATCCAACGGTCACAACATTCAACCTGCAGCCGCGGTTGGCAGCAGTGAAAACGGCCACGATGAACCTGGGCGCGGATGGTATTGCATCCCCCGGAGACAATATCAGCTATCAATACGTCATAACGAACACAGGCAATGCCACGATCCGTGATGTGGTGCCGGTTGAAACCGGGTTTCTTGGTTCAGGCGCAGCCCCGGTGCCCGCCTATGTGACAGGCGGGGTCGAAGTCGGCGGCAATCCGTCAATTGCTGATCTGCGGCCCGCAGACGCAGTGACCTATGCTACGACTTATGCATTGACTCAGGCCGATGTGGACCGTGGGCAGGTGGTCAATCAGGCTACTGCCAGCGGCACAAACCCGGCTGGCGGGCCAGTGACCGATCTTTCCGGTGCTACTCAGGGTGATGATCTGCCCACCGTCACCAATTTCCCACGCCTGCCGTCATTGGTTACGATCAAGACAGCAAACGCTGCAGCACTGCAATCGCCGCCACGTGCTGGCAATGTGCTGACATACGCAATTACCGTGCAGAACACTGGCAATGTGTCTTTGCCCGCGCCGGTGCTGGTGGATACGCTGACCGATGTGCAAGGCGGTGCGCAGGCCCTGACCACCGGACCAACCCTGACCAGCGGTGATGATGGTGATGGTCTGCTTGTGGTGGGCGAGACATGGACATATGCCGCCACTTTTGCGCTGACCCAATCTGCCATTGATGCGGGTGGCATTTCGAACACGGTCACAGCCACGGCCACCGATCCTGTCCTTGGCCCGATCAGCGATGTCTCAGGATCAGCCGCCAACAACAACACGCCCACGGTCACCCCGCTGGCCAGCGGTGCCGCGATGAACGTGGTCAAGACCGCCACGCCCAACCTTGGGGCCAATGGCCGGGCCGATGCGGGTGATACGATCAGTTACAGCTATGTTGTGGCAAACCCCGGCAACGTCACGCTGTTTGATGTGGGCGTTGCCGAAACCACCTTTACCGGTACAGGCACGCGCCCGGTGCCCGCTTTTCTATCCGGTGGCGGCAACCATGATGGGCAGGGTGATGCGCCCGATCTGCGGCCCGGTGAAAGTGCTGCTTTTGCCGTGATCTACACGCTGACGCAGGCTGATGTGGATGCAGGCAGTGTTACCAACCAGGCTACCGCCAGTGCGACGACCCCCGGCGGCGCCCCGATCAGCGATTTGTCTGGTGCAACGGCTGACAACAACACGCCCACGGTCACCCCGCTGGCCAGCGGTGCCGCGATGAACGTGGTCAAGACCGCCACGCCCAACCTTGGGGCCAATGGCCGGGCCGATGCGGGTGATACGATCAGCTACAGCTATGTTGTGGCCAACCCCGGCAACGTCACGCTGTTTGATGTGGGCGTTGCTGAAACCACCTTTACCGGCACAGGCACGCGCCCTGTGCCCGCTTTTCTATCCGGTGGCGGCAACCATGACGGGCAGGGTGATGCGCCCGATCTGCGGCCCGGTGAAAGTGCCGCTTTTGCCGTGATCTACACGCTGACGCAGGCTGATGTGGATGCAGGCAGTGTTACCAACCAGGCTACCGCCAGTGCGACGACCCCCGGCGGCGCCCCGAT
>JBJOQW010000064.1:0-43424 GCA_046049665.1 Pseudomonadota bacterium | reverse complement strand
CAGAGTGGTCCAATGCTTGTGGCACTGTGTCGGGGCCGGGCGTGAAGCTGTTGGCCAAAACATCCAGCAGCGCTTCAAACTGGACGGCGTCAGCGGAGATCAACGGAATGTCCGTGAAGTTATGAATGCGTCCTACGGCATCCAGCCGCAAGACGGCCGTGTCGCCAATGATCGCCTTCACTGTTGCACCCATGGTGACGTCGGCAAAGGTGCCAGCGGTGGTATAAAACTGCCGCGCGCCCCAACCCACAAGCAGCCATTCCGCCCCCGGCGCATCCAGCGGCACGCCGTCGGGGATGGCAAAGGCAAGGCGGGTTTTGACGGCGGGGGTCAGCGGGATAAGGAGGTCAGTATGAATGGGGCCGACCACAAGGCCGATACGGTATTCGCCGCTGGCCGCTGTGTGGCCGTTGCCCCAGATGCCACCCACCGCTGCAGCCCCAAGATAGCCAAGGATGACGGCTGCCAGCAGGGCGGCGGCGCGCAGGGTGGCGCGCGACAGGCGGCGGATCATGCGGCGGGCTTGGCAGCGCTTTCGTGGATGAACCGCTTATCGCAATAGCCGCATTCGACCCAGCCGCGATCTTCGGGGATCGACAGCCAGACGCGCGGGTGGCCAAGCGCGCCTTCCCCGCCATCGCAGGAAACCTTCCAAGCCGAGACGGTCTGGGTTTCGGGGATGCGGGTGGTCATGGGCGGGCTCCTTGGCGGTGTTCGGGGGCAGTTCCGGGGGCAATCTAGGGCATTGGTGGGGGGCGAAGCAAGGGTGGGTTTGGCGGGATGATTTTGGCATGTCCCATGATGGGACATGTTTTGCCCATAACAAAATCAATGCGTTACGCGCCGCGATTTACCACTTGTTCATCTTTGCCACTTTTTGGGGGCGCCTGCCGCCAGCAGGCTGCAGTCCGGCACCCCGGCCTTTCCTGCGCCATCTGGCCCTTTATGCGCGCCAATCAACCCATTCGCCATGAAAGCCCGCGCGCCCAAGGTCAACGCGCAGATCGCCTGGCCACAGCCGCAGGAAAAGGCCTGCACCGGGTGTGCTGTCATCAGCCTCTAGCCCCAGCCATGCGAGGGGGGCGGTCTGCGTGGCAGCGGCCCCGGCGGTTTCGATCAGACGGCGGCCAAGCGCCTGCTTTTCCGGCGGGAAATACTGCCATGCGATGGTGTGATAGATCAGGTGCAATTGGCCGGGACGGGGCGCGGCAAGGCGCAGGGTCAGCCAATCAATCGCATCGGCCTTGTCAACCGGGGCTGTGGCCAGCGCCATGGCGGCGCGGGTGCGGGCAATGCGGTCTGGCTGATCGGGCCAGAGATAGGCGATCAGGCGCAGGGCATTGGCAGGCAAGGTGGGCAGAAGCGGGTTCAGATCGACGCCGCGCCGTTCGGCCACGCGAACGCGCGCTTCGGGCGGCGTGTTGCCGCGCCAGTCGGGCTGCAACTGCACGCCTGCGGTGGCGGGGCCAAAGGTTTGCGCGCCAATATCCAGCCGGAAGTGATCAAACATCAGGTTCAGCCCCGCACTTGCGCCCAGTTCGGACAGGCGCAGGGGCAGGCCATACTGCGCGGTCAGCCAATGGGCGGCGGCAATCAGCACGGCGCTGCGGCGCACCTCGTTGGTTTGGGGGGCGTTTTCGACCCAGTCGCACAGAAAGGCATCATGCTGCCGCATGGCGGCCAGCACGGCCTGCAACAGCGATGCGTCGGTCACACTATAGGGCGGGTAGGCGGCCGTCAGGCCGGGGTCGCGCCCCTGCAGGACAAGGGCATGCAGGCCACCGGCAAGGCGCAAGGGCAGTGACGCACCCATGGCGCTGACATCGCCGGGCCAGTCGGCAAACCGTTGGGCAAGGGCGGTATCCATGGGCCAGTGTTCGGCCAAAAGCCGCATCAGCCGCGCCATGAAGGGCGAACCAAGGGCGGCGCAGGCCTTAACCTGACCCTGAAAGGCGGCAGAGAGGGCTGTCATGGACAGAAGTTTAGGGCGGCGTTGCGACCGGGGGCAAGGTTGATATCGGATAACGGGGAATCCGGGCTGCGTTGATTTTGCCTAGCAGGCGGGGCTGACGCCAACTGCTGCCAAGGACACCCCGGCCACAGGCATTGTGCCAAGGCAGCATGGGTGACCCAAAGCAAGATGGAGGCCAAGATGGCAGTCAGAAAAAGTGTGTTGGTGGGCAAGTATGACGTCAAGATCACGGGCACGGTGTTCAATGACCGGCTGACAGGCGGTTTGGGCAATGACACGATCTATGGCGGCAATGGCAATGATACGCTGACGGGTGGCGCAGGGCGGGACGTGCTGTTTGGTGGCGCGGGCAATGACCTTCTGTATGGCGGGGCGGGGTCTGATGTGCTGTATGGTGGCACGGGATCGGATGCATTTATCTTCAACACGCGGCCTGCAGGCGATGGCCGGGCCGAGATGGATTTTGTGCAGGATTACACGCGCGAAGACCTTGTGGTGTTCGACAATGCGGCCTTCGCGGGCCTTGGGCCTGATGGCTGGCTGGCGGCACATCGGTTCAAGGTGGTGGGCTTTGGTGGCGTGGTCGATGCGGATGACCGGCTGATCTATAACGGGCGCACGGGTGAGCTGACCTATGATGCGAATGGGTCGGGCAGTGGCGGGCGGGTGCTGATTGCCGATTTCGCGGGCAACCCGAACCTGACGGCCGACAACATCTTTATCCTGTGATGCGGGCAGTTGCGCCGGGCAGGCATTGGGTCTGCCCGGCGCATCCTCTCTGGCAGCATTGCCAGAAAAGCTGCGGCGTCAGTACGCCGCGTCAGTACATGGACTGCTGATAATCTTGCTCCAACGCGTCGTCATTCTTGCGGATTTCCTCGGGGTCGGTGGGTGCGACCGAGGTCTGGTCAAGGATCATGGTGACAAGCGATGGCATGGCTGTGCGGTCCTGCCGCTGGGCGGGATCCCAGAGTTTTGACCGGCGGAAGGCTTTGGCGCAGTGCAGGAAGACTTCGCGGACATGCACGACAATGGCAAGGGTCGGGGTGCGGTCATTGACGGCAAGCGGGGCCAGAAGGGCAGGGTCGCGGGTGATCTGGGCGGTGCCATTGACGCGCAGGGTGTCATCAAAGCCGGGGATGATGAACAAAAGGCCGACCACGGGGTTGGCGATGACGTTTGACAGGGTATCAAGGCGGTTATTGCCGGGGCGATCAGGGATCAGCAGGGTTTTGTCATCCAGCACTTTGACAAAACCGCAAGGATCCCCGCGGGGGCTGACATCGGCGGTGCCAAGGGGTGACTGGGTGCCGATGCAGAGGAACGGAGATCGTGCGACAAAGGCCAGGGCGTGCTTGTCGAGATGATCAAGGCATTTGACCGTTGCAATCGGATGGGTGGGGGGAAAGAGGGCGCGCAGGGCGGCCTCATCCGGGATGAGGTAATCGGGGTTCAGGGCCGGGGTCTGGGTCACGGGAGGCTCCGTTGGCGTGCGCGGCTGGGATTTCAGCGCGTCAGGGCCGCCACGATATTGCGGGTGATGGGGGCGACGATCAGCACGGTGGGAAAGGCGATGGCCCATGAGACGGCCCATGATCCGGCCCAATCGGCCAGAAAGCCTTCATGTGCGCCAAGCGCGCGGAAGGTGGCGATGCCGGACACGACGCAGGACATGAGGCCTGACAGGATGAAACCGAACAGGATGGGGGCAAAGCGGGCAGGGATCATTGGTCAGCGCCGATCAGGATTGTGCGGCCCTTGAGGGCGGCAAGCCAGCCAAGGCCCTTCAGCGTGCCTGCGGCGGGCACGTATTCGGCGGCAAGCCAGCCGTCAAACTGCATGGCATCAAGATCAGCACAAAGGGCGGTCAGATCAAAGCCACCACCACCGGGTTCGGCGCGGTTGGGAAAGCCCGATATCTGCACATGGCTGACGCGGGATTTGTGATCCTGCCAGACCATGGCGGCCTGACCATAGAGGCGCGTGGCATGCCACAGGTCAAACTGCAGGCCGATCTGCGCATGGCCCAGATCATCAATCATGCGGGCGGCGTGATCGTAATCATTCAGGAAATACCCGGGCATGTCCGATGGGTTCAGGGGTTCCAGCGTCAGGCGCAGGTCGGGGGCCTGCGCTGTGGCCCATGTGAGGTTGGACAGAAACACCTCTTCGGCGACGGGGCCCTTGCCGACACCGGCCATCACATGCAGGCGCGCGGCACCCAGACGCGTGGCATATTCGGCCGCACGCAGGAAACTGTCGCGAAAGCGCACTTCCATTCCCGGAACGGCGGCAAAGCCACGCTCGCCACTGGCCCAGTCACCGGGTGGTGTGTTGATCAGCGCCAGCGGCACGCCATCCAGCGCACGTTCCCAATCGGGGATGGTCTGATCGTAGGGGAACAGGATTTCAACCCCGTCAAACCCGGCCTGCGCCGCATAGGCGGGGCGTTCCAAGGGCGGCACCTCGGTGAAGAGCATGGTCAGGTTGGCGGCGAAACGGGGCATCAGGTGTGGGTCATTCCAATAGGATCATGCGAAACGGTATCAATCGGGCAATTCGGCAGCCGGGATCACCGGAAAGAACGTGCCGGATGACCACAGGCCAAACCAGCTTTGCCCTTCATGCAGGCTTTGTGTGCCAAGATCAATCAGGCGGTAAAAACTCTTGCGGTCAATCAGTGCCTCAAGGTTGGCGCGGATCAGGATGTAGGGGGCCGGTTCGCCGGTTTCAGCGTTGCGCGAGATGCGCAAGGGGTGGTCGGGGCCTGCCACGGCAACGTCATCGGTCAGGGTGGTAAAGGTCAGGGTTTGCGCCATACCTTCGCCCGCCACGGAAAAATCCACGGCCAGCATGGGCGCGTCATCGACGGTGATGCCAACTTTTTCAACCGGGGTGACCAGGAAATACCGGTCACCTTCGCGTTTCAGGATGGATGAGAACAGTTTCACCAGACCGGGGCGGCCGATGGGCGTGCCCTGATAGAACCACACGCCATCGCGGCGGATGCGCATGTCAATGTCGCCACAGAAGGGCGGGTTCCACAAATGCACCGGCGGCGGGCCTTTTCGGCTTGCGGCCTGCACCGAGGCGGCTAAACCTTCGGCAGAAGGTCTCACGATCAATTCATCTGATGCTTTTGTCATTTGTGCCGGACGACTTAGTTAGGTCATATGGCACCATATAACCCTGAAAGGATGCTTGTCATGGCTGATCCCGCGGCACTTGTTGGCGAAATCGAGGCTTTGGGTGAAAAACTGGGCCATGCCAAGGCCAGCATCAACCAGCGGTTCATCGGGCAAGAGCGGGTGGTGGAGCTGGTGCTGTCATCCATGCTGTGCGGCGGGCATGCGCTGCTGGTGGGCCTGCCGGGGTTGGGCAAGACGCGGCTGGTGGACACGCTGGGCACGGTGATGGGGCTGAAGGCGAACCGCGTGCAGTTCACGCCAGACCTGATGCCTGCGGATATTCTGGGCAGCGAAGTGCTTGATTCGGATGCGGCGGGCAACCGGGCCTTCCGCTTTATCGAAGGGCCGGTGTTCTGCCAGCTGCTGATGGCGGATGAAATCAACCGGGCATCCCCGCGCACGCAATCGGCGCTGCTGCAGGCGATGCAGGAAAAGGAAGTGACGATTGCGGGGCAGGCGCGGCCGCTGGGGCAGCCCTTCCATGTGCTGGCAACGCAGAACCCGATTGAGCAGGAAGGGACCTACCCCTTGCCAGAAGCGCAGCTTGACCGCTTTCTGGTGCAGGTGGATGTGGAATATCCAACGCGGGGCACGGAGCGCGATATCCTGATTGCCACGACAGGGGCAGAAGAGGCCGAGGCGCATCAGGTGTTTACGGCGGAAGAACTGCTGGCAGCGCAATCGGTGATCCGGCGCATGCCGGTGGGTGATGCAATTCTCGAGGCGATCCTTGATCTGGTGCGCGCCTGCCGTCCGGGTGAGGCAGAGGGACGCGATCTGGAAGGGCAGCTGTCATGGGGGCCGGGGCCACGGGCGGCGCAGGCCCTGATGCTGACGGTGCGGGCGCGGGCGCTGCTGGACGGGCGGCTGGCCCCTTCGGTGGCGGATGTGGCGGCGCTGGCGCGGCCTGTGCTGACGCACCGTATGGCGCTGAGCTTTGCGGCGCGTGCGCGGGGTGAGACGCTGCCCGCGATCATTGACCGGGTGGTGGCGCGCACCTTGAAGCTGCAAGTCGCCGCGTGAGCATTTCGGGTCCCCATACTGCTGATTTGCGTGCCCGCGCCGAAGCGCTTGGGCAGTCACTGCCGCCATTGCTGGCAGAGGCCGAGCATTTGGCGGCGACGGTGATGTTTGGCGAACATGGGCGCAGGCGGGCGGGTCTGGGTGATGAATTCTGGCAATACCGGCCTGCCCATGCGGGTGATCCGGCGCGGATGATCGACTGGCGCAGGTCAGCGCGCAGTGATGCGCATTTCGTGCGCGAACGCGAATGGCAGGCGGCGCAATCGGTGACGATCTGGGTTGATCCGGGCAAGTCGATGTCTTTCAGCGGTGACAAGGCGCGCGCGCCAAAGGCCGACCGGGCACGGTTGATTGCGCTGGCAACGGCTGTCTTGCTGCTGCGGGCGGGTGAACGGGTGGGCTTAAGCGGGCAGGACGCGCCAGCGCGGTCGGGGCGCAACCATCTGGTGCGGCTGGCTTCGGTGATGGATGGGCTGGCGGAAGGTGCGGAATACGAAAGCCCGGTGGCAGATGGCATGGCCGCACACGGCCGCGCGCTGTTTGCATCAGATTTTCTGGGTGATCTGACAGGGGTTGAGGCGGCCTTGGCCACGGCGGCGGCGCGCGGGGTGAAGGGCGTGCTGTTGCAGGTGCTGGACCCGGCAGAGGAAGAATTCCCGTTTGACGGGCGCACGATATTCGAATCGATGGGCGGCACGATGCGGCATGAAACGCTGCGGGCGGGCGATCTGCGGAACAAGTATCTGGCGCGGCTGGCGGAACGCAAGGACAGGCTTTCCGCACTGGCAAGGGCGGTGGGCTGGCATTACCATTGCCACCACACGGGCGGGCCTGCGCAGGGTGCGCTGCTGTGGGTATATCAGGCATTGCAGGGGGGGCGCTGATGTTCATGCTGGGCCCTGTGGGGTTTGTAACGCCGGTGATCCTGCTGGGGCTGATTGCGCTGCCGATCCTGTGGTTGCTGTTGCGGGCGGTGCCGCCCGCGCCGATCCGGCGGCGGTTTCCGGGGGTGGCCTTGCTGCTGGGCCTGACGGATGACGAAGTTGAAACCGACAAGACGCCGTGGTGGTTACTATTGCTGCGGATGCTGGCGGTGGCGGCGGCGATTGTGGCGTTTGCGGGGCCTGTGCTGAACCCGCAGGAACGGCAGGCGGGCACGGCGCCCTTGCTGATATTGATTGATGGCACATGGGCGGATGCGCGTGATTGGCCCCGTCGGATTGACCGGGCCTCGGGCCTGGTCGAAGAGGCGGGGCGCGACGGGCGGACGGTGGCGGTGGTGCGGCTGACGGATGCGCCGGGTGAGGTGGTGTTTCAGGCGGCGGATGTCTGGCCGGGGCGGCTGGGCGCGCTTGAGCCGCAGGCCTGGGGGCCAGGTGACCTGAGCGGTTGGGCTGATGCGCTGCCAGAGGGGGCGTTTGATGCCTTCTGGCTGTCAGACGGGTTGAATTATGCGGGGCGCGATACGCTGCTTGCGGGGCTGGATGCGGCGGGGGATGTGACGGTGTTTGAAAGCCCGCGGCCGGTGCTGGCGCTGCATCCGGCGCTGTTTGAGGATGGTGTGGTGAAGCTGTCGGCCAGCCGTCTGCCTGCAGGTGATGGGGTATCGGTCGAGGTGTCGGCGCGGGGGCCGGACCCTGCGGGGATTGAGCGGGAGCTGGCAAGGGTGACGCTGCCGTTCATGCCGGGGGATGCGCGGGGGGGGGTGGATTTGTCTTTGCCGCCGGAACTGCGCAACCGGATCACACGGTTTGAAATTGCGGGCGTGCGGTCGGCGGCGGCGGTCAGCCTGACGGATGACAGCCTGAAGCGGCGCAAGATTGCGCTGATGGCGGGTGAGGCCGAGGCGGAAGGGCTGCAACTCTTGTCGCCGACGCACTACCTGCGGCAGGCTTTGGCACCTGTGGCGGAGCTGATTGATGGAACGATGGCGGATGTGCTGCTGGCCAGCCCTGATGTGATCGTGCTGGCAGATGTGGCGCGGCTGTCACCGACGGAAACGGCGGGGCTGACGGAATGGGTGGAAGAGGGCGGGCTTTTGCTGCGCTTTGCGGGGCCAAAGCTGGCGGCGAGTGACATTGCCCGTGTTGACGAAGACCCGCTGATGCCGGTGCGGCTGCGCGAAGGCGGGCGCACGGTGGGCGGTGCGATGAGCTGGGGTGAGCCGAAAACGCTGGCGGCCTTTCCAGAAGAGAGCCCGTTTCACGGGCTGCCGGTGCCGGATGATGTGGCAATCACGGCGCAGGTGATGGCGCAGCCGGACCCTGATCTGGCCAGCCGCACGATTGCGGCGCTGGCGGACGGGACGCCCTTGGTGACGCGCAAGGAGTTGGGGCAAGGGCAAGTGGTGCTGGTGCATGTGACGGCGAATGCCGAATGGTCGAACCTGCCATTGTCGGGGTTGTTCGTCAGCATGCTGGAACGGCTGGCGGTCAGCACACGGGCGGCCAGCCCGGATGCGGCTGATCTGGTGGGGCAAACCTGGGTGCCCGAAGTGCTGATTGATGCCTATGGTGAGGCGTCAGATGCGGGCGAGGTTGCGGGCGTGGAAGGCGCTGATCTGGCGGCGGCAATGGAACAGGGGCCGGGGCCAGCCTTGCCACCGGGCCTGTATGCAGGCGCGGACCGGCGCGTGGCGCTGAACGTGATTGCGGCGGATACTGAATTGGCGGCGGCGGTCTGGCCGGCGGGCACGCAGGTTGAAGGGCTGGAACTGGCGGAAGAACAGGCGCTGAAAGGCGCGTTTCTGACAGGGGGGTTAATCCTGCTGATGGTGGATATTCTGGCAGCACTTCTGGTGTCGGGCAAGCTTTCGGGCGGGCTGCGGCGCGGCACAGCCACGCTGATCGCAGCCTTGGCGCTGCTGGGCCAGCCGGGGGATGCGCGCGCGCAGGAAACCGATGATGCGCTGGCGTTTGAGGCGACGATGGGCGTGGTTCTGGCACATGTGCTGACGGGTGATGCGCAGGTGGACGAATTGGCTGAAGCGGGGCTGCGGGGCCTTGGCCAGCGGCTGTTTGAACGCACATCGGTTGAACCTGCCGAACCCCTTGGCGTTGATATCGAACGCGATGAGCTGCTGTTCTTTCCCTTCCTTTACTGGCCCGTCACCACCAGCCAACCCGAACCCAGTGCCGAAGCCTATGCCAAGCTGAACGATTATCTGCGTACGGGTGGGATGATCCTGTTTGACACGCGCGATGCCGATACGGCACGCGGCGGCCAAACGCCCGAGGGGCAGGCATTGCAGCGCATTGCGGCGGGGCTGAATATTCCGGCGATCGAGCCTATTCCGGCAGACCATGTGCTGACGCGCACCTTCTATCTGCTGCAGGATTTTCCGGGGCGTTTTCAGGGGGCTGGCGCCTGGGTTGAGGCGGCACCCCCGGATGCCGAACAGGTGGAAGGCATGCCCTTTCGCAACCTGAATGATGGCGTGACGCCGGTGATTATTGGCGGCAATGACTGGGCGGCAGCCTGGGCCGTGGACGGGCGCGGGGTGGCGCTGGTGCCGGTCGGGCGCGGCTTTGCCGGTGAACGCCAGCGCGAGATGGCCTACCGCTTTGGCATCAACATCATCATGCATGTGCTGACGGGCAATTATAAATCAGATCAGGTGCATGTGCCTGCCCTGCTGGAAAGGCTGGGGCAGTGATGGGCGCGCTGGTATTTGATCCGCTGGTGTCATGGCCCGTTCTTGCGGCGCTATGTGCCTTTGCGGCAGTGCTGCTGGCCGTGGCGCTGTGGTGGGGCCTTACGGGCTGGTGGCTGCGCGGGCTGACGGCGGCGGTGGTGCTGACGGCACTGGCAAACCCGGCCTTGCAGGAAGAAGACCGGGGTGCCTTGTCGGATATCGTGATCCTTGTGGTGGATGACAGCGCCAGCCAGCAACTGGGCGACCGGCCCGCGCAAACGCAAGCAGCGATTGATGCCGTGACGGCCGAGGTGGCGGGGCTGGAGAATACCGAGCTGCGGATCGTGCGTTTTGGTGACGGGGCGGATGATGCGGGGTCATTGGCGATGACGGCATTGTCCGAGGCCTTGGCGGAAGAGCCGCGCGCGCGGGTGGCGGGGGCGATCCTGGTGTCTGATGGCCGCGTGCATGATCTGGAACTGGCACCAACCCTGCCCGCGCCGCTGCATGTGCTGTTGACGGGGCAGGATACGGATTGGGACCGCCGCCTGATTGTGATGGATGCGCCGGCCTTTGCGATCTTGGGTGAAGAGTTCAACCTGACCCTGCGCATCGAAGACAGCGGGGCGGTGCCTGCGGATGTGCCGCCGATGGCTGACCTGACCATCGCGGTCGATGCAGAACCGCCACAAACCTACAGCGTGGCGGTGGGTGAAGATCTGACCTTGCCGGTGACCCTGCCGCATGGCGGAATGAACGTGCTGCAATTCAGCGTGGCAGGCGCAGAGGGCGAGCTGACAGACCGCAACAACGCCGCCGTGGTGGCGATCAACGGGGTGCGTGACCGCTTGCGCGTGCTGCTGGTTTCGGGTGAGCCGCATACAGGCGAACGCGTCTGGCGCAATCTGCTGAAGTCTGACCCATCAGTTGACCTTGTGCATTTCACGATCCTGCGGCCACCGGAAAAGCAGGATGGGATTCCGGTGGATGAGCTTTCGCTGATCGCCTTTCCGACGCGCGAGTTGTTCGTGGAAAAGATCGAGGAATTCGATCTGATCATCTTTGACCGCTACCGCATTCGCGGGATTTTGCCGACGGAATACCTGGAAAACGTCGCCAATTATGTGCGTGAGGGCGGCACGGTGCTGGTGTCGGCAGGCCCCGAGGCGGGCGTGGCAGACAGTCTGTGGCGGTCGCCCTTGGTGGATGTGCTGCCGGTGGATGTGACGGGGCGGGTGATCGAAGAAGGTTTTCGGCCGGAACTGACGGATCTGGGGCGCAAGCATCCGGTGACGGAAGGCCTTGAGGATCTGGCACCGGAAGATGGCTGGGGCCGCTGGTTCCGCATGGTTGAGGTGCGCCCGCGCGCGGGCGAGACGCTGATGACGGGGCCGGGGGGGCGGCCACTGCTGCAACTGGCGCGCGAGGGCGAGGGGCGGGTGGCGGTGCTGGCGTCAGATCACATCTGGCTGTGGGGGCGCGGGTATGAAGGCGGCGGGCCGCAGTTGGAACTGCTGCGCAGGCTGGCGCATTGGATGCTGAAGGAACCAGAACTGGAAGAAGAGGCGCTGACAGCGACAGTGAATGAGAATGTGCTGACAATCACACGGCGCACGATCGAAGAGGCTCCGCCGGGGCCGGTGGTGGTGACAGGGCCGGATGGGGCGGAAGTGACGCTTGATCTGACGGAAGAGGCACCGGGGCGGTTTGCGGTGGAATGGGCGGCGCCGGAGATGGGCCTGTATCGGCTGGAGCAGGGTGAGTTGACGCGGGTGGTGGCAGTGGGGCCATCAGCGCCGCGCGAATTTGTGGAGACGATTGCCAGCGGCGATCTGCTGGCACCGGTGGTTGAGGGCGCGGGTGGCGGGATTGTGGAACTGCAAGACGGGATGCCGGATATCCGCACGGTGCGCGAAGGGCGGCCTGCGGTGGGGCGCGGCTGGATCGGGATCACCCCGCGCGAGGCCTATGTGACGGAAGATGTGCGGATTGCGGCACTGCTGCCGGGCTGGCTGTATTTGCTGCTGGCGGCAGGGCTGGCGGTGGCGGCATGGCTGATCGAGGGGCGGCGCGGCGCAGGCGCAAGATAAGGTTCCTGCCGGGGCTGGGGCGGATTGTCACTGGGTCAGGCGTGCGCGCAGCTGTGCAAGTTCAACCGAATTGCGCGCGCCGGTCTTTTGCAGCACGCGTGAGCGGTGCACCTCGACCGTGCGGATGGCGATGTTCAACTGATCTGCGATCTGTTTGTTCAGGCGGCCTGCCAGGATAAGATCCATCACGGCAAGTTCACGCGCGGACAAGGTTGCAAACCGTGTGGCAATGGCGGCACGGCTATCGCTTTCAAGGGTGCGGCCTTGATGAAGGATCATTGCGCTTTGGGCCAGATCAACGATCTGATTGTCATTGAACGGTTTTTCCAGAAAATCGAAAGCGCCGTTCTTCAGGCTTTGCACGGCCAGCGGCACATCGGCGTGGCCAGTCAGAAAGATAACGGGTGGCAGATGGGCCGATGCACCTTCGATCTGCAACAGGGCGTCCAGCACCTGCGGGCCCGACATTCCTTCCATGCGCACATCAAGGATGATGCAGCCGCAACCGGCCTGCGGCCAGGCCGCCAGAAAAGCCTCGCCCGATGGCCAAAGGCGGGTTGCAATGCCCCGCGTTGCAAACAGAAAGGCCAGACCGTCGCGCAGGGCATCTTCATCATCGACGATATGCACTTCAAGGGTGGTCGGTGCCGCGGTCATGGTGCAATCTCTACTGTCAGGGCAGGCTGTTCGGCCAGTTCCGCCTCCACTGTTGCTTCTGCATAGGGCAGGCGCACGGAAAAGATGGTGCCGCCCCCGGGTGCCGGGCCATGGGACAGGCTGCCATGCAGGATTTCGACGATGGACCGGCAGATGTTCAGGCCCATGCCCATGCCCTGTGGCTTGGTACTGGTAAAGGCATCGAACAGCCGTTCTTCCACCTTGTCAGAAATGCCCGGCCCCTGATCAATGATGTCAAGGCACAGCCCCGTTGCTTCGGCTGTGATGCGCACGGTCAGGGCATTTCCGCTGCTTGGCCCTTCGGCCATCGCCTCCATGCCATTGCGGATCAGGTTGACCATGACCTGTTCGATCAGAATGCGATCGGCAAGAACAGCCCGCAGGCCCGGCGCGAAAGGCGCAATCACCAGCCTTGCCCGCAATGTGCGGGCTTCGGCGGCCATCAGACCCATGGCATCGGCAGCGACCTCGGCCAGATTGACGGGTTCCAGTCGCGGTTCGCGTTTCTTGACGAAATCCTGAATGCGCCGGATGATCAGCCCTGCGCGCCGTGCCTGTTCTGACAGCTTTTCAAGGCCAGAGCGCAGCATGGGCGCCGAGGATTGCCCCGCATCAATCAGGTTCAGCCCACCCGCCGCATAAGATGCTATGGCGCCCAGCGGTTGGTTCAGTTCGTGCGCAAGTGTCGATGCCATCTCACCCATGGTCACCAGCCGTCCGGTGCGGGCCAGGTTTTCCTGCTGGGCGCGTGCATTGCGGGCGGCGCGGTTGGCCTCGGTCATGTTGATGACTGACCCCATCCAGCCATGGTGGCGGCCTGCTGCATCAATCAGGGGGGCCTCATAGACCTGCACCTCGATTTCGGTGCCATCGGCATGGCGGAAGCGCGATTCAAAGCTTTGCGGAACGGCTGGCCCGTTGGACAGCTGTGCCTGCCGGGCAAGTGTGTCGTCCATGGCCTCGGGCGACCAGTAGGGCATTGGCGGCACCCGTCCGATCAGATCAGCCGGGGACATGCCGACCAGTTTGCAGAAGGCGGCGTTGACATACAGAATGCGCCCCGCGTGATCCTTGGCGCGCAGGCCCACAGTCAGGCTTTCTTCCATCGAGCGGCGAAAGGCCATTTCCGCACGCAATCTGTCTTCGGCGCGGCGGCGGTGCAGGGCGTTGCGTTGCACCACAAGCAAGGCGCAGACGGCAAAGGCAGCAAGGCCCACAATCGCGCCCAGCAGGGCGGTGTTGCCAAAGGTGGCCGGGCGGTCATAGGCCGTGATCAGCAAGGTGGTACCGGCAAGCGGCGGATCAAAGCTGATGGCGTGAAACGGCGCACCATCGGCGACCGGACGGCGGGCCCGTTCGGCTATGGGGGCCGAGGCATCGGCGATCCGCACGGCATACTGTTCGGCAATCCACCAGGGGATATGCCGGTCAAGCATCAGGGGCAGGGCGATTGTGGCCACAACAACCCCGCCATCGCCGCCAGACCGGCGCAAAGCCATGGGTACGACACCTGCATCGGCCCTGCCATAGACGGGGCGTGATGTGGTGGCCGTTGATTGCAGCAGGGTATCCACCAGGGGCGTGACAGAGGCCTGCATGCCATCGGGCACCGAGGCAACCAGCCTTCCCTGTCTGTCAAACCATTGAACGGCCAGCGTTTCGGGATTGGCGGCGATGTGCAGCCTTGCGCGGGCCTGCAGGGTTTGCATGTCAGTGCCGCTGGCCTGATCGAGCGCAAGCCGCACAAGCATGTCTTCATCAACGGCCAGTTGAAAGCGCAGGGTCTGTTCGACCCAAAGCGCATCTGTTGCCAGTTTGGCGCGCGCATTTTCGCCATCGGTGCGGGACACGATCCAGACCAATGCGGCCACCAGCGCGACCAGCGCGACAATCGCCACCAAGGGGATGATGGACAACAGATCCCAGCGCCGCGAAGCCATGAGGCTTTCGGTCAGCCCGATCTCCGGGCTTTGCCTGCTGGTTGCGGGTGCAGGCGTGCTGGCGTTCTGATCTTGCGTGTGCGCACCCTCCCCGATGAACACATCTGATGTTTTGCACCGGGGGGCGGGCTTGTCCATTGCGGAAAGCCACAATAGCGGGCTTGTCAGCGTTCATGCAAAAGGTGCGCATCCCGCCGAGGAGGGCGGATAACCGGAGGAGATAAACATGCTGACCCGTCGCAGCCTTGCCGCCCTTGCAGGCGCAACCGCCATGGCACTGTCCTTTGCCGCAATTGCCCCGGCCGTTGCGCAGGACAGGATCATCATCAAGTTCAGCCATGTGGTGGCACCTGACACGCCCAAGGGCAAGGCGGCCACCAAGTTTGAAGAATTGGCCGAGCTTTACACGAATGGCGCGGTGGATGTTGAGGTGTACCCCAACAGCCAGCTGTACAAGGACAAGGAAGAGATGGAGGCGCTGCAACTGGGTGCGGTGCAGATGCTCGCGCCGTCGCTGGCCAAGTTCGGCCCGTTGGGGGTGCAGGATTTTGAAGTCTTCGACCTGCCGTTCATCTTTGCAGATTATGACGCGCTGCGCAAAGTCACGCAGGGTGAAGTGGGCCAGATGCTGCTGGACAAACTGGATGACAAAGGCATTACGGGCTTGGGCTATTGGGACAATGGTTTCAAGATCATGTCAGCCAACAGCCCGCTGCGGGCGCCGGATGATTTTCTGGGTCTGAAAATGCGCATCCAGTCCTCCAAGGTGATCGAGGCCTACATGAATACGCTGGGGGCTGTGCCGCAGGTCATGGCGTTTTCCGAGGTGTATCAGGCCTTGCAGACGGGTGTTGTGGACGGCACGGAAAACCCGCCGTCAAACATGTACACGCAGAAGATGAACGAAGTGCAGACACATGCGACGGTGTCAAATCACGGCTACCTGGGCTATGCGGTGATTGTGAACAAGCAGTTCTGGGATGGGCTTGATCCTGCCGTGCGCGAAGGCCTGGAAAAGGCAATGGCCGAGGCAACAGACTATGCCAACACAATTGCCAAGGATGAAAACGATCAGGCACTGGCGGCGATGATTGCCGCGGGCACGACCGAGTTTCACGAGCTGACCGCAGAAGAGCGTGCGATCTGGATCGAGGCGCTGGCCCCGGTGCATGATGAAATGGCCGAGCGGATCGGTGCCGAAACGATTGCGGCCGTCAAGGCAGCAATCGCCGAATAGGGCCTGAAAGTGCCGCGGGGGATGGTCGTACAGGCCGCCCCCCACCCCATCCATTTTTGCCAACCCCGAGGTGTGCCATGCTGCGCCTGCTGGACCGGGTTGAGGAAATCATGATCGCCACGCTGATTGCGGTGGCGACACTTCTGATTTTCCTGTCGGTCACACATCGCTTTGCGATCGGCTTTGCCGCCGATCTGGTCGGATTTGCCCGCACGGGCGAGATGGAGGCCCTGGCGGGTTTCGCGCGGTCTGTCTTCAAGACCATCAACAGTCTGAAGATGACATGGGCACAAGAGGCCTGCATTTACCTTTTCGTCTGGATGGCCAAGTTTGGCGCAGCTTATGGCGTGCGGACAGGCATTCATGTGGGCGTTGACATTTTGTCTGAACGCCTGGAAGGCGCTGCAAGCAGGGCGATCACGACCATCGCCATGTCCGGTGGGGTGATCTTTACCGCGATCCTGACATGGATCGGCACGGATTTCGTGCTGCACGTGCGCGCCGGTGGACAGACGTCACCCGATCTCGAGATCAGCATGTGGATCATCTACCTTGCCGTGCCGCTTGGGTCGGCGCTGATGTGTTTTCGTTTCTTGCAGGCGCTGCATCTGTTTCTGACAACAGGTGAGGTCGCGCATCACGATCATGGCGCTGTCGATGGTCTGGACGATGCAGACGCTGCAAGCGCCAAAGGGGCGCAGCCATGACCGCCGTTCTGATTTTTGTGATCCTTGCGCTGCTGCTGATTACCGGGATGCCCGTGTCGATTGCACTGGGGCTGACGGTATTCTCCTTTCTGTTTGCGCTGTCGGACGTGCCGCTGGATGCCATAGCGCTGAAGCTGTTCACCGGCATTGAAAAGTTCGAAATCATGGCGATTCCGTTCTTTATTCTGGCGGGCAACTTCCTGACGCATGGCGGTGTTGCCAAACGGATGATCCGGTTTGCGTCAAGCATGGTGGGGCATTGGTATGGTGGGCTTGGCCTTGCGGCGGTGCTGTCATGCGCGCTGTTTGCCGCCATTTCGGGGTCGTCGCCGGCAACGGTCATGGCGATTGGGTCTATCATGCTGCCGGCCATGGTCAAACAGGGCTACCCGCCGCAGTTTGGTGTGGGCACGATTACCAGCGCGGGGGGGCTTGGCATTCTGATCCCGCCGTCCATTGTCATGGTGATGTATGCCGTTGCCACCAGTGGGATGGTGGTGCAGGGCCCGGATGGCGAACCGGTCCTGTCGGCATCAATCGGGGATCTGTTCATTGCAGGGGTGGTGCCGGGGCTGATGCTGGCGATGATGCTGGCGGGAACCACGACGTACCGCGCATGGAAGCACAATTACCCGCGTCTGCCCCGCGCGCCGATGATTGACCGCTGGAAGGCCTTTCGTGAAAGTGTCTGGGGGCTGATGCTGATTGTCATCATCATGGGTGGCATTTACGGCGGCATCTTCACCCCGACCGAGGCAGCGGCCGTCAGTGCGATTTATGCCTTTGTCGTGGCTGTCTATGTCTACAAGGATATCAAACTGCGCGATGTGCCGAAGGTGCTGCTGAATTCGGCAGCTATGTCGGCGATGCTGCTGTACATCATCACCAATGCCGTGATGTTTGCCTTTATCCTGACATCTGAACAGATCCCGCAGGCGCTGTCGGCGTGGATTGTGGATCTGGGTCTTGGCAAGATCGGTTTTCTGCTGATTGTCAATGTGATGCTGCTGATCATCGGCATGGTGATGGAGCCGTCGGCCATTGTGCTGATCATGGCGCCGATCCTGTACCCCGTAGCCGTGGCCTTGGGGGTGGACCCGGTCCATTTCGGGATCATGCTGGTGGTCAACATGGAGATTGGCCTGTGTACACCGCCAGTGGGCCTTAACCTGTATGTTGCATCGTCGCTGTCACGGCTGGGCCTGACCGAGGTCACGCGGGCAACATGGCCGTGGCTGGTGACCATGCTGACCTTCCTGATGCTGATTACCTATATCCCGGAAATTACCCTGGCCTTGCCCCGTTTGCTGGGCATGTAGCACGGCAGGGCACGGCCACGGCCACCACCACGGCCAGCACCAGAGCGCGACAGCAACATGCGGCCGGGGCAGATGCTCTGGCCGTTTTGCTGTGATGCTGCGGCATTGCTGCTGCCCTGTGCGGCCCGCCGGGCCATCTTTCGCTTGCTTTCTGGGTAAATTGGTTATAATTGTTTACCAATCAAAGGGAGGCCGCCATGGAAATGCCCAGACCGAACCCCGATGTTCTATCGGCAAAGGCGCGTATCGTGGCAGGGTTGCGGGCGGTTTTGCCTGATGATGCCGTCATCGACGATGTGCGTGAAACCCGCGCCTATGAATGTGATGGGCTGGCGGCCTATCGCTGCACGCCGATGGCCGTGGTTCTGCCGCGCACCACCGAGGAAGTGGCCGCCGTGCTGCGCCTGTGCCACGCGCTTGGCGTGCCCGTGGTGCCGCGCGGATCGGGCACCAGCCTTGCCGGTGGGGCAATGCCGACGGCAGATTGCGTGGTGCTGGGCATCAGCCGGATGAATGCGGTGCTGGAAACGGATTACGACAACCGGCTAATCCGGGTGCAGACGGGCCGCACGAACCTGAGCGTGACAGGCGCGGTTGAGGCAGATGGCTGGTTCTATGCGCCGGACCCGTCAAGCCAGCTGGCCTGCGCCATTGCAGGCAATATCGCCATGAACAGCGGCGGGGCGCATTGCCTGAAATACGGCGTGACAACGAACAACCTGCTGGGTGTGACGATCGTGCTGATGGATGGTTCTGTGGTGCAGGTGGGCGGCGGGCATCTGGATGCACCGGGCCTGGATTTGCTGGGCATCATCTGCGGATCGGAAGGGCAGTTGGGCGTAGTCACCGAAGCCACCTTGCGCATCCTGCCCAAGCCAGAAGGGGCGCGGCCGATTCTGCTGGGGTTTGATGCGAACGAGGTGGCGGGGGCCTGTGTTTCGGACATCATCAAGGCGGGTATTCTGCCAGTAGCGATTGAATTCATGGACCGGCCCTGCATCCGGGTCTGCGAGGAATATGCCAAGGCGGGCTATCCGGACTGCGAGGCCTTGCTGATTGTTGAGGTGGAGGGGTCAGCGGCAGAGATTGATGAACAACTGACGCGGATCAAGGCAATTGCGGCGCGGCATAATCCGGTGGAAATGCGCGAAAGCCGGTCAGCCGAAGAGGCAGGGCGCATCTGGCTGGGGCGCAAATCGGCGTTTTCGGCGATTGGGCGTGTGGCAGATTACATGTGTCTGGATGGGACAATCCCGGTGACGGAATTGTCGTTCGTCTTGCGGCGGATTGCGGAGCTGGGGGCGGAGTATGGGCTGGGCGTGGCGAATGTGTTCCATGCGGGCGATGGCAACATGCACCCGTTGATCATGTTTGACGCAAACAAGCCGGGCGATCTGGAAAAATGCGAGGCCCTGGGGGCGGAAATCCTGAAGCTGTGCGTCGAGGTGGGGGGCTGCCTGACGGGCGAGCACGGGGTTGGGGTGGAAAAGCGCGACCTGATGGGCGTGCAATATGCGCCGGATGATCTGGAGGCGCAGATGCAGGTTAAGGATGTGTTCGATCCGGGCTGGCTGCTGAATCCGGCGAAGGTGTTTCCGCTGGCGTCCAGCGCCGGGCGGCGGGCCTGCTGAGAACAGCGGGGGGGCTGTCTGCCCCCCCGCCCCCCCCGAGGATATTTGTGGACAGATGAAAGGGGTGCGGAATGCAGCCTGATACTGAAGACGCGCTGGCAGAGATGGTGCGTGGGGCTGTGGGGCCGATTGCCGTGACGGGTGGCGGCACGCGCGCAATTGGCGAGCCTGAGGGGGCAGGGCTGGAAACCGGGGGGCTGACGGGGATTTCGCTGTATGAACCGGGGGCGCTGACACTGGTGGTGCGGGCGGGAACGCCTTTGGCCGAGGTGGACAAGGCATTGGCGGCCCAGCGCCAGCGGTTGGCCTTTGAGGTGCCGGATTTGCGGGGCCTGCTGGGGCGGCAAGGCGAAAGCACGATTGGCGGGGTGGTGGCAGCCAATGCAAGCGGGCCGCGGCGCATTCAGGCGGGGGCCTGCCGGGACAGCCTGCTGGGGGTACGCTTCGTGGATGGGGCGGGGCGCATCATCAAGAACGGCGGGCGGGTGATGAAGAACGTCACGGGGCTTGATCTGGTCAAGCTGATGGCGGGCAGTCAGGGCAGGCTTGGCGTGCTGACAGAGGTCAGTCTGAAGGTGCAGGCGGTGCCCGAGGCTGCGGCGACGCTGGTGGTGCCGGTAGCAGATGCGGCGGCGGGCGTGGCGGTGCTGACGCGGGCGCTTGGGTCACCCTATGATGTGTCGGGGGCGGCGTATGACGGGCGGGCGCTGGTGCGGATTGAAGGGATGGCGGGATCGGTTGCCTACCGGGCGGGGGCGTTGCAGGCGCTGATCGGCGGGGATGTGGTGACGGGCGAGGGCAGTGCGGCCTTGTGGCGGGCAGTGCGGGATGTTGAGGCTTTGCAAGGGTTTGCCGGGGCGGTCTGGCGCATATCGGTCAAGCCGACAGATGGGCCGAAGGTGCTGGCAGGCCTTGGTGATGTGCCGCATCTGCTGGATTGGGGCGGGGGGCTGGTCTGGTGTGCGCTGCGCGATGATCTGGGCACATCGCAGGCGCTGCGGGCCTTGGTTGCGCAACTGGGCGGGCATGCAACGCGCCTGCGTGGTGCGGCAGATGTGCCAAGCGCGCCACCCGAAGCGCCGGGCGTGGCACAGCTGACCCTTGCTTTGCGCCGGCAGTTTGATCCGCGTGGGCTGTTCACACCCCATCTTTTCACATCGGGCCTTGTGGCCACTGCTTGAAGGCTGAGACATGCAAACATCATTCACGCCCGACCAGTTGAAGATCCCGTCCATTGCGCGATCAAACGAGATCCTGCGGTCTTGTGTGCATTGCGGCATGTGCACCGCCACTTGCCCGACCTATCAGGTGCTGGGGGATGAGCTGGACAGCCCGCGCGGGCGCATTTACCTGATCAAGGACATGCTCGAGGCAGGCCGCCCGGCGGATGCGCAGACGGTCAAGCATATTGACCGCTGTCTGTCCTGCCTTGCCTGCATGACGACCTGCCCGTCGGGTGTGCATTACATGCATCTGGTTGATCATGCGCGGGCGCATATTGAGGCCACATACAAACGGCCGTTCACCGAACGCATGTTGCGTCATGTGTTGGCTTGGGTGATCCCGCACCCCACGCGGTTCCGGCTGGCGCTGCTGGGTGCCAAAATCGCGCGGCCCTTTGCAAGGCTGGTGCCGGATGCGCGGATGCGGGCGATGCTGGCGATGGCGCCCAAGCAGATACCGCCGGTCAGCCGCAATGATGACCCGCAGACCTTTGCAGCAACCGCGCCACGCAAGATGCGTGTGGCCTTGATGACGGGTTGCGCGCAAAAGGCGCTGAATACCGATATCAACGATGCCACGATCCGCCTGCTGACGCGGCTGGGCTGCGAGGTGGTGGTGGCTGCCGGACAAGGCTGCTGTGGGGCGCTGACGCACCATATGGGCAAGGAAGTGCTGGCGCATGCGAGTGCTGCGGCCAATATCCGTGCCTTCATGGCCGAGGTGCCGCGTGGGCTTGATGCGATTGTGATCAACACGTCGGGTTGTGGCACAACGGTCAAGGATTATGGACATATGTTCAGGAATGATCCGCTGGCCAAGGATGCGGCGATGATCGCGGGGCTGGCGCGGGATGTCAGCGAGGTGCTGGTGCAGTTGGGGTTGCCTGCAGGGGCAGACAAGGGCCTGCGCGTGGCCTATCATGCAGCCTGTTCGTTGCAGCACGGCCAGCAGATCAAGACGGCACCGAAAGACCTGTTGAAACAGGTGGGTTTTACGGTGGTTGAACCTGCCGACAGCCATTTGTGCTGCGGGTCGGCGGGCACCTATAACCTGCTGCAGCCCGAGATCAGTGCGCAGTTGAAGGACCGCAAGGTCAGCACGCTGATGGCCAAAGCGCCCGATGTCATTGCTGCGGGCAACATTGGTTGCATGATGCAGATCGGTTCAGCGGCGCCTGTTCCGGTGGTGCACACGGTTGAATTGCTGGATTGGGCAACAGGTGGGCCGCGTCCGCGCGCAATGAACTGAATAAGGTTTGCCACAAATCCGCCGAAGTGCTTGGGTATCCAGCGGCAAACGCTTGGGAGTGATGATGCGCTTATTTGCGGGTTTTCTGGCTGTGGCCCTGATGGGGCCGGGTCTGGCTGTGGCGGAAACAACGGGCATTCCGCCTGAAAATTCCGGGCTTGTTGCATTGCAGACGGCAGATGACAGCCGGGGGTGGGAGGCCGTGGGCCGCCTGAACCTTGGCGACCGGGGGTTTTGCACCGGCGCACTGATTGCCGATGATCTGGTGTTGACGGCGGCGCATTGCCTGTTTGACCGGGATACCGGGGCGCGGGTTGATCCGGCGACGATCCAGTTTCTGGTGGGCTGGCGTAACGGGCGGGCCCTGGCCTACCGTGGTATCAAGCAGGCGATTGCGCATCCGGAGTATGTGTATGGCGGTGATCGCGGGATTGACCGGGTCACCTTTGATCTGGCGCTGATCCAGCTGGATCAGCCAGTGCGCCTGTCACAGGTGCGCCCGTTTGATCTGGATATTCAGCCCAGCACAGGTGATGAGGTGGGCGTTGTTTCCTATGCGCAGGATCGGGCCGAAGTGCCATCCTTGCAGGAAACCTGTCACGTGTTGTCGCGTGAACCTGTGGCGCTGGTGATGGATTGCAGCGTTGACTTCGGGGCATCGGGTGCGCCGGTGTTTTCGTTCAAGGATGGCGTGGCGCGGGTGGTATCCGTTGTATCGGCCAAGGCGCAGCTTGAAGGGCAGGCGGTGTCACTGGGGGTGGCGCTGGATGAGCCGCTGGCGGAACTGCGTGCGCAGATGCTGGAGCAAGGCGCAGGCACGGCAGGGCGTGCGGGTGTGCGCGTTCTGTCAGGCGGCAACGCGCTTGGTGCAAAATTCATGCAGGTGCCAGACGCAAGCGAGACCCCTTGAAAGGCGGCCGAACGTTTCCCAAGTGATGTGATGTCCTTGGTGCCAATGTTGGGCCGGGGGCAAGACAAGGCCCTGTCCGGATGGAAGGGCATCACACATCGCTTTATGAGGATGACCATGCGCACCTATGATTTCGCACCGCTTTACCGCGCCACCGTTGGCTTTGACCGTATTGCCAATCTGGTTGACCGGGCCCTGTCTGCCGATGTGGCAGCACCTGCCTATCCGCCTTACAACATTGAAAAGACAGCAGAAGATGCTTACCGCATTTCCGTGGCCGTTGCTGGCTTTACGGCAGATGAGCTGGGGGTTGAGGTCAAGGATGGCAATCTGACCGTGACGGCGCGCAAGGCGCCCGAGGCTGATGGCGAAGGCCGTACCTATCTGCACCGTGGCATTGCCAACCGCGCCTTCGAACGCCGCTTTGCGCTGGCCGATCATGTGCGCGTGGCAGGTGCCAGCCACGATCTGGGCATGCTGCACATCGACCTTGTGGTCGAAACCCCCGAGGCACTGAAACCGCGCCGCATCGAGATTGCCCGCCCGGGTGATATTGAGGTGAAAGCGGTTGCGCAGGATACCGCCACGCACTGACCCTGTGACGGCGGGATAACGAAAGGCGCGGGGGGAGAATCCCTCGCGCCTTTTTTTGCTTTACCGTTGATGCAGGGCGGCAAGAAAATTCAGAATTTTCTTGGCAAAATTTTTCTGAAAAATTTTGGTTGCGGCCTCAACGGTCCAGTTCCTTGGCCAGCCGCATCAGGTTGACAGCCTCGATCCGGTAGCCGAACGGATCATCGCCGCGCGCGCCGTTGGCCAGGGCAATCGCATCATCCCAGCCCCAATCGCCCAGATAGCTGGCCCCGGTCAGCAGCTGGCCAAAGCCAGCCATCGCCACGCCAAAGCGCACGTCATCGCTGGGTGCCGCATCCCCGGCCAGAATGGGCACTTCGATCAGCTGCGATGCGTCTTGCCCCGGTTCCTTGTACCGCAGGCGCAGATAGCCCATTTCGTTGCCGGTATCGGGGGCAGCCGTGGCCGCACCATAGCGCAAGGGATCATTCAGCAGGGCCGCACTTCCCGGTGCCGTTACCTCATAAATCGCCGTCACCTGCAGGCCTGCGCCGATTTCACCGGCATCGACACGGTCATTGTTGAAATCCTCGCGCGCCAGCGCCCGGGTTTCATAGCCGATCAGGCGGTATTCGGCGACCTGCGCGGGGTTCCATTCGATCTGCACCTTCACGTCATTGGCAATGGCGAACAGCGCGCCCGCCACCTGATCAACCAGCACCTTGCGTGCCTCGGACAGCGTATCAATATAGGCGGCCTGCCCGTTGCCGTTCTGCGCCAATGCCTGCATGATCGTATCATCCAGATTGCCCCGACCAAAGCCCAGCACAGACAGGTAGACGCCCGTTTCACGCTGCTTTGCCACGTAATCTGTCAGGGCGGCGGGATCACTTATCCCCACGTTGAAATCACCATCGGTGGCCAGCAGGATGCGGCTGACCTCACCATCAGCGGCCATGCGGGCGGCGGTCTGATAGGCCAGTTCCAGCCCTTCGGCCCCGGCGGTGCTGCCACCTGCGGACAAACGGTCAATGGCGTTGAAGATGGCGTCGGTATCGGTGGCATCGGTGGCGTCCAGCACAAGGCCCGCGGAACCGGCATAGGCGACGATGGCCACCTGATCACCGGGGCGCAGGTTCCCCAGCATCAGGGCGAGGGCCTTTTGCAACAGCGGCAGTTTGGTGGGTTCATCCATTGAACCAGAGGTATCAATCAGGAACACAAGGTTCAGGGGCGGGCGGGTATCTGTGGCGGGAAGTTCGCCCTGCAGCGCCACATGCACAAGGCGCGTGCCAAAGTTCCAGGGCGTCGGCATGACGGTGACGGTGGGCTGAAAGGGTGCGGCATCGGCTGCGGGGGCTGGGTAGGCGTAGGGGAAATAGTTCACCATTTCCTCAATGCGCACGGCGTCGGATGGGGGCAGCTCGCCTGCGTTGATGGACTGGCGGATGATGGCATAGCTGGCGGTATCCACGTCGATGGAGAAGGTGGAAACGGGTTCTTCGACGGTGATCTTGACCGGGTTGGGGGCGGCGGTGGCAAAGCTTTCAGTGTCTTCGATCGGAGGGCGCGCAAGTTCACCTTCGGCAATCACACTGTCTGCAGATATGCTGCGTGAGAGTGGGGCTTCTTCCTGGGCAGGAACCTCAACACCGAAGGTGCCAGCCGCTGAATTCAACAGAGCAGGGGCTGATCTTTGCGCCAAAGGTGCGGGCGCGGCCGGTGCTTGCAGCGCAGCCTGATCGTTCGCGGCCAGTTCTTCGACCGGTTCTGGCGCGGGTTCGGCTGCCATGACTGATGGCTCGGCCTCCATCGCCACGTCTGGTGCGGTCTGCTGTGCCAAACCGCCCAAGGCGGTGTCGTCTTCACGCGCTGCTGGCACTGGGGCGGCTTCTGCAACCTTTGCCTCAGGTGCTTCATCCGCAATCGCTGCTGATGACGACACCGCGCCGGGCGTGGGCCCTGCTGCCGCCTCTGTCAGGCGCGGAGTGACCTCTGGCCCACGGGTCAGCATCGGGCCAATTGCCACGATCCCAACCACCACCGCGGCAGCCGAGGCTGTTCCCGCCAGCATCTGGCGGGTTGTGAATTTCTGAATCATCTGAAGAACGCCTTGCATGAACCCCGCCTTCAGAGGGCGGTCTTCACTGGGACGCACAGCTTCGGTCGATCCTTGGAGACGGTCGAAATTCTGCAGGGCAAGGCGCATGGTTGTTTCGCGCGCCGCAGCATCGGGCGCGGGCGTTGCCGCCTTGAGCGCGGCCTTCAGGGCGTCAAGATCATCGGTCATATCTTCGCCTCCGCTGCTGCCATGGCGCGCAGCTTTTTCTTTACCTCGGACATGCGCCACGCAACCGTGCCCTCTGAGAGGCCCAGAACCGCCGCTGCTTCGCCTTGCGTCATCTCCTCGCCCAGCACCAATGCAACTGTATCCCGCAACTCGGGTGGCAGGCGTGACATGGCCGATGTCAGCCAATCCATCGCCTCACGCTCTGCCACAATCTCATCCTGCCGGGCCAGTTCCCAATCGCCCCAGCCCGCCCCAGCCTTGGCCCGCGTCGCCGCACGCCTGCGCTGATCATGGCAGGCGTTCACAGTCACACGGTAAAGCCATGTGGTGAACCGCGCCTCGGCCCGCCATCCGCGCAGCTTTATGGGAAGGGCCGCGCAAATATCCTGTGTCAGATCCTCGGCCTCGGCCCGGCTGCCTGTCAGACGGAAGGACAGGCCGAAAATCCGGTCGTAATGCCGTGCCAAAAGCGTGGCAAAGGCCGTGCGGTCACCCGCAGCGGCAGCAGTGGCAAGGGTTTCATCTGCGGTTTCCATCAGCATCTTGATAGGTTGGACGCAGGCGCCTGCGCAATCCTTGGCGCGGTGGAAACAGAAATTCGCCCTTGCCGCAGCCTTGTGTGCAACAAAGCAGGCTTCGCCCTTGTGTGTCGGCATGCCGGGGCCTAGGTTTTTGGCAAAACTGTTAAGGGGCGGGTTCACATGTTGCGTCTGAATGCGGGTGGTTTGTTGGCGGGTCTGGCCATGGCAGCCGCCGTGGTGTTGGCGCCGCTGCGGATGGCACATGCCGAACCGTTGTTTACCGCGCCAGCCCCTGCATGGGTGCAACCGCTGGCCGTGCCCGAGGCCGACGCAGCGCTGCTGACAAAGGCGGATGGGGGTGTGCTGACCCTGCTTGCCGATGAACAGGTGCAATGGGATGGCGATGAGCGGCTGATCCACACCCGCAAGGTGGACCTGATTGTTGATGAGACGGGTGTGGCGGCAGCAAGCAAGGTGGCCTTGCAGTTTGCGGCTGATCAGGAAACGCTGATCCTGACCAGCATCACGGTCAGGCGCGGCGAACAGGTGCTTGAGCTGACCGATGAAGCGGTTTCGGCCACGCTTGACAGCGATACAGCCTTGGCGCGGGGGGTGGCCAACGGGCAAAGCCTGGCCGAGGTAACAATTCCTGATCTGCGCAGTGGTGACGTGGTCGAGGTGGCCTACCTGCGCCGTCAGTTGTCTGTGGTGGCGGGCATCAACCGGACGGGTCTTGTAAAGCTGGAGCAGGACAGGCCGGTGGTTCTGGCGCGGGCCATTGTCAACTGGCCGGAAGACTGGCCGATCTACATTTCGGGTTGGCCAGCGCGTGTGGCCTTTGAACAGACGACAGAACCGGGAATCATTCGCCATATCTGGACACGGCAAGGGCATGTGCCCACCCCGCCCGAGCCGCGTGCCCCAAAAGGATACACCGACAACACGATCATCGAATTTTCGGCCTTTCCTGATTGGTCGGGCGTGACCGCAGCACTTAGCCCGCATTACACGGGCAGCTATCCGTTGGGCCCGGAATGGGACGGACGGCTGCGGGCGATTCAGGCCGCCGGGCCAACGGACGGTGACCGGGTCATTGCCGCGCTGCGGGCGGTGCAGGATGAATTGGGCCATGTGCCACGTGACATGGCGGCAGACCGCTGGCTGGCGCGTTTGCCTGCGGATGTGGCCATGGCGGGCCAGGGTGATGCCAAGGACAAGGCGCTGTTGTTGCGCGCGATGCTCGACAAGATGGGAATCGAGGCCTATGTCGCGCTGACAAGCCGTGAGCAAAGCCACAGCCTGCCCGACCGCAAGCCCGCATTTCAGGCCTTTGACCATGCGCTTGTCAAAGCGATGGTTGATGGTCTGCCCATGTGGATGGACCCGTCCGCTCGGTATGAAGGTGGTGACTTTTACAACGCGGTGACGCCGGACTTTGCCTTTGCCCTGCCCTTGTCGGGCGCAGATCAGCAACAGATCGAACCCATCGAGCAAGGCTACAACAGCGGGTGGACCACCTATGTTGATGAAGCCTATGATTTCAATCTGCTGGGGGTTTATCTGGTGGTCACGACCTCGCATTACGGTCAGGCGGCCAATGCCTTTCGGCAGGAGCGTGCCAAGGCCGGTGGGCTGGCAGATGGCGGGTCTTTTGCCAGCTTTGCGGCGCGTTATTCCGGTTTGCGGCAGCTTGCTGCGCCCGAAGTCTATGACGATACGTTCAACAACTCGGTTGTCATTACCGAACGGTATTTTCTACCGATCACATCAATGACCGGTGCTGCAGAAAAGTTGCTGATGTTGCAGATGCCGAACCCGCTGGCGGATGTGCCCCGCCCCGGTGGGGCGGCCCGCAGCGCGCCGCTTGATCTGGGGCGCCTTGTGTCGCACACACACCGGGTGAACATCACCAACGCCCCGGTCGAACTGGAGCCGCCCTATGGTGCCACGGCCTATAATGACGCCTTCGGGTTTGCATTCTCGGGCTATGTGGCAGATACGCGCGCCTTGACGCTTGAATGGACCTACACCCAGTATCTGCGCGAGGTGCCGGCAGTCTCGGCCGGGCAGATTATGCAGGATGCCGCAGTGGTTGCAGAAAACTCCACCTTTGCCGTTGACCTTGGCCCCTGAGCGGACAGGGCCGGTTAATCAGGCACGCGCTGCACCAACAGCTTGTCGATGCGCCGGTCATCCAGATCAATCACCTCGATCCGCCAGCCCGCGACAATGACCTTGTCGCCCAAGGCCGGCAGTTTGCTCAGCTGATGGATCACCAGCCCCGCCACGGTTTCATAATCGCCCGACTCTTCGCGCGGAATGTTGTAGCGGTCACAGAATTCGTCTGCTGGCATTGAGCCTGAAATCAGCAGGCTGCCGTCATCGCGTTCCACGACATCGGGTTCTTCGGCCTGCGCTTCGGCAAAGGTGCCGGTGATGGCCTCCAGAATGTCACCCGTGGTGATGATGCCTTCAAAGCTGCCGTATTCGTCATAGACCAGCGCCATGTGGTTCGGGCTGGCGCGCAGAATCTCGATCACGTTCAGCGCATCGGCCATGTCGGAAACCACCGGCACCTCGCGCATCAGGTCAGCCAGGTTCAGCGGTTTGCGGGCGGCAAGGGCGGTGAAGGCATCGGTCAGGTACAGCACACCCAGCACATCATCACCCCGGTACAGCGGAATGCGCGGGCGGGCGATGCGTTCGATTTCCTTCAGCGCCTCGGCAGGGGTGGCGTCTATGTTGATCATGTCCACGTCGCGGCGCGGGGTCATTAGCGCGCGCGCCGAACGGTCAGCAAGGCGCATGACGCCTGTCAGCATTTCCTGCTCTTCATCCTCGATCACGCCTTCAAAGCGCGCTTCAGCCAGAATGGTGCGCACCTCTTCTTCGGTCACGCGTGATGCACCTTCGCCCGATTGGCCCAATACCCGCAGGATCAACCGGCCCGACCGGTCAAGCAGCCAGACCAGCGGGCTTGCCACCCGTGACAGCAGCGCCATCGCCGGGGCCACACGGGCGGCCATACCTTCGGGATCACGCAGGGCGATCTGCTTGGGCACAAGTTCACCGATGATTAGCGACAAATAGGTCAGCAGCACCACGACCGAACCGACGCCTACGGTGGTTGCCCATTCGGAAGGCACGCCCCAACCCAGCAATGCATTGGCAAAACGCGGGCCAAGTGTGGCACCGGAAAAGGCACCCGACAGCACGCCGACAAGGGTAATGCCGATCTGCACGGTTGACAGAAACCGCCCTGGGTCTTCGGACAGGCGCAGGGCGGCCTTGGCCCCGCGATGCCGCGCTTCGGCCATCGCCTTGAGCCGCGAAGGGCGCGACGAGACGACCGACATTTCAGACATTGCAAGCGCGCCGTTCAGCAGGATCAGCGCCAGGACGATGGCAATTTCAAGAAACAAGGGGGGAGGCCATTTATTGTTGCAGCCCTTGTGTACTGGCGAATGGCTGTGCGTTCAATCGGATAGGTCGGGGCTGTTGCAGAACGGCGTGTTGGCGTGCAGGGCAGGGTAGCCCAATGAAGCACAGTCTGCGCAGATAATGGATGTTGATCCTTTGTGCATCTTGCCGCAGGGCGGCGAAAAAACAGGCATCCGTCAGCACGCATATGCGCAAAGGCGGACAAAGCCGTGCGCTGGCAAGGTTATCTGGAAACGCTGGTCCCAATCACAATGGGGAGATTTATCATGATTCGTATGCTGTTGACTGCCACCGTGACTGCCCTTGGCCTGACGGCCAGCGCGCAAGCCGAAACTGCAATGCCCTTTGCATTGGACTGGAAATTCGAAGGGCCGGCAGCGCCCTATTTCGCGGCCATCGACAATGGGCATTTCACGGCCGAAGGGCTGACGGTTGAGATTGCGGAAGGTGCGGGGTCACTGGATGCAATCCCGAAGGTGGCAACGGGGGCCTTTCCGGTGGGCTTTGCCGATATCAACAGCCTGATGAAGTTTCTGGATCAGAACCCCGGCGCGCCGGTGATTGCGGTGATGATGGTTTATGACAAGCCGCCGTTTGCCGTGGTTGGGCGCAAATCGCTGGGCATCACGGCACCCGCTGATCTGGCCGGCAAGGTGCTGGGCGCGCCGCCGCCTGATGGGGCTTGGGCGCAGTTCCCGATCTTTGCGGCGGCGAATGGGCTGGACATGGCATCCATCACGGTGGAACCCGTGGGCTTTCCCGTGCGCGAGCCGATGCTGGCCGAAGGCAAAGTGGCGTCGGTGACGGGCTTTTCATTCTCCTCAACACTCAACCTGATCCGACTTGGCGTGCCGGAAGATGATCTGACGGTGCTTTTGATGGCGGATCACGGGGTAGAGCTTTACGGCAACGCGATCATCGTGAATACGGAATTTGCAGCCGCAAACCCCGAGGCTGTGACAGGCTTCCTGCGGGCGGTGGCGAAGGGTTGGAAAGACGCGATTGCCACGCCCGATGCGGCGATTGCATCGCTGATTGCGCGTAACCCCGCGGCTGATCCGGCACTGGAAACGCGGCGTCTGCAGATGGCGGTTGATGCGAATGTGCTGACGGATTGGGTCAAGGCCAACGGGATGGGTAATATCGATCCGGCCCGCATGGCGACAGCGATTGAGCAAACGAAGACCGTCTATGAATTCGTCAACGCGCCGGATGCGACCCTGTATTTTACACCCGCCTATCTGCCAAACGATGGCAGCCTGATGATGGAATAGCGGTGCATGTCCGCTTTCCTGATTGATATCAAGGATGTGACACACGCCTATCGCACCAAGGCCGGCCCCTTGCCGGTCTTGGATGGGTTGAATGTGCAGGTGCCGGAAGGCGAGTTTTGCGCGGTAGTTGGCCCGTCAGGCTGCGGGAAATCCACGCTGACGCGGCTGGTGGCAGGGCTGATGAAGCCGGATAAAGGTGAGGTCTGGCTGCACGGCGAACGCGTGACCAGCCCGCGCAAGACAGTGGGCATGGCGTTTCAGAACCCAGTGCTGCTGGAATGGCGGACGATCCTGGAAAACGTGATCCTGCCATTGGAGATTGTGGCCCCCCGCATGCCGCAGCGTGACAGGGTGGAACGTGCGATGCACCTGCTTGAGATGGTGGGGCTGAAAGGGTTTGAGGGCAAGAGGCCGTCAGAGTTGTCAGGTGGCATGCGCCAGCGTGCCAGCCTGTGCCGGTCGATCGTGCATAAACCCGATGTGCTGATCATGGACGAACCTTTTGGCGCGCTGGATGCCTTTACGCGCGAAGACCTTTGGCAAACCATGCGCGATCTGCGGGCGGCCGAACCCTTTACCTGCGTGCTGATCACGCATGATCTGCGCGAGTCTGTGTTTCTGGGCGATCAGGTGGTTGTGCTGTCAGGCCGGCCTGCGCGCACGCAGCATGTGCTGCGGGTGGACCTGCCAGCGGGCCGCACGATTGATAGCCTTTATACGCCCGAAGCTGCCGCCATGCTGCACCTGCTGCGCGATGAAATCCGTAAGGCGCAAGGGCGCGACGGGGCGGTGCATTGATGGAAACGCTGAAGAAAATAGCAGTCCCTGTCGCGGCCATTGTGGCCTTTCTGGCGCTGTGGGAGTTCATCGTCTGGGTCAATGACTGGCCGAATTACAAGATGGCCTCACCATCCGACCTGCCGCCTGCATTCGCGCGCTATGCGGGGCTTTTCCTTGAAATGGGCTGGCAGACGCTGTGGCGGACCGTTGCGGGGCTGGGGCTGGCCGTGCTGTTTGGCACGGCACTGGGCATGGCCATGGGCTTTTCGCGCATTGCGCGGGATGCGCTTTATCCGCTGCTGGTGGGCTTTAACGCAGTGCCCAAAGCCACGCTGGTTCCGGTGATTGCGCTGATCTTCATCGGCCAGCATGATTTCAACACGGTGCTGATGGCCTTTCTGATCTCGTTCTTTCCCATCGCCGTCTCCGTCGGCATTGGCCTTTCGACGCTGGAGCCTGAATACCGCGATATCCTGCGCAGCCTTGGCGCATCAAGGTTCACGATCTTTCGCAAGATCGCCTTGCCAAAAACCCTGCCCGAATTCTTTGGCGCGCTGAAAGTGTCGGTCACGCTGGCCTTTATCGGCACCAATCTGGTCGAGATCGTCTCGCCCCACGGGCGCGGGCTTGGCGCGCTGTTCAAATCGGGCGAAACCAATGGGGATTACCCGCTGATGTTCGCTGTTCTGATCGCACTCGCAGTGCTGGGGATCGTGCTTTATTTTGCCGTGGTGGCGTTGGAGCAGATCTTTGCAGGCTGGGCCGAACGCCCTGCCGGGTGATACGGGCAAATCCGGCCCCGGATAACGTCCGCGGCGCGGGGTCTTGGTCATGGGCCCTGGCCCTAGGTGAAATCAGCGGCGGAATGGCGTTCGGGCAACTGCTCATGCGGCTCGCCCCAGGTGCGGTTCACCTTGCGGCCCCGGATCACGGCAGGGCGGGCATCAATGCGCTGTGCCCAAGCCAGAACATGCGTGTAGCTGGCCACATCAAGGAATTTCGCGGCATTGTAGGCGCGGCCCAGCACCATGTTGCCGTACCAGGCGTAAATCGCCATGTCGGCAAGTGAGTATTCGCCCGCCATCCATTCATGCGCGGCCAGATGCTGGTTCAGCACATCAAGCTGGCGCTTAGTTTCCATGGCGTAGCGGTTGATCGGGTATTCCTGCTTGGTCGGCGCATAGGCGTAGAAATGCCCGAAACCGCCGCCGACAAAGGGCGCAGACCCCATTTGCCAGAACAGCCAGTTGAACATTTCCGTGCGCTGGCTGACGTCTTTGGGGATGAAGGCCCCGCCGAACTTTTCGGCCAGATACAGCATGATGGACGCGCTTTCGAACAGCCGCTGACCGGTGGCATGGTCCATCATCGCGGGGATCTTTGAGTTCGGGTTCACCGCCACAAAGCCCGATCCGAACTGGTCACCCTTGCCAATGTCGATCAGCCAGGCGTCATATTCGGCGTCATGGCCTGCTTCCAGCAATTCCTCCAGCAGGATCGTCACCTTCACGCCGTTTGGCGTGGCCAGCGAATACAGCTGCAAGGGGTGGTTGCCCACAGGCAGCGCCCGCTCGTGCGTAGCACCGGCGATGGGGCGGTTGATGCTCGCAAACTGCCCGCCGTTTGCCTTGTCCCATGTCCAGACGTCCGGCGGGGTATAGGGGGTGTCGGTCATGGCCTTATCCTTTCGGGGGCGCTCATCCGCCCTTACAGGCGTCTTCGCTGGTGTCCGCGAAGAGCGCCCGCAAGGGTGCGATGAGCGGCTGGTTGCAGATCAGACGCTCAGGCAGATGTATTTCAGTTCCATGTAATCGTCGATTCCGTGGTGGCTGCCTTCGCGCCCAAGGCCCGATTGCTTGACCCCGCCAAACGGCGCCATTTCGTTGGAAATCAGCCCGGTGTTCACGCCCACCATGCCGTATTCCAAGGCTTCCTGCACACGCGTGATGCGGCCCACGTCGCGCGCATAGAAATAGGACGCAAGACCAAAGATCGTGTCATTGGCGCGGCGGATAACCTCTTCTTCGGTGTCAAACTTGAACAGTGGCGCCAGGGGCCCAAAGGTTTCTTCATTGGCCACCATCATGTCGGGTGTCACACCCGTCACAACGGTTGGTTCAAAGAACGTGCCGCCAAGCGCATGCCGCTTGCCCCCCGTCACGATCTTGCCGCCGCCTTTCAGCACATCGGCGATGTGTTCTTCAACCTTTTCAACCGCATCCATGTTGATCAGCGGGCCAGTCGTGACCCCGGCCGCAAGGCCATCACCGATGTTCAGCTTGGCCACTGCTGCCGCCAGCTTGGCCGCAAAGGCATCATAAACGCCCGCCTGCACATAGATGCGGTTGGCGCAGACGCAGGTCTGCCCGTTGTTGCGGAATTTGGATACCATCGCGCCTTCGACTGCAGCATCCAGATCGGCATCATCAAACACGATGAAGGGCGCGTTGCCGCCCAGCTCCATGCTGCATTTCAGCACCTGATCTGCCGCCTGCCGCAGCAGGATGCGCCCCACTTCGGTGGAGCCGGTAAAGGTCAGCTTGCGGATGGCCGGGTTTTCGCAGAACTCCTTGCCAATCGCGGATGACCGGCTCGAGGTGATCACTGAAAACAGCCCGGCAGGCACGCCAGCCCGTTCCGCCAGCACCGCCAGTGCGATGGCTGACAACGGCGTTTCCGCCGCAGGCCGCGCCACAAACCCGCAGCCTGCCGCCAGTGCCGGTGCCACCTTGCGCGCGATCATGGCGTTCGGGAAATTCCAAGGGGTGATACTGGCCGCCACACCGATGGGCTGCTTGATCACGGTAATGCGCTTGTCGCGCTGATGGCCGGGAATGGTTTCGCCATAGGTGCGCTTGGCCTCTTCGCCGAACCATTCGATATAGGCCGAACCATAGGCAATCTCGCCCTTTGCCTCGGCCACGGGCTTGCCCATTTCTGCCGTCAGGATGATGGCCAGATCATCCTGTGCTGCCATGCACAGATCAAACCACTTGCGCATCACCTGCGCGCGTTCCTTGCCCGTGCGCGCCGCCCATGCACGGCGCACCTCATCGGCCTTGGCAATGGCGCGGGCGGCATCCTTGCGGTCAAGGTCGGGCACGCGGGCAATCACATCGCCGCGCGCAGGGTTTGTCACATCAAACGTGGCGCCATCCGCGGCATCGACCCATTCACCGGCGACATAGGCCTTGTTCGGCAAAAGGCCGGGGTCTTTCAGCAGGCTTGCCAAGTCAGTTACGGAATCAAGCATCGGACCCTCCCATTTTCGCTTTGGCCATGGCATGCAGCGAATACGGCGAAAAGTCTAGGTCTTGGGCGGGAATTTGATCAAATGTTGGCGATAACATGAACAATACGGCCACTGCCGACCTTGCCTACAGCAATGGCGCGTTCATTCCGGGTGCCGAAGGTTTTCCCCCGCGTTGGGCGGCCGAGGCAGCGGCATTCCGGGCAAGGCTTGGCGTGCGGGCGCGGCTGGACCAGCCCTATGGGCCGGGGGCGCGGCAGGCGTTTGATCTGTTCCTGCCGGATACCGGGCCAAAGGGATTGATGGTCTTCATCCATGGCGGCTACTGGAAGGCGTTTGACTGCAGCCTGTGGTCGCATCTGGCGGCCGGTGCGCTGGCGCGCGGGTGGGCCTGTGCGATGCCGTCCTACACGCTGGCGCCCGAGGCACGGATTGCCGCCATAACGGCAGAGGTCGCGCAGGCCATCGGCGCAGCCCGCACAATGGTATCGGGGCCCGTGGTGGTAACGGGCCATTCCGCCGGGGGGCATCTGGCGGCGCGCATGGCCTGTGCAGATCAAGGCGCGCCCATTGCCCGTGTTGTGCCAATCTCGCCCCTGTCCGATCTTGGCCCGCTGATGGGCACCGAGATGAACCAGACCTTGCAGATTGATGCAGCCGAGGCCGCAAGCGAAAGCCCGGCCTTGCTTGCGCGGCACCCCGGCGTGCAGGCCCATGTCTGGGTCGGCGGGCAAGAGCGCCCGGCCTTTCTGTGGCAGGCGCGCACATTGTCAGAAAACTGGAATTGCGATTGGACGGTTGCGCCGGGGCGGCATCATTTTGATGTGATTGATGATCTGGCTACCCCGGACAGCGCGCTGATGCAGGCCTGCCTTGGCGGGTTATGACCCGCTGTCAAACGCCCCGATCGCCTCAAAATCAATCAGCTCGACAATCGGCATCGCCACGTCCGGCCCGGATGCCGTGACGCTGACAAGCATGCGGTCGTCGATCAGGCCGGTCAGACCATTGTCCTGCCTGGCAAAGGTGATCCCGGGGCGTTCAATGATTTCACCGAACAAGGCGAGCGTTTCCGGCGATGCGAACATCCCGATCATCCCCGTCACCAAAGACGAATCAACCATGACATTAATGCTGACATTGCGCCCGTCTTCATGGGCATAGATTGCATCCACCCCCGCACCACCCATGGCGGCCATGTCTGCGGTCATGTCATTCACCGTCAGGGTCCAGCCATCCGGGGCCGGGGGAAATTTGCTGGCCAGCAATGCGCCCTTCTGCAGGTTCATCGCGGCCTGCGCAGCCGTCAGCGCGGTTGATGCGGCACGCAGGTCACCTGCGGCATAGGCGGTCGTGGCTGCCTCCAGTTGTGTGGCAATATCATCGGCCAGGGCCATAGGGGCGGTCAGGATGCTGGCTGCGGCCAGAAGGGAAAAGGCTGTGTTTCTCAATTGATTGCTCCTGTCTAACGTTCGCATCAAACGCATCCGGACGGGAAAAGGCAATGGTTTTGCCTGCCACCTTGCGTCGCAGGTCGCGTGGTGTTTTCTCTTTGCTCAAATACGCATCTGCCGCCAGACAAAGGGCGCGCCACCTGCCCGGTCATCCATGGCAATGCCGCACCAAGGGGGTCAATCCCCCGCCGGGGTGGCGGCCCCTTTCAGGCTCAGCTTTGCGCGTGCATCCGTTCGATATAGGCGCGCATTTCTTCGGCCTCTTGCCGGGCTTCACGCAGGCCATCCATCGCTGCGCGCAATTCTGCCTCGGCTTGTGCAACCTGACTTGTCAGTTCGGCTTCGCGCTGTTCCAGATAATACAGCGCCTGATCGCGTGTTTCCTCGGCCTCGTGCAATTGCTGGGCCAAATTCTCAAGCTCGGCCATATCGCCGCCTTGCACACGGGTAAAGCGGTGCAGCACCCAATAGGCAAACCACCCCAGGGCAAAGGCGGCCAGCAGGATGATGGCGGTTGCGATGATAAATTCGGTACGGTTCATGCGTGCTACATTACAGGCCTGGCCCTAGCCATCCCGTTCGGGGCGGCGCTCGGGGCGTTGCGTCGGAGCGGTTGGTGCCACAGACGGGCTTGTATCGCTACTGAAATCGGGTGTCGTGCCACCGGATACCGCTTCGGGGGCGGGTTGTGTGGCCTGTTCGGGCAGGTCCAGCAGGGTAAATTCAATGCGACGGTTGGCTTCGCGTCCGGTCAGGGTGCCATTGTCGGCAATGGGCGCGGCCTCACCATAGCCTTGCGCCTTGATGTTTGTCACATCGACGCCCCGCCCTTGCAGGGCAATCATCACGGCTTCGGCCCGGGCCTGTGACAAAGACAGGTTTCCGCCTTCGGACCCTTGCGAATCTGTGTGGCCGGCGATTTCCATCTTGATGCCGGGGCAATCGGCCAGAATGTCAGCAAGGGCCGCAATGGTTGACTGTGCTGCACTGGCGATTTCGGCGGAACCGGGGGTAAAGGTGATTTTCTGCTTTGCCGTTGCAAGGTCAATCTCGGCCTTGCATTCCTGTGGTGTGGGCAGGGCGGCCAACGGATCAAGGTCTTCGTCATAGCGTACGGTCACCTTGAACGTCGCCCCCTGACCCAGCGCCGAAGACAGCGTTTGCGTGATGCGGTCCTGCGCGCGCTGTGATCCTGTAACGCCTGATACCTCGACCGTGTCTTCCCGCACCAGCAAGGCACCGTTTTCCAGTTCTGCAAGGGCCGCGATGCCTGCCAGCACCCGTGTGGGCCAGCCATCCGGCAACCCTTCGTCAAGCCGCGTTGCCGTGTAAACCGCGCCCGTTCCGAACTTGGCCTTGGCAAAGGCGTCAACGGCATCGCGCTGCATTTCATCAATCAGGCGGCCACGCAGTTCTACCTTGCCCTCTTCCGTCAAGGTCGCCGTAAACTCGGCTGGCCCCGTGGCCACGGTTTCGGCGCGTGGCAGTTTTGCATCCAGCGAAAAGGCCGGGGGCAGGGCGGCCTGCAATTCGCCCACCACACGGTCAAAGGTTGCTTGCGGGGTGCCGGCGGCGGCTTCAAGGCTGATGTCGCCGTCACTGAAAGTGATGGTGCCTTGCCCAAGGGCCTGCACGGCCTTGATCCCGGCAATGGCGGCATCCGCCCAGCGGGGTGACGGAACCCCAAGGCCCACGGTGCAGCTTGGCTGGCCAGCCACCCCGGCCTGCGATGCTGCAAGCACGATGCGGCCTTTTGCAGCTTCAGTATCGGCGGAACAGGCGTCAAAGCGCGCGCCTTCGCCGTCGATCAGAAAGCGCAAGGTAAAGGGTGTCAGCACCGGGCGCGGTGCCGAGACATTCAGATCAAGCGCCACACCTTCCGGGGCGATGGCGCGCAAACTGGCCTCAAGTTGGCGCTTTTCGGCGTCACTGTCGGAAATGGCGGTAATGGCAACACGGTCTGCGGCCACTGAAATTTTGGACCGTGGCAAGGTTTCCAATGCCTCAAGGCCAAAGGCCAGTGCCGCATCCCACCCCTCTGGCGCGGGGTAGGCTGCCGTTTCAAGCATGTTGGCGACCGGGGCCCCTGCGGACAAAGCGGCGGCGGCTGCAGTCAGGTCTTCCTCAGACAGGTCGGGCGCCAATTCCTGCCCTTCGGCGGTGGTTATTGGTTCTGGCAGCAGGCCGATCAGCTGAATTTCTGTATCGTTGCGCAGAATTTCGACCGAGAACCTCGGTGCCTCGATCGCGCGGGCAGGTGTTACGTCCAGCAGGTCACGCACGCGGCTGGATTCGACCTGACCCGCTGCAATGTTCACGGCGCGAAAGCGCGCGGCCTCATTCGGGGCGGTGCCAGTCAGCACGATCTGCAAGCCGTCTGCTTCAACCGTGGCCCAGTCAAGCCGTGCCTCGGCCAGCTCACTGCGCACGACGGCGGCTGAACGGCTTTCGACGATAAGGGTCATCAGAAAGGCTGTCAGCACCGCAAGAAGCGAGGCACCTGTAAATGCGACCCCGGCAATAAAGGTTTGCGATTTGCGCAGTTCTGACCACATGGAATCGGCTAACACCCGGTTATTTCAGCAACCCACGAGCTTTAGGACGCGCGGTCTGACGCTTCAATCACAGGAACGCGGCAACGGCAAGAAACAGCGCAAGCAAGAGGCCGGCATCGCGGTTTGACCGGAACAGGCGCAGGCAAACCGTGGCGTCATCAATATCAAGCTGGCGCAATTGCCATGCCATGTGCCAGCCAAAGGCCCAGACACCGGCAAGACCCATCACAAGCGCCAGCACATTGCTGTCGATCAGGGCCAGAATGACGGCGAGCCCGGCAAGGCTGACCGCAGCCATCAGAAAGCCGCGCAGCCATGGCACCGAGTTGTCGCCAAACAGCCGCGCGGTGGATTTGACACCGATCAGGGCATCATCCTCGCGGTCCTGATGGGCATAGATCGTGTCATAGAACAGCGTCCATGCGATGCCTGCCAGATACAGCAGCACCGGCGGGGCGGTCAGCGTGCCGGTATGGGCAACCCATGCAAAGAGGGCCCCCCAGTTGAAGGCGATGCCCAGAAACACCTGCGGCCACCATGTGAACCGTTTGGCAAAGGGGTAGATGGCTACGGGGATCAGGGCAGCAATACCAAGGGTGATGGCCACCCAGTTGTAGCTGAACAGGATCAGGGCAGCGATCAGGGCTTGCGCCACCATCCAGACAGCGGCCTGCCGGGGCGTGACCTGCCCCGATGGCAGCGGGCGCGAGCGTGTGCGGGCAACCTGTGCATCAATGTGGCGGTCGGTGATGTCATTCCATGTGCAGCCCGCCCCGCGCATCAGGAACGACCCTGCGGCGCAACCGGCAATGATCCAGAGATCCCACAGCCGCGCCGTGCCGCTGGCAGCGGCTAAGGCAAGGCCCCAGAGGCAGGGAATGAACAACAGCCAGGTGCCGATGGGCCGGTCGGCGCGGGACAGGCGCAGATAGGGGCGCGTGGCGGCGGGGGCATAAAGATCAACCCAGTTGCCACGCGGGGCATCGGCGACGGGTGCGGCGGTATCTGGCATTTGCGGTGATTGGGTCATAGGTTGGGTGCCATGGATACCAAGGTTCGCCTGTATGTAGAGCACGATCTGGCACCGGGGCAAGCGGTGCCGCTGACCACGGATCAGGCGCATTACCTGTTCGGGGTGATGCGGCTGGCAGTGGGCGATACGTTGTTGCTGTTCAACGGGCGGCAAGGCGAATGGCGGGCGGCGGTGCAGGCGGCGGGCAAGCGTGGCGGTGTGCTGGCCTGTGTGGCGCAGACGGCGCCGCTGCGGTTGCCGCCGGACCTGTGGCTGATCTTTGCGCCGATCAAGAAGGCGCGTACGGACTTCATCGTGGAAAAGGCGGTGGAACTGGGCGTGGCGCGCATCCAGCCGGTGCAAACGCAGCACACCAACGCTGACCGTATCCGGCAAGACCGCCTGCAAGCGCACGCCATTGAAGCGGCAGAGCAATGCGGTGCCACGGCAGTACCAGAAGTGGCCGATTTGCAGGCGCTTGACCGGGTGCTGGCAGGCTGGTCCGCTGACCGGGCGCTGATCTGGTGCGATGAAACGCTGGTGGGGCAGGGCGTAAACCTTGCGCATCTGCCGCGAGGCCCTTCAGCCATACTGATCGGCCCCGAAGGCGGCTTTTCGACTGCGGAACAATCGCGCATCCGCGCCTTGCCGCAAACCCGTTCCATAAGCCTTGGCCCGCGCATCCTGCGCGCTGATACGGCGGCGGTGGCCGCCATCACCCTGTGGCAGGCCACACTGGGGGATTGGGCATGACCCCCGCCGCCAAGGAAAAGGGGCCGTCGCGCATGGCGCCGCAGGTGCGGCTTTTTCTGTTTCATTCAGAGGCGGCACCCTTGACGGTGATCCTGCGTCGTGGCCCTTCAGAACACCACCGTCTGATCCTTTGGCATCACGATGGTGACCGGTTTGAAGATGGCCAATGGCTTATGGCCCGGGTTGACCCTGACCTTTGCGCCCTATCACCCGATGGCCGCCACATGCTTGTGCAGATCAATGATGGTGCGCAGTGGCGGCATGGCTTTGGCTGCTATACCGTGCTGTGCCGCCCGCCCTATTTCACCGCGCTCTCGCTGTTCCCGCAGCCCGAGCCCTGGATCGGCGGTGGCGCGTTCTACGGCACGGCGCATTACGCCATCAATGCGCGCGTGCCTGCCCATGATCTTTATGCCAATGACACCGGCATGACGCGCGTGTTTGCCACAGGGCGTGGCCTTGTGTTTTTGGACAACACCCCATTCGATCCGCCCCCCGCACAGCATGTTCCGGCGCCAAGGTGCGTGGCCGAAGGTGGTCAGCTTTTTCGTGTGCTGGATGGTGCGCGCAGCCTGATCCGTGATTTCACAGACATGACCTTTTCCCCGATCCGCGCGCCTTATGCCGATCAGACAGGAAACCGCGCGCCATGGCATCCGCTTGACGCTGAGGTAAAGCTGCCATGCCCATGATCCGCCCGGAAATCACGCAAAAACTTTTGCAATCGCGTGAGGTGATTGCGGCGGCGGCACTGGGTGCCTTTGGCATTTGGCTGGTCTGGCTTGGCGGCTATGTGCTGTTTCCCGCTGGCTTGCTGATCCTTGCAGCCGCGGCCGGCTGGGCCTTAACGGCCTTGCGCCGCATGCGCTTTGCCCAAGGCGTGTTGGCACCCGGTGTTGTTGAGGTGGACGAAGGCCAGATCGGCTATCTTGGCCCCAGTTTCGGCGGCTATGTCGCAATACCCGACCTGACCGAATTGCGCCTTGTCACCATGTATGGCCGCCGCATGTGGCGGCTGAAACAGACGGATGGGCAGGCCGTTCTGATCCCAGTGGATGCAACGGGGTCTGACCGGCTGTTTGATACCTTTGCCAGCCTGCCCGGCATGGACATGCGCGCCCTGATGGCCGCGATTGATGCACCGGCGGGCACGGCGCAAGGCACCGCCCTGATGGTGGTTCAGCCTGATGCGCCCCTAACCGCCGACATGCGCCTGATCTGGCGCAGACAGGTGGCGCTGGCGCAGGGAAGCTGATCGCCCCGATCACAATATTGCATGGTGACAGCCCTTGACGAAGCGCGCGCCTGCCGTCACCTGTGAACGTCAGAAACAAGGGCAGTGCACAGATGTCGATCCCACAATCCGGCGGCGGGCCAATTGAACATTTTGATCAGCTGGCCGCCTACATGGCCTCTGGTTGCAAACCCAAATCCGCATGGCGCATTGGCACCGAGCACGAGAAATTCGGTTTTCTGACAGACAGCCACGCACCATTGCCCTATGCGGGTGAGCGTTCCATTTCTGCCCTGTTTGCCGGGCTGGAAGCGCGCTTTGGCTGGACGCCCGTGCGTGAAGGCGCGCATGTGATTGGGCTGAAGCGTGGCGGGGCGAACATCAGTTTAGAGCCGGGCGGGCAGTTTGAACTGTCGGGCGATATCGTGGCCGACCTGCACGCCACCCGCGATGAGCTGCGCAATCATCTGGACGAAGTGGCGGCTATTGCCGATCCCTTGGGGATTGCCTTCATGGGCACGGGCGCTGCACCCGAATGGTCGCACGAGACGATGCCCGTCATGCCCAAGGGGCGCTACCGGCTGATGACGGGCTACATGGGCCGGGTCGGCACGCATGGCACGCAGATGATGTACCGCACCTCGACCACGCAGGTGAACCTTGATTTCGCATCCGAAGCCGACATGGTGAAAAAGCTGCGCGTGGCCATTGCCTTGCAGCCTGTGGCAACCGCGCTTTTTGCCAGTAGCCCGTTCTTTGATGGCAAACCCAATGGCCACCGCAGCTGGCGCAGCCGCATCTGGCGGGGCCTTGATGACAGCCGCACGGGCATGCTGCCTTGGGTGTTTGAAGACGGCATGGATTTTCAGCGCTATGTCGATTGGGTGCTGGATGTGCCGATGTATTTTGTCTACCGTGACGGGCATTACATCAATGCTTTGGGCCAATCCTTCCGCGATTTCATGAAGGGCGAACTGCCCGCCCTGCCGGGCGAAGTGCCCACGCTTTCGGATTGGGCCGACCATATGACCACGGTGTTCCCCGAAGCGCGGGTCAAGAAATACATCGAAATGCGCGGGGCCGATTGCGGGGATTTCGCGCATATCGTCGGCCTGCCCGCCTTCTGGGTGGGGCTGATGTATGATGACGCAGCGCTTGATGCGGCATGGGATCTGGTCAAAGGCTTCAGTGCCGCCACACGTGAGGGCCTGCGCGTTGCAGCCTCTGAAAAGGCGCTGGCGGGTGAGGCGGACGGGGTGAAACTGCACGATCTGGCCCGCGCCGCTGTGGCCCTGTCACAGGCCGGGCTTGCCGCGCGTGGCCTCGGCGAAGAGGTGTATCTGGCGCCCATGGTCGACAGTGTTGCCACGGGCCAAGTGCAGGCGGACAGGTTGCTGGATGCCTATAACGGGGCGTGGGGCGGGTCTTTGGCCCCGGTTTATGCCGCTACGCGCCTTTAAGGGCACCGGTTGCCTTTGCACAAATT
>JBJOQW010000063.1:0-15611 GCA_046049665.1 Pseudomonadota bacterium | reverse complement strand
ACGCTGTCGGTGACGGGGCGGGATATCGTGATGAACGTGGGGGGCGGCGTGGTACATGGCTCCACGGCGGCAGGGGAATGGGAGGAGGCGCTGTGGAAAGCACGCTTCGTGAAGGCGGCGCAGAGCCGGGGTTGAAGCTGATCGAGACGATGCACTGGAACGGCTTTGCGGTGCGGCATCTGGCCTTGCATCTGGCGCGATTGCAGGCGGGGGTGGCGGCGCTGGGCTGGGCTGCGCCGGATGTGTCGGCGCTGAACCTGCACCGCGGGCCACCGGCGCGGCTGCGGCTAACCTGTGACCGGGCAGGCAAGGTGGTGCTGGAAAGCACGCCGTTGCCTGCGGCGGCGGTGGTCTGGCGAGTGGGGCTGGCGGAGGCGCGGCTGGCGTCAGGCGACCCGTGGCTGGGGATCAAATCAACGCGGCGCGGGGTCTATGAGGCGGCGCGGGCGGGGATGGCGGCGGGGCTGGACGAGGTGGTGTTTCAGAACGAGCGGGGCGAGGTCTGCGACGGGACGATAACGAGTGTTTTCTTTGACCGGGGTCAGGGGATGCGGACGCCGCCGTTAAGCTCGGGCCTGCTGCCGGGGGTGCTGCGGGCCAGTATGGGCTGCCCGGAGGAGGTGCTTTTGGCGCGGGATTTGCCGGGGGTGCGGCTGTGGGTGGGCAATGCGGTGCGGGGGCTGATTGCGGCGGAGTTTGTGCGTGTCCCATGATGGGACAGGTTTTGGGGTGAGGGATTTCAAGGGGTTAGGCGGGCGGGTTAGGGTTTTATTAAGGTTTGGGGGGTCTTGTGGCTGCGGTTGGATTGGGGGCCAGCCCCCAAACCCCCGGGATACTTAGAGACAAAGTGAAAGGGGGAAGTCAGGGCTTTTTGCGCCTTGTAAGCGCCTGATTCAACTTGGTCATAGCCATTTCCGAGAACGCAATTGCGGTAGCAAGCGTGCCGGGAGTGCCGCTTTTTGTCAGGACGTCGATCGACGCAGCCAAGGAAGTGATATTGGCGCTTACTTGGGGCGGAGCGCCTTGGTCGATGAGGGCCTCAGCCTCGGTCACCACTGCAGGGAGGGTTTCATTTACCACGGTCAGTGCGGTTGAAGGTGAAGGGTCGCCTTCTAAGGCGGCGAGCATGGCATTCACCAGATCGCGCAGCTTTTGCAGGGTGGCCTTTTGCTGATCAAGGAGCGGCTGCTCGGTCGCTGATCCGCCGTTATGGCCGCGCAGGTATTCGTATTCGTCTTCGATGAGATCGTGCAGCAGGGTGACTTGTTTGACGACAAATTTGATATTGCGGGTGCGGTCTGTTGGGGCGGGCAGGTTGTCTGTTTGCAGGGGCGGTGCGGCGGCTTTCCTGTGTTCCGCCTCAATCTTCGCAATCGCCTCGGCCACGGGGCCGGGGCCGGATTGCCAGATGGCGTCGGGGATGAGGGCGATGTCGTGTTGGAGTTGCCAGTCGAGAGGGCGGCCTTGGGTGGCGGCGTCGTACCAGCGTTGCCAAAAGGACCAGTGGGTGGGGTTGGTAGCCCAATAGTCGCGCATGGCGGCTTCGGCTGTGGTGAACCAGTCGGGTGGGGTTTCCTTGTGCCAGAGGGGGAGGGTCAGGGGGTTAGTGCCGGATTGGAGGGCGAGGGTGTCGGCGGCACGGGCGTCGAAAGCATAGGCGGCATAGGCGGCACGGGCGTCGGCGGCATAGACGGCAGCGGCATAGGCGGCATCGGCGGCGGCGGCAAAGGCGGCGGCGGCGGCGGCGGCATAGGCGGAATCGGCGGCGGCGGCATAGGCGGCGGCGGCGGCGGCATTGGCGGAATCGGCGGCAGCACTCTTGACTGCGGGTGTCGACGCATTGCCCGCTACACCCGCAGTCAGCAGGCAACGCAAAATCGCCAGCACTGTCAAAAAATCAAACCCTTGCGACTGGCGGAAGGTGCCTGATCTGTAAAGGTTAGGTGCCGCCCGCAGGGCTATGCGCTGCACGATGATCACAGAATCCGACTGGGGCCGGGTTTCCAGCCATGCTTGCAGGGTGTTGGAGTCTTTGATCTCGCTTGCGTCCATGTGGGCAGCATTGCCGGGGGCGGAGTGCGCGGGCAAGGGGGAATTTACGGCTTTTGGGGGGGTGCGGCTTTGCCTCGAAACCGTCTGATGGGCCTTCCTGTGGAAGGACCATCGGTTTCGTTGGTCAAATCGGCGACGATTTGGCCAAGGGGTTGTCAGCAATCCTGACGGGTGTAATCTGACCGCGCCTGCCACGGAGGGTGCGCTTGTCGCACCTGCCCTGCGGGGGGCAGGTGCGGGCAGATTTGTCACGGGCCAAATCTGCGAAGTGCCTTGGCGGGTTTAATTGGAGCTGTGGGGGTGGTGCGCTGTAGCGCACCCTACTTGGGGGCGAAGAGGCGGTAGTAGGCCCAGTCGGGCAGGAACTGGCCGAGGCGGAAGAACAGGCTGAAGAGCGTGGGGAAGCTGGTTTTGAAGGCGTCGGTGTTCATGTGTTCCCACATGGCGCGGGCCGCCGTCTCGGGTTCCATGATGAAGGGCATGGTGAAATCGTTCTTGTCGGTCAGCCGCGTGCGGATGAAGCCGGGGTTGGCCAGTTGCACGGTGATGGGCCCGCCGCGCAGGTCGGCGTACATGCTTTCCGCCAGTGACATCGTGCCTGCCTTGGACGCGGCATAGCCTATCGCCCCCGGCAGGCCGCGAAAGCCCGACAGGGAACCGGTGATGACCACATGCCCGTGCCCCTGTGCCACCAGCCCCGGCATCACCGCGCCAATGGCGCGGGCGCAGCCGGTGAGGTTGATGTTGCACATCGTCTCGACCGCCTCGGCATCCCAGGCTTGCGCGGTGGTGGGCCAGTAGACGCCTGCCAGAAACACCACGCCGTCAATCGGGCCCAGCTGGGCGGCGGCGGCGCGCACGGAGGCGGTATCGGCCACATCGCAGGGCAGGATGCGGGCGGGGCGGGCGAGGGTGGAGACCGCCTCGGCCAGTTTGTCTTCGTTGCGGGCCGACAGGATCAGGTCCACGCCGGCGCGGCTCATGATCTGGGCAAGGGCGAGGCCCAGGCCTTCGGATGCGCCCACCAGCCAGTAGCGTTTACCTGTCCAGTCTCTCATGCGGGAACCTTTCGGAGGGTGGCGACGAGTTCGGCCACGGTGATGCCGAATTTGGAGAACTGGCTGCGGTTCATGATGGTGCCGTTTTCCATCAGATACATCCAGTCTGTCACGGCAAGGACGTGGCCGCCAGCCTCGGGTGTGAGTTTGATGTTGTAATTCATCATGACGGCAGAGCCTGCGGCCTGACCGGTGCCGGTGCCCACAACATCGGGGGCTTCGGCGCGGATGGCACCGTCGGGCGACAGGTGCAGGGTCCAGACGCGGTCTTGCACGGTGCCGCTGTCATAGTGAAAGCGTTCGCGCAGGGTGCCGGTGTTGCCATCCCATGTGCCAACCATATCGGCGACAAAGCGCGAGGTGACGCGGCCAGTGGGGCCGTAGATGATGCCTTCGCAGATGATGGGGCCGGACAGGTGATGGCGCAGGTCGAACTTGGGGCCGGTGGCGGCAAGGTCGGCGGGGGTCTGGGCCTGAAAGCCAAAGAAGTGGCGGCGCAGGATGGGCAGGGCGAGGGCCGCTAGCAGGGCGATGGTCAGAAGGGTGGTCATCATGGCGATCAGGCCTCGGGGATATGGGTGCGGGCCAAAAGGGTGATGGCGGCAAGTTTCAGGGCGCAGGGGAGAAAGGCGTAAAGGGCGGTCAGCAGGGCAAGGGCGGCGGGGGGGCTGGGTGCGGTGGCGGAAAAGCCTGCGGATTGCAGGGCAGGCAGCAGGGTAGCGGCGGCAATGGCGAGCGAGAGTTTGGAGACAAAGGACCACAGGCCAAAGGCCGATGCCTCACCCCCTTGGCCGATGGCGGCCATGCGGCGGGCAAAGATGGCGGGAAGCAGGGTCATGTCGGCGCCAAGGGCGGCACCGGAGGCGGCGCAGATCAGGGCGAAGGGCAGGGCATCACCGGGGCCAAGAAAGCCTGCCCAGACGAAGGCGGCAATGGCAAGGATCATGGCGGCCATGAGGCTGGGCTTGGCGCCATGGGTCTGGGCGGCACGGGACCAGAGGGGGGTAGAGACGGCGGCGGCAAGGAAGAACAGCAGTAGCAGGGGGCCTGCGGCATCGGGGGCAGCAAGGGCCTGGCTGACGAAGAACAGAAAGAGGGTGGAGGAAACGGCGACGGGGCTGGCGTTCAGAAGGGCAATGATCAGCAGGCGGCGGGCGAGGGGGTCTGCCAGGGCGGGGCGGAAGGTGGCGAAGGCGGAGGTATCAGGGGGCAGGGCGGTGGCGCGGCCCCATTCGTGGCGCATGGCAAGGGTGGCGATGACAGCCAGCGCGCAGAAAGCATAGGCGATGGCGGCATAGGGTTGGTCCGTGAGGCTGCCAAGGGCGACGGGGGCGACAGAGGCAAGGGTAATGCCGATCAAGGCACCGCTTTCGCGCCAGCCGGCAAGGCGCAGATGGCCAGCGGGGCCCATACGGGCGGCGCGGCCGACGCCTTCGGCATAAAAGCAGATGGTCAGGAAGGAAAAGCCGGAAAACAGCAAGGTCAGCGTCAGGGCGAACCACAAAAGCGGCGAAAAAGGTGGGGTTATGGCAAAGAGGCCCAGCATGGCCAGCGCCATGACCGCGGCGGCAATGGCCACCCAGAACCCGCGTGTGGCACGGCGGGTTTCGGCAAACCAGCCCAGCAGGGGGTCCTGCACCACATCAATCACGCGCAGAGCAGCCAGCGTTACGCCAAGCACGCCCAGACCGATGCCATAGCTTTCGGCGTAAACGGTGGGCGCGTGGATATAGATGGGCAGGCCCGCAGCCGCGATCAGCGCAGCAAAGAGCGACCATTGCGACAGCCCGCCGCTCTGCAGGGGCGGTGCCGTTGTCACCGCGTCACCTCATCCACGGGCGGCGTGGGGCGCGTGCGGAACTTTGCGCCCTTGATGGCCAGCTTCAGTGCCTGCCAATGGATCAGCGCCAGCACGCGGCGCGACCCGAAGGGGCGGCGCAGGCTTGCCCAGATAATGCCTGCGTTTGTCAGGGCCACGCGCGGGCCGATCAGGTTGGTGAATACGCCGCCCTTGTCGGACGTGTAATCAATCCAGATGCCGATGCGGTCAGGGCGGATATCAAAGCGGAAGTCATAGCGCCCGGTGACCGGCTGGAAGGGCGAGACGTAAAAAATCTTGGTGGCCTGCAGCGTATCTGCGGGCTGAATGGGCGCACCGTGCGGATGGGCGCAGAGGTAGCTGTGACGTTCGCCATAGGTATTCGTGACCTCGGCAATCACGGCGGTCAGGTCAGCACCTGACCAGCACAGCCAAAAGGACACGGGGTTGAACACATGCCCCAGCACGCGGGGTTGCGCCAGCAGCTGAACGCGGCTGGCCGCAAGCTGATGGTCGGCGAGCACCCGGCGCACCCATGCCACACCCTGACCCTGCCCCGGCACACCGCCATGATCACGGTCATGCAGCGAGGTCAGGTTGGCGCGGTTGCGGCTGAACAGGCGCGGGCCACGGGCGGTTTCGGGATCAAGCAGCACATAGTCCACACCATAGCGAAAGCTGTTGGTCACGGCCCCTTTGCGGCCATGGTAGGTTTCGCCCCGGATGTGTTCGACCTGGGTCATGCGGCGGCTTGCACCTTTTGGCGGTCCATCGCCTCGACCACGTCAACGGCTGACTGGAAGCCGTCTTCGTGAAAGCCGTTGCGCATCCACGCGCCGCAAAACCATGTGTTCTGCGTGCCGTTCATCGCGCGGATGGTGGATTGCGCGGCGAGGGCTGCAAGGTCGAACACGGGGTGGTGGAAGGTGACAGTGTCGTGGATCAGCTCTTGCCGGATGGGTTGGGCGCTGTTGAGCGTGACAAACAGCGGGTCATCCTGCGGGATGGGCTGCAGCGAGTTCATCCAGTAGGTCAGATCAATGCGGTCAGGCTTTGGCCCGGCGGGTTCGCAATACACCCAAGACGCCCAGCAGGACCGGTGTTTGGGCATAAGGTTCGTGTCGGCGTGCAGGACGGCTTCGTTCGGTTGGTAGCGCACGGCGGACAGGGCCTGCCGTTCGGCAGGTGACGCATCTGACAGAAGGCGCAAGGACACGTCGGAATGGGTGGCAAGGATCACCTCATCAAACATGTCCCATTCGGCCCCATTTGCGCGCACCATGACGCCGCCGGGCACACGCTTGATGCCTTGGACGGCTGCTCCAAGGCGCAGATCAACGCCGTGCTGAACAAGAGAGGCTTGCATGCGGCTGACATATTCGATGCTGCCGCCATTGACGGTGTACCATTGATGCTGGCCGTAAACGCTGAGCAAGGCATGGTTCTTGAAGAACCGGATCAGGGCCTGGGCGGGGAAATCAAGGATGCCCTGCACGGGCGTTGACCAGATGGCCCCGGACAGCGGCGTGATGTAGTAATCGCGGAAATAGGTGCCGGTGCCCAGATTATCCAGCAGATCGCCAATGGTCAGGTTGGGGTCGGTCGCGGCGGCCTCGGCGTGTTTGTTGAAATGCAGGATGTCGCGCAGCATGCGGTAAAAACGCGGGTTGGCGATGTTGGTGCGGGTGGCAAACAAGGCGTTCAGGCTGGCCAGTGCATATTCCATCTTTCCGCCGCGCAGGGATGCGCCAAAGGTCATCGAACTGTCGGCGATGGGCACTTGCAGGTCTTCGAACAGTTTGACCAGATGGGGATAGTTGACGCGGTTGAACACGATAAAGCCGGTATCAACGGGCTGATCGCCGCGTTTACCGGCCAGCACGGTGCGGGCGTGGCCACCAAGGCGGCCTTCCGCCTCGAACAGGACAACAGAGGCAGAGGGGGCAAGCATATGTGCGGCCGCCATGCCGGAAATGCCCCCGCCGATCACGGCAATACGCCGGGGCCCGGCATTCACGGTTTCAAACGGCATTTACGATCGTCTCCCTGCGGCTGTTCGTTTTGCGCGGGCCAAGGCCGCGCTGTGGGTTGCAGGTTATACGCAAATCGCGGGATGGTGGATCAAATTGACGCACCCTTGTCAGAAATTTTTGACAGAAGGCATAATTTTCTGATCGGCAGTGATCCGCTTGGTTTCGGGCTGCGTAGATGTGTCACGATGCTGAATGGAAAAGTCGGCCATAATGGGGGTGCACATCCGCCCGCGCATGCCTATGCTGCGCGGGAAAAGATGTGTGTTTCCCGCAGGATGGCAAGGTTTTGACAGGCAGCGCAACAGAGACGGATTGGGCAGCCCTTGTGATGCGGGTGCGCGATCATCAGGACAGGGCGGCGTTTGCGGCGCTGTTTCGGCATTTTGCCCCACGGGTGAAAGGCTTTCTGATGAAGTCGGGCGCAAGTGACACGATGGCCGAGGAATGCGCACAGGATGTCATGGCAACGCTGTGGCAGAAGGCGCATCTGTTTGATCCGGCACGGGCATCGGTGGGCACCTGGGTGTTCACGATTGCACGGAACCGCCGGATTGACGCCTTGCGCAAATCGCGCAGGCCCGAGCCGGAAGACCTGCCCTGGGGGCCAGAGTCTGAACCTGATCAGGCCGAGGCGCTGGAGATGCAGCAGGAAACGACGCGGCTGGGCGAAGCGCTTGCCCAATTGCCGGAAAAGCAGCGGAAACTGATCGAACGCGCCTACTATGGCGATTTGTCACATTCGGAAATCGCGGAAGAAACGGGATTACCACTGGGCACGATCAAATCCCGCATCAGATTGGCGTTAGAGCGTTTGCGCCACCACATGAGCTAAGGCACGGCAGAACAGATGATGATCCGGCACACACTTCCTGACAACCTGCTGATGGGTTACGCGGCGGGCAACCTGCCCGAAGCGTTCAACCTTGTGGTGGCGGCGCATGTCAGCCTGTCCGAAGATGCGCGCGTGCGCCTTGGGGCGTTCGAGGCCGTGGGCGGGGCGGTTCTGGACGAGCAAGAGGCGGCACCGCTGGCGGATGACAGCCTTGATCGGATGATGGCGCGGCTGGATGGCCTGCCACAGGCGAATGCGCGGGCACCGTTGCAGGCGGACGAGATTTATCCGGCACCTTTGGCCGATTACATGGGGCGGGGCCTGCGCTGGCAATCGCTGGGGATGGGTGTCAAGCAGGCGATCCTGAAGACGGACGGCAAGGCATCAGCACGGCTGTTGCGTATTCCGGCAGGGCAGGCAATGCCGGACCATGGGCACAAGGGCACAGAGCTGACGCTGGTGCTGCAGGGGGCCTTCTTTGATGGCAACCGCCGCTTTGGGCGGGGCGATGTCGACGTGGCAACGGAAGAGACGGATCACACGCCCATCGCGGAAGCGGGGCAGGACTGCATCTGCCTTGCGGCGACGGATGCGCCGCTGAAGTTCCACGCGCTGATGCCACGGCTGGCGCAGCGCTTCTTCCGCATCTAGGCGGGCAGATCGACAGCAATTACCGGGCCATGCGTGGCCAGGCTGATAGGCATGCGCGTTTCCAACAGATCGCGGGCGGCAAGGCTGGTGCCGTTGGCACTGGCGGGCTGCAAGGGCAGCAGAAACAACCGACCGGTTGGCACAATGTGACCGGACCCAGCCAGCCAGACCTTTGGGGCAGGCAAGGCGCGCGATGTCATCACGTTGAAATCATCGGATGGGGCGACAACACCTGTCGCCCCAATGGCAATGTCACCGGGAAAGGCCACGGGCCGCAAAGGGGCCGCGTGGAGGTGCACCCCTGCGCCGGTCAGATAAAACCCCGGCCCGGAGATCACGGTCAGCACCCGGTCAATCCCGGCAAACAGTGAAAATGCGCCGTCCTCGGCGACGGTGGCGATGGACAGGCGCAGGCGCAGGCCCTCTGGCCCGTCTTCGCGCAGCACTTCCACGGTTTGCCCGCGCCCGTTGGCCCAAGGCATGATGCGGTAGCTGGCCGCGCGGTGAACGATCATGTCTGGCCCACGAATTTTCTACGAAAATTCAGGGCGCCTGTGAATTTTCGTAGAAAATTCGGGGGTGCTGGGAATTTTCGTAGAAAATTCGTGGCCATCTGATGCTACTCGGCAGCCTGTGGGCCGATGATGGGGGCGGGGTCATTTGCGCCCAGTTCTTCGAAATCAAAGTTATCAAGCCTGCGTGCGCGCCGCGTGGCCTTGTCAGAGGAAATCTTGATTTCCTCGATATCCTTGGCGGCCTGACCAAAGTGGCGGTCAAGGTTGCCCACCCGTTCGCCAAGGCGCTCAACATCCTTATACAACTCACCCAGTTCCTTGCGGATCGCCCCTGCCTGTTCGCGCATGCGCGCATCCTTCAGCACGGCGCGCATGGTGTTGAGCGTGGCCATGCAGGTGGTGGGCGACACGATCCAGACGCGCGCGGCAAAGCCTTCGCGCACCACTTCCGGGTGGTTGGCGTGCAGTTCGGCATACACGGCCTCGGACGGCAGGAACATCAGCGCGCCATCGGCGGTTTCGCCTTCGATGATATAACGGTCGGAAATGGCGCGGATATGTGCCTTGACGGATGTGCGAAACTGGCGCGTGGCCTCGGTCACCTCAAGCGGCGTCTTGGCGCGGCGCAGGGCCTCATAGGCCTCCAGTGGGAATTTCGCGTCAATCACGATGGGGCCGGGGGGATTGGGCAGGTGGATCAGGCAATCGGCGCGGCGGCCGTTCGACAGCGTGGCCTGCATTGTATAGGCATCAGACGGCAGGGCCTTGGTGACGATGTCGTTCAGCTGAATTTCACCAAAGGCCCCGCGCGCCTGTTTGTTCGACAGAATATCCTGCAGGTTCAGCACGTTACCTGACAGCTTTTCAATATTGGCCTGCGCCTTGTCAATCGCCTCTAACCGCTGATGCAGATCACCCAAGGACCGCGCCGTGCGCACAGATGTGCCTTGCAGGCTTTCGGTCATGCCCCGTTGCACTTCGGCCAGGCGCTGTTCCATCAGGCGCAGCATGGCGGCCTGACTGCTGGCTTGGGCATCGGCCACATGGGTCAGCCCGCCTGACAGGCGTTCCTGTCCATCCGACAGGGCCTGCACACGATTGGTCATCCAGCCGATTTCATGCGCAAGGGGTTCAGTCATGCGGGCAGCGCGCCCGGTGGCGCGCAGGATCAGCCAGAAGAACAGCAGGATGATGGCAGCACCCGCAGCAATGGCGAGGGTCAGGGGATCATCCCAGCGAAAGGCATAGGGGCCGATGGTAATCATCTGCGGCCAAACAGGCGTTCGATATCGTGGAGTTTCAGCTCCACATAGGTGGGGCGGCCATGGTTGCACTGGCCGGAATGGGGCGTGGCCTCCATTTCGCGCAAAAGCGCGTTCATCTCCTCAGGCCGCATCTGGCGGCCGGAGCGGACAGACCCATGGCAGGCCATGCGTGAGAGGATGGCATCCATGCGGGCGGGCAGGGTAGTGCTGGCATCACCGGTGGACAGCTCATCAAGGATATCAAGGATCAGGGCGCGGGCGTTGACCTGGCCCAGAATGGCGGGGGTTTCGCGCACGGCGATGGCGGCCCCGCCAAAGGGTTCGATCGTCAGGCCTAGGGGGGCAAGGGCGGGGGCGGCGTCAAGGATGCGGGCGGCATCGCTGGGCGAAAGATCAATGATATCAGGGATCAGCAGGGCCTGCACGGCAATGCCGCTTGCCGCCATCTGGCGTTTGAGGCGTTCGTAGACAAGGCGTTCGTGCGCGGCATGCTGGTCAACAATGACCATGCCGGTGGCAGTCTGGGCGATGATGTAATTCTCGTGCACTTGCGCGCGGGCGGCGCCCAAGGGGCCATCGGATGTATCCTGCACGGGGTCAATGCGGGCAGCGGGGGCCTCGGCAAAGCCCATGTTGGGGGCGGGGGCCTGAAAGGCCATGGCGCGGGCAAGGCTGGGCTGGCTGGCGCGGTCCATCTGGTAGATGCGGGGATGGCTCGCCACAGGTTCGGGGCGGAAGGCGGCAAGGGTGGCATCGGCGATGGTAGAGGAGGCGCGGTTGGCAGCCCCCAGCAGGGCGGATTTGACGCCGGTGACAATGAGGCTGCGCACGGCATCGGGGGCGCGAAAGCGGACTTCGGATTTGGCGGGGTGGACGTTGACGTCAACAAGGTCGGGGTCGCAGATCAGGTTCAGGACAGCGGCAGGGTGGCGGTCACGCGACAGAAGATCCCAATAGGCGGCGCGGAGGGCACCGAAAAGCTGGCGGTCGAGCACGGGGCGGCCATTGACGCAAAGGAACTGCAGGGCAGAGGAGCCGCGCGAATATGTGGGCAAGGCGGCAAAGCCGGTCAGGCGCAGGCCTTCGCGTTCCGTATCGACGCGGATGGCGTTATCGGTGAAATCGCGGCCGATGAGGGTGGCAAGGCGGGCGGACCAGGCATCGAAAAGATCGCCGGTTTCACGGTCGGCACGCAGGATGAGGCGGCCTTCACCGCCGCCGGTGACATCGCGCAGGGTAAAGCCGACGCTGGGTTCGGCGAGCGCCAAGCGGCGGATGGTATCATGGATGGCCTGGGCCTCGGCGCGGTCAGAGCGCATGAACTTGAGGCGGGCGGGGGTGGCGTGGAAAAGGTCACGCAGGGTGACGGTGGTGCCATAAGGGGCGGCGGTGGGGCGGGGGGCCGAGAGGCGACCGCCATCGCAGGTGATTTCGGCGCCGTCGTGGGCTGCCGCGCGGGACTGGATGGTCAGGCGGCCGACGGCACCAAGCGAGGGCAGGGCCTCACCCCGAAAGCCGAAGGAGCGGATATTCAGCAGATCGGTGCCGTCGATCTTCGATGTCGCATGGCGCGACAGGGCAAGGGGCAGATCATCGGCGGTCATGCCGCAGCCATCATCGGTGACGCGGATCAGGGTCTTGCCACCGTCGGCATAGGCGATGTCGATGCGGCGGGCGCGGGCATCGAGGGCGTTCTCAACGAGTTCCTTGATGGCCGAAGCGGGGCGTTCCACAACCTCGCCTGCGGCGATGCGGTTGATGGCGGCCTCATCCAACTGGCGGATGATGGGGCGGGCATCTGTGGATATGTTGGGGGCGGCGGCGTCCATGCCACTAGACATAGCAGGGGGCGGGAGATTCGGCCACTGGCTTTGCATTGTCGGAAGGGGCCGCCGTCCCTTCGGGCATTGAGCCCTCAGTGACGGCACTGCCGTGGTAGGGTGGGAGGGGGCAGTGCGGGTTTTGGGCCTGGGATGCCTTCGGCGAGGATATTTGGGCAAAGATGAATTGGCAGGGAGACAGGGCCATCCGGATAAGAGGGGTCTGTCGGGCTTTCCATGGCAATGCCGTCGCTGAGGGCTCAATGCCCGAGGCGACGGCGGCCCGGTTTCAGTTACTGCTTTCCAGGCCCACGGGGCTGCCCACAACGACAAAGCGCAGGTCAGCTTCGCGGATCAGGTTGGCTGCGACGCGTTTGACATCTTCAAGCGTGACGGCATTGACCTTGTCATTGCGGGTGGTGGGGTAATCGACGGGCAGGCCGATCATCTGCATGCCGACAAGGATGCTGGCGATGCGGGCATTGCCATCGAACCGCAGGGGATAAGAACCGGTCAAATAGGTTTTCGTGGCCTCGAGTTCTTCGGCTGTGATGCCTTCGGCGGCCACCTTGGCCCATTCGGCGCGCACGACTGCAATCGCCTCGGCCGTGGTTTCGTTGGACGATGACATCTGCCCGATCAGCAAATCAGCCTGATCGTAATCGGCCAGATAGGTGCCGATGCCATAGGTCAGGCCGCGCGCCTCGCGCACTTCGGTCATCAGGCGTGCGCCAAAGCGGCCGCCGCCCAACACTTCGTTCAGGATGGAGGCGGCAAAGTAATCGGGGTCGTCGCGCGGAATGCCTTCGTGGCCGAACAGGATTACCGATTGCGGGCCGGGGAAGGGTTCGACCGTGACACCACCTGTCAGGCCGACGGGGGCGACGGGTGGCAAGGGCGCGCCGGTGGCAGGCAGGCCGCCCAGCAGGGTGTCGAGCAGCCCCCCAAGTTCGGCGGCGGTGATGTCACCTGTGGCGCCCACAAACACGCGGTCGCGCGCAAGCGTGGCCTGATGTGCAGCGATGATATCGTCGCGTGTCAGCGCGGCCACGCTGTCGGCGGTGCCATTGCCATCGGTGGCATAGGGATGGTCGCCAAAGGCCTGCGCGTTGAACAGATTGCCGGCAATCGACTGGGGGTCCTGACTGTCACCGCGGATGATGCTTTGCACCTGCCCGCGTACACGCTCAACGGCTGCGGCGTCAAAGCTGGGTTCGGTGATGGCGCGGCGCAGAAGGTCAATCGCCTGATCGCGGTTTTCGGTCAGGAACTTGGCGGAAACGCTGACGGCATCGACATTGCTGTCAAAGCGGAATTCTGCGGCCAGCGCATCGCGCGCCGTGGCAAAGCCCTGGCTGTCGAGATCGCCGGTGCCTTCTTCGATCAGAGCGGTCATCAGGTTGACGGCCCCGCGTTTGCCGGGGGCATCCAGCGACTGGCCGCCCTGAAAGCGGATTTCCAGCGCGGTAAAGGGAATGCTGTGATCTTCGACGAGCCAGGCGGTTATACCGCCGGGCGAGGTGACCTCTTGTATGGCGATTTCGGCGCGCAGGGGCAGGGCTAGCAGGCAGAGGGCCAGCAAGGTGCGGATGGCAAGGCGGATCATGGGGTTACCTCTTCGGACTGGAGCCAGCCGGTGACAGCGTTGCGGCGGTCCAGCACGGCGCGGCCTGCGGCGATCACGTCTTCGGCGGTGACAGACTGCAGCACGGCGGGCCAGTCCTGCACGTCCTGCACGGTCAGACCAATGGACAGGGCTTCGCCATAGCGGCGGGCGAGGCCTTCAACATTGTCACGGCCATAGATATCTGCGGCGCGGATTTGCGTCTTGATGCGGTCAAGCGCGGCGGGTTCGACGCCTTCGGCCAGAAAATCGGCAATGACCTTGTCCATGGCGGCTTCGGCATCGGCAAGGCTGACGCCGGGCAGTGGGATGACATAAAGGCCAAAGGTGCCATGGTCGAGGGTGTTGCCGTTGTAATAGGCCGAGGCATAGACAGCGGTCTGGCTTTCAAAGGTCAGCTTGCGGGCAAGAACGGAGGTGGTGCCGCTGCCGCCAAGCAGTTCGGCAAGAATGGTCAGGGCGGCGGCCTGTTTCTGGTCGCCACTGTTGCGTTCAGGGGCCAGATAGCTGCGTGTGACAAGGGGATCAGAGACGCGCGGATCGCTGAAGGTGATGCGGCGTTCGGCCAGTTGGGGCGGTTCTTGCGGGCGGATGCGGGGGGCAATGGCATCTGATGGCTGACGGGGGCCATAATGCTTTTCCGCAAGGGTACGGACCTGATCGGGGGTAACGTCGCCGGCAACCACTAGCACGGCGTTGTTGGGGGCGTAGAAGCGTGCGTAATGATCAAAGGCATCATCGCGGTCAAGCATTTCCATCTCGTGCCGCCAGCCGATGATGGGAATGCCGTAGGGGTGGTTCAGGAACTGGGCGGCGCGCATCTGTTCATTCAGCAAGGCGCCGGGGTCACTGTCGGTGCGTTGCGAGCGTTCTTCCAGAATGACGGCACGTTCGGTGCGCACATCATCATCGGTCATGCGCAGATCGCGCATGCGGTCGGCCTCCATCTGCATGACAAGATCAAGGCGATCAGCGGCAACGCGTTGAAAGTAGGCGGTATAATCCCACGAGGTAAAGGCGTTGTCATCGCCGCCCTGTGCCTCGACCGTGTCGGAAAATTCGCCGCCCGCAAGGTCATCGGTGCCTTTGAACATGAGGTGTTCAAGGAAATGGGCGATGCCGGATTTGCCGGGGGCCTCATCCGCGGCACCGGTGCGATACCAGATCATCTGGGTTACAGCCGGGGCGCGGTGATCTTCGATCACGACAACCTCTAGGCCATTGGCAAGGGTGAACTGGGTGACGTTATCTGCATGGGATGGCAGCGGCAGCGCAAGGGCAGCAAGAAGGGCAAGGCGGCGCAGTGGCATGTCAATCCTCCGAAAACATCAGGCAAAAAGCTATGTGGTTGTCGGGCCGGGACAAGCCAAGGGCACGGGGAAGTTATTCGCCGTCAAACGGGGGCGGTGCGGATGGCGTGCGGGCACCACGGCTGCGCCAGAAGGCAAGCTCGGCCTGCTGATCAAGCGACTGGTTGCGGTAAGCCTTGAAATAGACGTTCACGTCAAACAGGCGTTCAAGGACGCGGCCGTTGTTATCACGCCGGAATTCAAGGTCTTCGGCGGCAAGGGTGGCGCGGATGCCGGGGGCGACACCGCCACGGCTGGCATAGGTGACAAGCCCTGCATCAGCGGCAGGAATGCTGCCTGCGGCCTGCGGAGTGCCACCAAGGGCGATGATGGCGTCTTCCTTGGGGGTGGGGTCGGTCAGGTTGGTGCCGCCGGGCGTGGGGGGAGGCAGGGCGGCAAGATCGGTTGGCAGTTGCAGGGGGCGGGGCGGCAGGATGGCAAATTCGTCGGGGCCATTGCCCTGCGGGCGCAGGTTCATGAGGATGGGGTTGTCATCATTGCCGCAGGCGGCCAGCATGGCGCAGGCGGTCAGTGCAAGGACAATCCGGGGTACCATCATTCGCCTTCGGCCTTTCGCGCGGTGTTGGGGCAAG
>JBJOQW010000062.1:0-12554 GCA_046049665.1 Pseudomonadota bacterium | reverse complement strand
GTGCTGGCCGCGATGGATGTGAAGGGGCCCGCCGTGGCCTTCACCATCCTGATCGGCAACGTGCCCCAGCCCAAGGTGAAAACGCCCACGCGGCCCGCGCTTGCCATCAGCGATCTGCAGGCGGTGGAACGCGATTTCGCCTTTGTGGTGGATACCGGGGTCGAGGCGCTGACAGCGGTGAATGCGGCCATTGGCGCGGACAAGGCGCTGATTGAAAGCGTACGGGTATTTGACCAGTTCACAGGGGAAAAGGCCGAAGTGCAGATGGGGGCGGGCAAAAAGTCCATCGCGCTGACGGTTCGTTTGCAGCCTGTGGATGCAACGCTGACAGAAGAGGCGATTGCGGCGGTATCGGCGCGGATTATCGACAAGGTGGTGAAGGCGACGGGGGGCACCTTGCGTGCCTGAACGGGGCCGCCGTCGCCTTGGGCATTGAGCCCGCGGCGACGGCATTGCCATGGACCGTTCTGCTGCGGTGCTGACGCCGGAAAAGGCGCTGAGCGATGGTTATGGGGCAGATGCCTACTGCTACCAACGCATCAGCGCATCCTCATCATCATCCTTGGCGGCGACCCATGAGGCACCGTCAGCGCCGATCTCTTTCTTCCAGAAGGGCGCGCGGGATTTGAGGTAGTCCATCAGGAATTCGGCGGCGGCAAAGGCATCGGCGCGGTGGGGGGCTGCTGTGGCGACCATCATGATGGGTTCACCCACGCGCAGGGTGCCGTGGCGGTGGATGACAAGCACGTCGGTCAGGGACCAGCGGTTGCGGGCGTCATCCATGATGGCGGCAAGGCTGCGTTCGGTCATGCCGGGGTAATGTTCGATCTCCATCGCGGCGAGGCGGGCATCGGTATCGCGGACGATGCCGGTGAAGGTGACGATTGCACCGGCACCTGTGGCGCGGGCGGTAAAGCTGTTTGCCTCAAACCCGGCATCGAAGGGGGCGGCTTGCAGGCGCAGCATATCAGCCGCCGGTCATGGGGGGGAAGAAGGCCACCTCGCGTGCACCGGCAAGGGGGGCATCGAAGGTGGTAAGTTCCTGATCAACGGCGACGCGCAGGGCGGCAAGATCACTGAAGGCCATGGCATAGCGTTCCTCACGGGCGGAAAGCTCGGCGATCAGGGCGGCAACGGTGGGGGCCATGGTTTCAACGCGTTCGCGCGGAAGGCCGATGCGCTCGCGGACCCATGCGAAGTAAAGGACATCAATCATGGCTTGTCATCGCGCAGATAGGGGCGGGCCTTGGAGAAATATTCCCAGCCGGTCAGGGCGGTGAGGATGGCGGCAATCCAGATCAGCACAAGGCCGATGCGGTTGGCGTAGCTGGCGCAATCGGTGTTGCCGCAGGTGCGGATAGCCTCGGCCTGGCCTGCGGCGACGGCGGCGATGTGCTGTTCGGGGGTCATGCCTTCCAGGGCAAGGACATTGAGGTGATCAAGCCCGGTGCCAAGGAACAGCACGGCGATGGCGACCATTTGCAGGGTGGTTTTCCACTTGGCGAGTTTGGTAACCTTGAGAAGGCCAGCCTTGGCACCAAGGAATTCACGCAGGCCCGAGACAAACACCTCGCGGAACAGGATGATGGTGGCGGGCAGGATGAGCCATGGGTTCATGCCGTTATAGCCGGTGATGACCATGATGGCGATGACGACCATGGCCTTGTCGGCGATGGGGTCAAGCATGGCGCCGAATTTGGATTCCTGCTTCCAGAGGCGGGCGAGGTAGCCATCGAACCAATCGGTAATGGCGGCACCGACGAACAGGGTGAGGGCGAACCAATCAGCCCATGGGCGGTGGAAATAGAGGAACATGACAGCAACGCCGGGGGCGGCGAGCAAGCGCAGGACGGTGAGGGTGTTGGGGATGTTCCATTGCATGAGGGTATGCGTAGCAGGTGTGGGCGGGCGGGGGAAGATGGGGCAGGCTTGGCAGGTGGTTTGGTGGTAGCTACGGTTGAGGCAGGTTTGGACAAAAGGGGGCGACCATGTTGAAGGGAACCTGCCATTGCGGCGCGACAAGCTGGACCTTGGCAAGCATGCCGCAATCTGTGACGGCGTGCAGTTGCACGATTTGTCGGCGCTATGGGGCACTGTGGGCCTATGGGCATCTGGGTGATGATGTTCACGTCGAAGGGGAAACGACGGCCTACTTGCGGGCGGATGGGAAGGAGTTGGTGTTCCGCTTCTGCACGTCTTGTGGCTGTGCGATGTACAACATGGCGCGTGAGGCCAACAGCGAAGGCAAACGCTGGATCGCTGTGAATTGCCGGATGACGGAACCGGGGCCGATTGCAGACCTGCCGGTTGACCATTTCGATGGGCATGAGACATGGGAAGACCTGCCGCCGGATGGGCGCAAGGTGAGGGATATGTGGTTTTGAAGTGGGCCGGCGAGGGTAGGCTTACGCATCGCTCGCCGCCGGGGCTGGTGACAGAAGCGGTTTCGCGGCCAAAACAGGACTGCTTTGGGTGGCCGGGCATTTCGAGGTTTTGGGGCAGAGCTATTGGTGCAGAGGGATTGATTCTGTTCGGGTTTCCGGAACTGTTGCTGCACTTGTGCGTTCGCACCTGCCTTTGCGCCGCCGCGCCGCAACCCCCTACCCCTTGGCGCTGAAGTAATCCGCGATCTTCTGCGCCATCGGTTCCGATATCCCCTCAACCGCCGTCAGGTCTGCCACCCCTGCCCGCGCCACCGCCTTGGCTGATCCGAAATGCGCCAGCAGCGCCTTTTTGCGGGCCGCCCCCACGCCCGGAATATCCTCCAGCGGCGTTGCTGTCAGGCCCTTGGCGCGCTTGGCGCGGTGGGCGCCGATGGCCCAGCGGTGGGCCTCATCGCGCAGGCGCTGGATGAAGTAGAGGACCGGGTCGTTCATCCGCAGGGCAAAGGGGCGCTGGCCGGGGCGGTGGAATTCTTCCTTGCCTGCGTCGCGGTCAACGCCCTTGGCCACGCCGATCATGGCGATGTCATCGACGCCAAGTTCGGCCATGATGCTTTCAACGGCCGACACCTGCCCTGCCCCGCCGTCAATCAGCAACAGGTCGGGCCACATGTCTGTCTTGCGATCCGGGTCTTCCTTCAGCAGGCGTTCAAAGCGGCGGGTAAGTACTTCCTTCATCATGCCGAAGTCATCGGAATTGGCCCCGGCTTCGGATTTGATGTTGAACTTGCGGTACTGGCTTTTCAGGAAACCATCTGCCCCGGCCACGATCATGCCGCCCACGGCATTGGTGCCTTGAATGTGGGAGTTGTCATAAACCTCAATCCGGCGCGGCGGGGCGTCCAGATCAAACGCCTCGGCCAGACCGGCCAGCAGTTTGTTTTGCGTTGTGGTTTCAGCCATCTTGCGGGCCAAGCTTTCGCGCGCATTGCGCGTGGCGTTTTCCACCAGCTCGGCCTTTTCGCCGCGCTGGGGCACGGCGATTTCAACGCGGCGGCCTGCGCGGTCTGACAACAGCTGTGTGACAAGATCCGGGTTTTCAACCGGGTGTGACAGCAGGATCAGCTTTGGTGGTTCCTTGTCATCATAGAACTGGGCAAGGAAGGCTTCGAGTATTTCCGGCTCTTCTGCTCCCGCACCCGTCTTGGGGTAAAAGTCACGGTTGCCCCAGCTTTGGTTGGCGCGGATGAAGAAGACCTGCACGCAGGCCTGCCCGTGTTCCAGATGCAGTGCCACCACATCCGCCTCGGCCACGCCCTGCGGGTTGATACCCTGCGATTGCTGCACCTGCGTCAGCGCGCGGATACGGTCACGCAGGGCGGCGGCGCGTTCAAATTCCATCTCGTCCGAGGCTTTTGCCATCTCGCGTGCGAGGTTGGCCTGCACATCGGTGGTCTTGCCCTGCAAAAAGCGTTCGGCATCGGCCACAAGGCCCGCATAGCCCGGCCCATCAACCTTGCCCACGCAAGGGGCGGCGCAGCGTTTGATCTGATATTGCAGGCAGGGGCGGGTGCGGGCATCAAACATTGCATCCGAACAGTTCCGCAGCAGGAACACCTTTTGCAGCTGGTTCAGCGTGCGGTTCACCGCCCCAGCCGATGCGAAGGGGCCAAAGTAGCTGCCCTTTTCAGACTTCTTGCCGCGGTGCTTCTTGATAGCCGGAAAGGCATGGCTTTTCGAGATCAGGATATTCGGGAAAGACTTGTCATCGCGCAGCAGCACGTTGTAGCGCGGCTTCAACTGCTTGATCAGGTTCTGTTCCAGCAGCAGCGCCTCGGTTTCGGTGCGCGTGGTCAGGAACATCATGCTGGCGGTTTCATGGATCATCCGCGCAATGCGGCCTGAATGGCCAGAGGGGCGCGCATAGTTGGACACCCGTGCTTTCAGGTTGCGCGCCTTGCCGACATACAGCACCTCGCTTGCCGCGTTCAGCATGCGGTAAACGCCGGGCGAGCCATCCAGCGTTTTCAGGTAGTCCTGAATCAGGTCATGTCCGGTTTTCTGGACAGCGTCAGACAAGCGGCGATTCCTTTGTTGGCTGCAATGCAATATGCCCAAGGGCAAGAGGAAAGACATCCACGCTTTCTGTGGATAACTCTGCGGGGAACTTTCTGGAAGTGCGAATTTTCCCTTGTTTTTGGGGGAGTTCATTGATCTGCCTAAATTTTAGGCAACTTTTCAACCTATTGATTTTATTGGAAAGATTTTTACACCACAGGCAAAGGACTGATTTCATAAGGGTTTTTATTACTGTTTTGTGACGACCCTGCCAAAAGTGGACAACTTTTCTGGATGCGTAAGAAAGTTACTCAACCCCAAGTATATCTGGCGTCTGCCAGGCCAGATGTTGACCGCCATCAACACACAGAATCTGGCCTGTCACGGCCTTGGCGTCGAGGAAATATCCAAGGGCTGCGCAGATGTCATCTGCGTCCGCGCCGCGCTGCAGAACGGTGGCGGCGCGCTGGTCGGTGAAGTGCTGCACAGACTGGCGGGCACCCTGCAAGGTGGGGCCGGGGCCAATGGCGTTGACGCGGATATGGGGGGCAAGGCCCTGGGCGGCGGTGCGGGTCAGGGCCCAGAGGCCCATCTTGGCGATGGTATAGCTGGAAAATTCGGGCGTCAGCTTGTTGATGCGCTGGTCGATCATGTTGATGATCAGGGCCTGTGCCACGGGTTCACCCCCTGCATCGGCCAGGGCCTGCGGGGCCTGCGCGGCAAAGCCTTGGGTCAGCACGAAAGGCGCGCGCAGATTGCTTTCCATGGCGCGGTCCCAGCTGCGGCGGGTGCCGGTTTGCACGGTGTCATATTCAAAGATGGACGCGTTATTGACCAGCACGGTCAGCGGGCCACCAAGGGCGGCGCGGGCGCGGGCGATCAGGGTTTCGGTCTGGGATTCGTCCAGCAGATCTGCCTGCAGGGCCACGGCGCGGCGGCCCATGGCGGTGATCTCGGCCACAACGGCGGCGGCATCTGCATCAGAGCGGTCATAGTGCACGGCCACATCGACCCCGCGCCCCGCCAGATACACTGCCATGGCCCGGCCCAGACGCCGCGCCCCACCCGTTACCAATGCCCGCATGATCACCCTTTTCGTCTGCAATCGCAGGGCGCTGTGCCAATCCGGAACCGCCCGCATTGCGCACATTTAGCGGGCTGCAACCGTTTGGCCACCCCGCGCTTGATGGCGCCGGGGAACAGCCAGTTGCCGACCATGCCGATAATCACCATGAGCGCCAGAAACAGGATTACGACCTTGACCATTTACAAACCGTACCGCGCCCACAGGGCACGATCCTCGATCCCGGCAATGACTGTATCAGTCAGGGTCAGGCCAAACCGCTGGGCAAGGCTGCGTTTCTGGCCGTAGGGCTGCAGGCGGACCTTGTCGCCGTACAACTGCTGCAGTTTCGGTTTCAGATGTGCCACGCCATCCACCAGCCCCACATCAACAGCGCCCTGCCCCACCCAGATATCGGCGTTGAACAGGTCTGCATGCACATCCAGACGCGCGCCACGGCGGTCTTTCACGTGCTGGATAAAGCTGGCGTGCAGGGGGGCCTGCAGGGCCTTGAGCCTGTCAATATCCTCGGGCTTTTGCGGCAGGAAGGGGTCGGCAAAGCTTTTGCTTTTGCCAGCAGTGACGACGCGGCGTTCAATGCCTTGGCGGGCCATCAGTTCGGGAAAGCCAAAGCTGGCAAAGATCACGCCGATGGACCCGACGATGGAGGTTTGATCCACCCAGATGTCATCGGCGGCACAGGCCAGCCAATAGCCGCCCGAGGCGGCGACATCTTCGACAAAGGCATGCACGGGCACCATTTTCTCATCGGCCAGCCTGCGGATACGCGCGGCAATCAGGCTGCTTTGCGCGGGCGAGCCACCGGGGGAATTGATGACAAAGGCCACGGCGGCGGGTTTGCCTTTGGTAAAGGCGCGTTCGATCAGGGGGGCAAGGCCCGCGTCATTCAAGGCACGCCCACCGCTGGCAATGGTGCCTTGCAGGCGGATGACCGGCACGAAGGCGGGTTTGGGCAGAAAGGGGATGAAGCGTTTCATGCAGCAGAGGTAAGCCGCGATGACCACGGCAACAAGGGGCAGTTGCACCGGCGCGCGATCAGGGGCAGGTTTGGCCACATGATCGACAAGCTGGAAATGTTCCTTGCCCTTGCGGATGCGCGCCATTTCGGCCGCGCGGCCGAGATATGCCGCGTGACGCAACCGACGCTGTCATCGGCGATCAAGCAGCTGGAAGACCAGCTTGGGGTGCAACTGGTGTTTCGCGGCAGCCGCTTTCAAGGCCTGACACCCGAAGGCCAGCGCGTGCAGGATTGGGCGCGGCGCATTGTGGGTGATGCCCGTGCCATGCGTGATGAAATGCGCAATGTGCGGCAGGGCCTGTCTGGCAACCTGCGCATTGGGGTGATCCCGACGGCGTTGCCGATGATTGCGCGGCTGACGGCGCCCTTTACGGCGGCGCACCCAAATGTGCGCATTGCGATCCTGTCGCGCACATCAGCCGAGATTCTGACGGGGATTGAATCCCTGCATCTGGATGCAGGCCTGACCTATCTGGATAATGAACCGCTGGGGCGCGTGACGCAGGTGCCGCTTTATGCCGAGTTCTACCGCTATCTTTGTGCGCCGGGCACGGCCCTTGCGGGGCGCGTTCAGGTGGGTTGGGCGGAACTGGCGGATCAGCCTTTGTGCCTGTTGACGGGCGATATGCAGAACCGCCGCATCGTGAACCAGCATCTGGCCGAGGCGGGGGTACAGGTGCTTGCGCAGATTGAAAGCAATTCCACGGTGGGCCTTGTGGCGCATGTGCTGACGGGGCGGTGGGGATCAGTCGTGCCGATGGCGCTGGCGCAGATGTTTGCAGGGTCAGGTCTGGTGTCGGTGCCGATTGTTGCGCCCGAGGTGGAGCATCAGGTGGGCCTGATCGCGCCGCGTCATGATCCGCAGACACCGCTTCTGGCAGCGTTGCTGGACACAGCGCAGCGTGTGGCGCAGGTTTGATAGATTTCTTCTATCAATTGACGGAAGATCGAAATTGCATTTTCTATCAAACGGGGTATCAGGCAAGGCAGCAACCATAGGGCCGCCATGCTTGATACTGCCGCAAATTCAGTGCTGGATGACATTCTCGCCAGCCACTCCACGCTTGAAGGCCCGCTTCTGCCGATTCTGCACGCCGTGCAGGCCGCGTTTGGCCATATTCCGCAAGACACGCTGCCGGTGATTGCCAAGCATCTGAATATCTCGAAGGCCGAGGTGCATGGTGTGGTGACGTTCTACCACGATTTCCGCGAGGTGCCGGCAGCGGCGCATGTGGTGAAAATCTGCCGGGCAGAGGCGTGCCAGGCGATGGGGGCAGACCGGCTGGCCGATGGGGTGAAGGCAAAGCTGGGCTGCGATTTCCATGAAACGGCAGGCGATGTGACGCTGGAGCCGATCTTTTGCCTTGGCCTGTGCGCCTGCGGGCCTGCGGCGATGGTAGACGGGCAGCTGTTGGGCCGCGCGACGGTGGATGCGATCATGGCAAAGGTGCGGGCATGAAGGTTTACGTTCCGCGTGATGCGGCGGCCCGGGCTTTGGGGGCTGATGATGTGGCGGCAGCTGTGGTGGCCGAGGCGGCGCGCGCCGGGGTTGACATTACACTGGTGCGCAACGGATCACGCGGGATGGTCTGGCTGGAACCACTGGTCGAGGTGGAAACCGCTGCGGGCCGCATGGGTTACGGCCCCATGACGGTGGCGGATGTGGCAGGGTTGTTTGCGCCTGCGCACCCGAAGGCCTTGGGGCTGGTCAACTCACTGCCATGGATGGTGCAGCAAACCCGGCTGACCTTTGCGCGGGTCGGGGTGATTGATCCTTTGTCGCTAGCTGACTACCGGGCGCATGGTGGTTTTGTGGGATTGGTCCGTGCTTTGGGCATGGATAGCGCTTCGATTGTGGCCGAGGTGACGGCATCTGGCCTGCGCGGGCGGGGTGGAGCTGGTTTCCCGACGGGGATCAAGTGGAACACCGTGGCCGGGGCCAAGGCTGACCGCAAATACATTGTCTGCAATGCGGATGAGGGCGACAGCGGCACCTTTGCGGACCGCATGCTGATGGAAGGTGATCCCTTCACGCTGATCGAAGGCATGGTGATTGCGGGTATCGGCGTGGGGGCAACGAAGGGATTTGTATACATCCGTTCGGAATACCCCGATGCGATTGCGGTGATGTCACAGGCGGTGACGCTGGCACAGGCTGAAGGGGTGTTGGGGGCCAGCGTGATGGGGTCTGCCCATGCGTTTGATATTGAGATTCGCGTGGGGGCCGGGGCCTATGTCTGCGGTGAGGAAACGTCGCTTTTGAATTCCCTTGAAGGCAAGCGCGGCGTGGTCCGGGCCAAGCCGCCGCTACCCGCGCTGGAAGGCTTCATGGGCAAGCCGACGGTGGTGAACAACGTGATTTCACTGGCGACTGTGCCGGTGATCTTTGAACGCGGTGCAGCGTTCTACAAGGATTTCGGTCTGGGCCGTTCGCGCGGGACCATGCCCTTGCAGATTGCGGGCAACGTGAAACACGGCGGGCTGTTCGAAGTGGCCTTTGGCCTGCCCTTGGGCCGGATCGTGGACGAGATTGCTGGGGGCACTGCGACTGGTCGTCCAGTGAAGGCCGTGCAGGTAGGCGGGCCTTTGGGGGCCTACTTCCCACGGGATTTGTTCGACACCGCCTTTGGTTACGAGGAATTCGGCGCCAAGGAAGGCCTGATCGGCCATGCTGGGATCGTGGTGTTTGATGACACGGCGGATATGCTGCAGCAGGCCCGTTTCGCCATGGAATTCTGCGCGATCGAATCCTGCGGCAAGTGTACTCCCTGCCGTATCGGCGCTGTGCGCGGGACCGAAACGATTGACCGGATTGCCCGTGGCGATACCGCCGCCATCCCGCTGCTGACCGATCTGTGCGCCACGATGAAATCCGGCTCGCTTTGCGCGCTTGGCGGGTTCACGCCCTATCCCGTGCTGTCAGCGCTAACGCATTTCCCGAATGATTTCGCGCCCATCAAGGAGGCTGCAGAATGACTGAAAAGGTCAAAGGCCCGGCATCCTATTTTCCGTCGATCGAGAAAACCTATGGCCAGCCTGTGGCCCATTGGCTGGATCTGATCGCTGGCAAGGCGGGTATGAAGCATATGGACATCGTGAACTGGCTCAAGGCCGATCATGGCCTGGGACATGGGCATGCAAATTCGCTTGTGGCCCATGCACTGGCAAAGAAGGACGCATAAGATGAAAGACTTCATCATCCCCGACCGCGATTTTGGCACACCAGCAGCAAAAAGCAAACAGATGGTCACTTTGACCGTGGATGGCTTTCAGGTGACCGTGCCCGAGGGCACGAGCATCATGCGTGCGGCGGCCGAGGCGGGGATTTCCGTGCCAAAGCTATGCGCCACCGACTCGGTTGATGCCTTCGGTTCCTGCCGTCTGTGCTTGGTTGACATCGAAGGCCGCAACGGCACGCCTGCGTCCTGCACAACGCCCGTTGCCCCGGGGATCAAGGTCACCACGCAGAACGCCAAGCTGAAACAACTGCGTCGCGGGGTGATGGAGCTGTATATCAGCGATCACCCGCTGGATTGCCTGACCTGTTCGGCCAACGGCGATTGCGAATTGCAGGATATGGCCGGGGCCGTTGGCCTGCGCGACGTGCGCTATGAGGCGGTGGACACACACTTTCGTGCCAAGAATACCAGCGGTGAGAAGAACCCGCAGTGGATGCCGAAAGACGATTCCAACCCCTATTTCACCTATGATCCGGCGAAATGCATTGTCTGCTCGCGTTGCGTGCGCGCCTGTGAAGAGGTGCAGGGCACTTTCGCGCTGACGATCGAAGGGCGCGGGTTCGACAGCCGCGTATCCTTTGGGGCGAAAACCGAAAATGCGCTGGCATCGGATTGCGTATCTTGCGGCGCTTGCGTGCAGGCCTGCCCGACGGCGACCTTGCAAGAAAAGTCGATCATCGAGATTGGCACGCCGGAACGGTCCGTCATCACCACCTGCGCCTATTGCGGCGTTGGCTGCAGCTTCAAGGCGGAAATGCGCGGGGATGAGCTGGTGCGCATGACCCCGTACAAGCACGGCAAGGCCAACCGGGGCCATTCCTGCGTGAAGGGGCGCTTTGCCTATGGCTATGCCAGCCATAGTGACCGCATCCTGAACCCGATGATCCGTGAAAGCATCAATGACCCATGGCGCGAAGTCAGCTGGGATGAGGCGATCAGCTATACGGCGACCAAGTTCAAGGCGCTGCAGGCGCAGTATGGGCGGCGGTCGATTGGGGGTATCACGTCCAGCCGCTGCACCAATGAAGAAACCTATCTGGTGCAAAAGCTGATCCGCGGTGTGTTCATGAACAACAACACCGATACCTGCGCGCGGGTCTGCCATTCGCCCACGGGCTATGGTCTGGGCAAGGCGTTTGGCACATCAGCGGGCACGCAAGACTTTGATTCGGTTGAACATACTGATGTGGTGATCGTGATCGGGGCCAACCCCACCGATGGCCACCCGGTCTTTGCCAGCCGTTTGAAAAAGCGTCTGCGCAAGGGGGCCAAGCTGATTGTCATTGACCCGCGCCGTATTGATCTGGTCAAGACGCCGCATGTCGAAGCGGCCTTCCACCTGCCCCTGCGGCCCGGCACCAACGTGGCCGTGGTGACTGCGCTTGCGCATGTGATCGTGACGGAAGGGCTATATGATCAGGCGTTCATAACGGAACGTTGCGACTGGTCGGAGTTCGAAGATTACGCGGCCTTCGTCAGTGACGCGCGCCATTCGCCCGAAGCGATGGAGTTGCTGACGGGCGTTCCCGCCGCTGATCTGCGCGGGGCGGCGCGGCTGTATGCCAAGGGTGGGAACGGCTCCATCTACTACGGCCTTGGTGTCACCGAACATTCCCAAGGCTCCACCACCGTCATGGCCATTGCCAACCTTGCCATGCTGACAGGCAATATTGGCCGCGAAGGCGTGGGGGTTAACCCCTTGCGCGGGCAGAACAATGTGCAGGGCGCCTGTGACATGGGGTCTTTCCCGCATGAATTGCCGGGCTACCGGCATGTGTCGGGCGATGCCGCGCGCGATGTGTTTGAAAAGCTGTGGGGGGTGACGATTGACCCAGAGCCGGGCCTGCGCATTCCGAACATGCTGGACGCAGCGGTTGAGGGCACATTCCGCGGCATCTACATTCAGGGCGAAGACATCCTGCAGTCGGACCCGGATACCAAGCACGTGGCGGCTGGCCTTGCGGCGATGGATCTGGTGGTGGTGCAGGACCTGTTCCTGAATGAAACAGCGAATTACGCGCATGTGTTCCTGCCGGGTTCGACCTTCCTTGAAAAGGATGGCACCTTCACCAATGCCGAGCGCCGCATCAACCGCGTGCGCCGGGTGATGGCACCGAAGAACGGGCTGGCGGATTGGGAAATCACGCTGAAGCTGGCGCAGGCGATGGGGGCCAATTGGGCCTACACGCACCCGGCGCAGATCATGGATGAAATCGCGTTGACGACGCCGTCTTTTGCCAATGTCAGCTATGAGATGCTGGAAACCAAGGGCTCGGTCCAGTGGCCGTGCAATGACAAGGCCCCGGAAGGCACGCCGATCATGCACCTTGATGGCTTCGTGCGCGGCAAGGGCAAGTTCATTGTGACGGAATATGTGCCGACGGATGAAAAGACGGGGCCACGCTTCCCGCTCTTGCTGACCACGGGGCGCATCCTGAGCCAGTATAACGTGGGCGCGCAGACGCGGCGGACAGCGAATGTGGCGTGGCATGCGGAAGATGTGCTGGAAATCCATCCGCATGACGCCGAAGTGCGCGGCGTGCGTGAAGGAGAGCTGGTGCGGTTGGCCAGCCGGTCGGGGCAAACGTCCCTGCGGGCAAAGATCACGGATCGGGTTTCACCGGGGGTGGTTTACACAACGTTCCACCATCCGGACACGCAGGCCAATGTCATCACCACGGACTTTTCCGATTGGGCGACGAATTGCCCGGAGTACAAGGTGACGGCAGTGCAGGTCAGCCCTTCGAACGGGCCGACCGAATGGCAGGAAGAAT
>JBJOQW010000061.1:0-9124 GCA_046049665.1 Pseudomonadota bacterium | reverse complement strand
GCTCGGCTGGCAACAGGTCGGCCACGCGCGGCTGCAATCCCACGCGGCGCAGCTTTTCGATGGCAATCTCACGCGCTTGGGCGGGCGGCAGTTTGCCGGGGCCCCGCATCAGCCGGAAGGCTACGTTCTCCCAGACCTTCAGGCTGTCAAACAAGGCCCCGCCCTGAAACAGCATCCCGAACCGTGCCAGAAACGCATCGCGCGGCGCCGTGGTCACATCCTGCCCATCCAGCGTGATGCTGCCCGCATCATGCCGCACCAGCCCTAGAACCGATTTCAGCAGCACCGATTTGCCCGTGCCCGACCCGCCGATGATCACCATCGAGGTGCCCTTGGGAATGGTCAGGTTCACCCCCTGCAGCACCCGGTTGGCCCCAAAGGCCTTGTGCACGTTTGCAAGGTCAATCATTGGCCGAACATCACGGATGTCAGAATGAAATTCGCGGCCAGTATCAGCACCGCCGCCGCCGCCACCCCGGTTTTCGTAGCTGCCCCCACGCCTTGCGCGCCACGGCCCGACTGCATGCCGTGGTAGCAGCCGATCAGCGTGGCGATAAAGCCGAACACCGCCCCCTTGACGAGGGATGAGAATATGTCAGCAAATTCAAGGAAATCCACGGTGTTCTGAATGTAGCTGGCGCGGTTGAAGCCCAACTGCCCCGTGCCCACCAGAAACCCGCCCATGATGCCGATGATATCGCCCACCGCCACCAGCAAAGGCACTGTCAGCAGCCCCGCCAACACGCGCGGCACCGTCAGATACTGCATCGGGTTGGTGGACAGCGTGACCAGCGCATCAATCTGTTCGGTCACCTTCATCGTCGCAATCTCGGCCGCGATAGAGGATGTCACGCGCGCCGCAATCATCAACCCCACCAGCACCGGGCCCAGTTCGCGCACCATGCCGATGGCCACGATCTGCGGCACCACCGCCTCGGCTGAAAAGCGCTGTCCGCCCGCGTAGATCTGCAAGGCCAAAGCCCCGCCGGTGAACAGCGCCGTCAGGCCCACCACCGGCAGCGAAAGCCAGCCCACCTGCACCAGCGCCGAGACCATCTCGCGCGGGTAAAACGGCGGGCGCAGGGCGGCGGCAATGGTCTGTGCGGCATAAATCGCAATGCGACCAAGGCTGGCAAGGGCCGCCAGAACCGGGCGGCCAAGCCCCGCAAGCGCGCCAGTCACCGTCATGCCATGCCTTCGCTGTAGCGCCGCAGATAGCGCGCGCCAAGCCCGGTCAGAATCTCATAGCCAATGGTGCCCGCCGCATCGGCCAGATCATCAACCGATTGGTGCGGCCCCAGAATATCAAGACTGCGCGGCACCTCACGCAGATGCGTGATATCGACTGTGATCAGGTCCATCGACACGCGGCCCACAAGCGGGCAGGGCGTGGCCCCATCCCACAGCACCGCCGCATTCGACAGCGTGCGCGGCAGCCCGTCGGCATAGCCCGCGCTGACCGTGGCAATGATCGAAGGCACCTCGGCCACCCAGGACCCGGCATAACCCACAATCTCGCCTTCGGCCACTTCACGCGTCTGGATGATCGGCAAGGACAGGCCCACCACGCGCGATGCCGCCTCGAACGGGCGGCCGCCATACAGGCCAATGCCGGGGCGCGTCAGATCAAAGTGATATTCCGGCCCTAAAAGGATGCCGCCCGTTGCTGCCAGTGACCGTGGAATGCCGATGCCATCCGTCATGGTGCGGAATTGCGTCAGCTGCGCCTCGTTCATGGCAGATTCGGGTTCGTCCGCGCAGGCAAGGTGGCTCATCACCAGCTCTGGCCCTGCTTCCAGCAGAATGGCCGCCACGGCCTCCCATTCGCCCGCCTCAAGCCCCAGACGGTTCATGCCCGTGTCCAGCTGCACCCCGAACGGGTGCCCCGGCAGCGATTCCAGATGCCGTGTGATCTGGTCGATGGAATTCAGCATCGGCGTCAGATCCAGATCATGGATCATCTCGGTATCACCCGCCACATGCCCTGACATGACCGAAATCTGCGGCCCGGGCCCAAGCGCTTGGCGCACGGCAGCGCCTTCTTCGGCCACCGCCACAAAGAACCGCCGCGCCCCCGCCTGTGCCAAGGCCCGCACCACACGCGGCACACCCAGCCCGTAAGCACCCGCCTTCACCACGGCGGCCGTCTGCACATCCGGTGCCGACAAACGATCCAGCGCACGCCAGTTGGCGGCGATGGCATCAAGATCAATGGAAAGCGTTGCAGTGGCCATAGCGCCCTTCAATCGGGGGATTGTCCTGTGGTCAAGGGGGAAAACTGGCTGCGGGCCGCCGGATCAGGCCAGATGCCACGGATCATTGACTGCCGCGCCCTGCAAGAACCGCGAGGCCTGCCGTGCCGTAGGGCCGTGGCGCAGATAGCGAAAGCTGCCGTCAAAATCGCCGCCGCGCGCCCATGTGAACAGGCCCGCATCAGATACCGGAAGCAACGGATTCAGTTCGACCACCTGCATTTTCAGGCCCTTTGGCGTGGGGGCCGCGCAGATTTCGACAATCACATCATCCAGCGGCAAAAGGTGCATGATTTCGTGAAACAGCTGCACAATCGCCTGTTGCAGTTCAGCGGCCTGTGACGGGATTTCCGGGTGAAAGGTATGCGTCGGGTATTGGCTGACCCCGATGATCCGGCGCCCGCGCACAAAGGCGCGAAATTCGGCCCATGGCGGAATGTCCTGCCAACGACGCAGAAACAGGCTGGCCGGATCGCCCGAGGCCAGCCGTTCGCGGTAAAACCGCAGCAGGCGCGCGTCGGGCCAGCGCAGCACGCCTTCCACCTCGCGCAGGGTTGTGACGGGGGCGTAGGCAAAGGGGCATTCCTTGGCCATGCCGTAACTTGTGCGCAGGAAAGCCGGCCCGTTCAGCGCCTTGAGCTCAAGGTCGATCAGACGCTGCAAATCTTCCGACAGCGGCATGACCCCCGCCAACCCCCGCGCGGCCCGGAACGCAGGATCAACCGAACACAGCGCCACAAGATCGGCCCCACCCAGCGGAATCAGCGCCGACGCAAAGGTATGCTCGGCCAGATCCTCGTACCAGTAATCCGGCAAGGTCAGCTCGATCGGGTCGTTAAATGCCATCAGAAGCTAACTTTGGTTGCCGTCGCCAGATCACGCGGAATGTACCAGCGGGGGGTGCCGCCATCTGGATCATCCAGCAATGACGTGTAGATGAAATCGCGGAACGTCGGCGCAACGGTTGCAACCGGCAGCGGCCCGTCTTCTTCTTCGTCCCAATCAGCGACATTGGCCGGCCAGTAACGCACCGCGCCGCTGTCCTGCGCCCGTTGTGAGATGAGGATATTGCCACGCTCGTTAGCGTAAGCGACGATGACGTGATCAACACGCCAATCGACCTTGTTGAAACTGTTTGCCTCAACAAAGGCATCCCAGGTGAAGAAATTGTCAACTGACGCAATGGGTTCCAGGTCAAGCCAGTCTGGCGCTTCGGTGATGTTGTGGTGAAACGCCATCGGGTAAACCGTTCCACCATTATAGGCCATCATGAAGGCGATATAGTCCTCTGGCAGGCGGCCATTCGCAGCTTCCCAAGCTGCGATTTCGGCGCGGCTGGGCGGGGGTCTGTCCATCAGGACAGGTTTGTTGGCATCGCCACCCAAGGCCACCGGAACCGCTTTGATATAGACGTCGCCCATCAGAATTCCTTTCCGGTGCTTGTGCCACTGAACAATGACGCGCCACCTGCATGGCCTGCGTTGTTATTCACTGCCGATGGAACCAGCATCATTGTCGTGCCATCTTCCTTGTGGTGCCAGGTCATGCCCTGAGGCCGGGTCCAGTCTGGATTTCCGGTTTGCTTCTTATAGAGTTCATCCGCAATATCAAAGTCTTTGGCCGAGTTACCCGTTTGCGGAATCTTGACCGACCCCTGCGAGAAGCTGTCAAACTTTGGAAAGCCGTTTTCATAGGTCACGGATGTTTTCGGTTTGATTGCATTTGCCAGAGGTGAGCCCGGGGTCGGCACCCATTCACCGTCACCACGGCCATTGGGCGGGTTCCAGTTGCCGCCTTCACCGGACTTCGGCGTTGACTTGTATTGCTGGCCTTTTTTCAACGCAGCCGCATCAAGGCATTTCTTTGTGCCATCACAGGCCTTGAGCGCGTCGCGGTAGGCCTGCATGTTCTTTTTGCTGGCCCAGAATGCCTTGGCAGCAGATTCTGTCTTGCCAAACATCTTGGCTGCACCCGCAGCCAATTGATCAACCGCTTTGCCAAGGTCGGCCAGCTTGTTCAGAACGCGCCCACCTTTGACAGCATCGCCAAGCAGCGGAACAAAGCCGATCACATCAAACGCGGCACCCCACCAATCACCCTTGCCAAGCGAACGCCCAAGGCTGGCCACATCGGCTGCCGTGCCAAAGGGTGGCGGCAAGGCCCCCCCGGCAGCAAGGCCCGCATCCAGCGCGAACTCTCCGTATTTCTGCCCGATATCGCGCAGGGTGTTGCCGGTGTTTTTCACATCCGCCACGTTCAGTCCGCGCTGTGCTGCAAAATCAGCCATACATCACCCCCGCACGTGCCAGCACATCGCGGTGCCAGAACCGTTCGTCATTGTGCTGAATCGCGAACACCGCCTGATCCTCGGTCACGCCGCCATCAAACAGGTGGTTGATCTTGTCCATGTTCTGCAAATCACTGCGCGCAAGCACATCCCGAAACCCCGGCTGCAGATCGAAATTCGCACCGATTTCCCACATCAGTGTAACAAAATGCGCCTGCGCTTCGTTCGCGTTCAGGCCATAGCCCTGCGCGTAATGCCGGCCATTCGTCACCATGCGGCGTTTGCCATCATCGGACACATTGAAATAGTACTGCGGCAGGAAGTTCTTCATGAACTCCTCCACATACCATTCGGCAAAATCTTCATCTTGTCGCAGATATGCACCCATCTGGGCGCTGGTCAAAACCTCGGCCATCGGAACCCTAACAAGTTTGGTCGCTAACGCAGTATTTATAATCAATATTCTGCATGATAGCCGAACCCGCAGGATTGGCAAACCCCTTTGCAGCAGCCTGTGCGGGTTTCAGAAACCCGCGTCGCCTCCGCCGCCCTGCCAGGCCTTGGCCAGGTTCGAGAACCGCGTGAAGCGCCCTTCGAACGCCAGCTCCACCGTGCCAATCGGCCCGTGGCGCTGTTTGCCGATGATGACTTCGGCCTTGCCATGCACCTGTTCCATCACCGCCTGCCATTGCGCCATCTTGTCCAGCTCATGGTCGCCCGGCTTTTCGCGTTCCTTGTAGTATTCGTCGCGGTAGACGAACATCACCACATCGGCGTCCTGCTCGATTGACCCGGATTCGCGTAGGTCGCTCAGTTGCGGGCGCTTGTCATCGCGGCTTTCCACCTGACGCGAAAGCTGTGACAGCGCCACCACCGGGATGTTCAGCTCTTTCGCAATCGCCTTCAGACCTTGGGTGATTTCAGACACTTCCTGCACGCGGTTTTCCTTGGAAGACCCTTTCAGCAGTTGCAAGTAGTCCACCATCAGCACATCCAGCCCATGCGTCCGCTTGAGCCTGCGTGCCCGTGCGGCCACTTGGCTGATCGGCAGGGCAGGGGTGTCATCAATGTACAGGGGGCAGGCTTCCAGCGATTTCGCCGCCTCAACAAAGCGCCGGAATTCGGCTTCCGTCATATCCCCGCGCCGGATCTGTTCCGACGGCACTTCGCTGGCCTCTGACAGGATACGCGCGGCCAGTTGTTCCGCACTCATTTCCAACGAGAAAAAGCCCACCACGCCGCCTTCAACGGCCCCATCCGTGCCATCATGCGTGCGGCCCCGCTTGTAGGCCTTGGCAATGTTGAAGGCGATGTTGGTGGCGAGCGACGTCTTTCCCATCGACGGCCGCCCTGCCAGGATCAGCAGGTCAGACGGATGCAACCCCCCCAGCTTCTTGTCCAGATCAACCAGCCCGGTGGAAATGCCCGCCAGTCCCCCATCGCGCTGATAGGCTGCGTTGGCCACATTCACTGCGTCCGTTACCGCCTTGAGAAAGCTTTGAAATCCGCGTTCCGCCGCGCCCTGTTCGCCCAGCTGGTACAGCCGTTGTTCCGCCTCGATGATCTGCTCTTTGGGCTCTGATGCCACATCCACCTTGGCCGCCTTGGCCGTGATGTCGCGCCCAAGGCTGATCAGTTCGCGCCGCACCGCAAGGTCATACAGCATCTGCGCATAATCCCGCGCCGCAAAGGCCGAAATTGCAGCGCCCGCCAGCCGCACAAGGTAGGCAGGCCCACCCAGTTCCTTCAGCCCCGCATCATCTTCAAGGAAAGCCTTCAGCGTGACGGGGCTGGCCAGCGCGTTCTTCTGAATGCGCGCCGCGGCAATTTCAAAGATGCGCTGATGCACCGGGTCAAAGAAATGGTCTGCCTTGATCAGGCTCGAGATGCGGTCATACACATCATTATTCGTCAGGATCGCGCCCAGAAGCTGTTGCTCAGCCTCAATATTATGCGGCAAGGCCTCTGGCTCTGCTGCCGTTGCCGGAACCATTACCCGCAAATTCGCCACTTCGTTCATGCTGTCCCCACCTGCCTGCCGCTCGCTCGTTACGCCCCCCGCACGCATCCTGCAATCTGCGTAACTTTGGGGATAACCCGCGCGGATATCTTTTTATCTGGTGGTCCGGGCTGCCACGCCCACCACATCTTGCGCCATCTTACCCCGTTTTGCGATTCGAGTCAGGCGCGCATTCGGCTTGTCCACAATCGCCCCACAGCGCCAATGTCGCCACGTTTCGCCGAACGTGACAGTTTTGCTACGCGGGCTTGCGCGCAATCTGCCAGGCGCGTGGATCACGCAGGAACACCTCAACCTCATCCAGCGTCGCCGCATCAAAATCGCCGCGCGCACGTGCCACTGCCAGCACATCCCACCAGGTGCACAGATGATGCAGCGCAATCCCGTGTTCTGCCAGCTTTGCAGGCGTTTCCGGGAAAATCCCGTAATAGAAAATCACCGCCGTATGCGCGCAACTTGCCCCCGTTTCGCGGATCGCCTCCACGAAACTCAGCTTTGATCCGCCATCCGTGGTCAGATCTTCCACCAGCAGCACGCGCTGGCCTTCCGACATCGCCCCTTCAATGCGCGCATTGCGCCCGTAACCTTTCGGCTTCTTGCGCACATAGGTCATCGGCAGCGCCATGCGTTCGGCCACCAGCGCCGCAAAGGGAATGCCCGCCGTCTCTCCGCCTGCGATATTGTCAAACGCCTCCAGCCCCGCATTGCGCATCACCGTCACCGTCAGGAAATCCATCAGCACCGACCGGATGCGCGGATAGGAAATCAGCTTGCGGCAATCGATATAGGTCGGCGATGGCAGGCCAGAGGCCAGCGTGAAGGGCGTATCCGCATTGAAATGCACGGCCTTGATATCCAGCAGCATCGCCGCCGTCAGCCGCGCAATTTCATCTGCAGGGGGGAATGTCGAAGGGATCATCTTCCAGCTTTCATCTTTGCAAAAATATCCAGCACCCAGGCATCCAGCGCTTCAGCCCGCCACATGCCAGTAAACCGGGAAGCCCGGATCAAACACCGTCACCGGGCCTGCCCCCGTGATGATCTTGTCAGGGAAGGCTTGCGCCGCATCACGGCGGTCCAGCTGCAAGGTCCCCGCATTCGCAGGCAGCCCATAGAACGCCGCCCCATGCAGCGATGAAAAGCCTTCCAGCCGGTCCAGCGCGCCATCATCCTCAAACACCTGCGCCAGAATGGCCATGGTATTCGTCGCCGTAAAGCAGCCTGCACAGCCGCAGGCATGTTCCTTCAGCGCGTCCACATGCGGGGCGCTGTCTGTACCCAGAAAATAGCACGCCTTGCCGCTCGTCGCCGCCGCCCGCAACGCCAGACGGTGGCTTTCGCGCTTGGCCACCGGCAGGCAGTAATAATGCGGCCTGATCCCCCCCACCAGCAGATGGTTGCGGTTGATCACCAGATGATGCGTCGTGATCGTCGCCGCCAAGCCATCACCACCGCTTGCCGCATAGTCCGCGCCCTGCAACGTCGTGATATGCTCCATCACCACCCGCAATTGCGGCAAGAGGCGGCGCAGCGGATCAAGTACCGTGTCGATGAACACCGCCTCACGATCAAAGATATCTACGTCCGGCGTTGTCACCTCGCCATGCGTGCACAAGGGCAGGCCAATCTCTGCCATCTTTTCAAGCACATGCATGACCTTGTTCAGGTCGCGCACCCCGCCGTGCGAATTTGTCGTGGCCCCCGCCGGATACAGCTTCACCGCCTTGATCAGCCCGCTGGCATGCGCTGCGGCCACATCATCCGCCTTGGTATCTTCGGTCAGATACAGCGTCATCAGCGGCTCAAACACCGCCCCGTCAGGCAGGGCGGCAAGGATACGGTCGCGGTAGGCGGCGGCATCGGCGCCCGTCACCACGGGCGGCACAAGGTTTGGCATGATGATCGCGCGGGCGAAATGCCGCGCGGTTTCGGGCAGAACGCCCTGCAGCATCGCGCCATCGCGCAGGTGCAGGTGCATGTCGTCTGGGCGGCGGATCGTCAGGGTTTGCATGTCCTGCGGGGTATCGCAAAGTTCTGTGCGATGCTACCCCGTTTGCAGATCTCTGCGCCAAGGATTGCGGCGGCACCTGCGTCTTATTCGGCAAGTCAGACCAAAAGGAAAACCCATGCGCCTGTCCCTTTCGCTGTTTCTTTGCCTGTCACCGCTGACCGCCTTTGCCCAGGACGTTGATTGCGCCAATCAGGTCACCCAGATCGACATGAACCAATGCGCCTATCAGGAATTCGAGGCGGCAGATGCCGCGTTGAACCGTGTCTATGCCGAGGCGATTGCGTTTCTGCAGGCATCCGATCGCGAATACCCGCCCGCAGGCGAAAGCGAGGAGGCGCGGTTGCGCAAGGCACAGCGGGCCTGGGTGGCGTATCGCGACGCCAATTGCGATCAGGCGGGGTTTCAGATGCGCGGCGGGTCAGCAGAACCGCTTTTGGTGAACGGCTGCCTGCGGTTCATGACCGAAGCGCGAATCGCTGAACTGCGCAGCGTGATGCAGACCTACTGAGCGTTGAGTTCCGCCTGCAATTCGCCCAGGCGGCGGCGGAACCGCG
>JBJOQW010000060.1:0-86440 GCA_046049665.1 Pseudomonadota bacterium | reverse complement strand
TCATCCCCGGCCTCGATCGCATCCACCACCCCGCCACAAGGCTGCGCCTCAACATCCACCCCAATCGCCCGGAACGCGAGTTCCCGCTGGAACGCCCGGCTGGCCACCGTGGCCGGTGTCGCAAACAGCGCCACATGCTTGACTGCCACCTCACGCGGGGGGCTGTTGTCGCCCCACTGGCGTTCCGTCACCGCCTCGATCATCGGCACGAACACCCCCAGCACCCGTTTGTCTGCGGGCACCCATGTTTCCTGCATGCGCTTCAACGCAGCGGCCGACGCCGTGTTGCAGGCAAGGATCACCAGATCGCAGCCTTCCGCCCAAAGACGCTCTACCGCCGCTGTTGTCAGGTTGAAGATATCATCCGGCGTGCGCACACCGTAGGGCGCATGGGCATTGTCGCCAAAGTAGATGAACGGCACGTCGGGCAGGCGCTTCTGCAGGGCATCCAGCACCGTCAGCCCGCCCAACCCGCTGTCAAACACCCCAACCGCCATGCCCACCCCCGATTGCGCCAGCGCGCACTAACGGTAGCGCGCCTCGAATTCATAACCCAGAGCATAGGGGCTTAGCGGCGTCGGCGAAAGGGCATAGGTGGCACGGCGCAGCTGATCCATCATTTCGCCGGACGCGCGCGGCAGATCTTGCGGCGCGATTGGCGCGCCGATGCGCACGCGCACGGGCGTGTCAGTGCGGGCGCGGAATTCCTTCATCAGCAGGCCAAGGCGCAGCGTGTAATGCAGATGCGAGGCAATCTGGAACAGGCGTGAGTTGTGCCCTTCGAAGTAGACCGGCACCACCGTAGCCCCCGCCTTGGCAATCATCTTGGCCGTAAAGCCGCGCCAGACCGGATCAAGCGGTTCAGAGAACGGCTTGGCCGCGGTTGACACCGTGCCCCCCGGAAACACCCCGATCGCCCCGCCCTGCCCGAGATAATCCAGCGCCTTGGCCCGCGTCGCAATGTTCAGGCGCAGCGCATCCGGCGTTTCGTCAAAGGAAATCGGCAGGATCACGTCATCCAGCGCTGGCGCCTTCATGAACACCGCATTGGCCAGAATGCGAAAATCACCCCGGATGCGGTGCAGAATCAAAGCCATCATCAGCCCGTCCAGAATGCCGTAGGGGTGATTGGCAATCAGGATCAGCGGACCGGTCTTTGGAATGCGTGCAAGATCGCCCTCGGTCACATCCAGCGTCAGGCCATAGCGTTCCGGGATCACTTCCCAGAAGGCCCGTCCTTTGGCCAGATCATCCTCATAGCCTTTGGCCCGCCGGATCAGGCCCAGACGCCCTGTAGCATTCTCCAGCCCCCTGATCACCAGACGCCCCAACCGGCTACGCGCCGCAGATGCATAACTTATCGTCCGTGTCACGTCGTGCCGCATGCCTTACCTCTTATGATGCAACGGCATCATATCGGCCCAAGATCACAACTTGGCGACAATCACCAGCATCACGGGTTTACATCGTGCAGATTCTGCATACCTACCCTGCAAAGGTATGTTAGCGTTCACACGGTTTGATCGGGGCGGATGATGGATTGGGATAAGCTGCGCATTTTTCACGCTGTTGCCGAAAAAGGCAGCCTGACCCATGCCGGTGATGTGCTGCATCTGTCGCAATCTGCTGTCAGCCGCCAGATCCGCGCGCTGGAAGAATCATTGAATGTCACGCTGTTTCACCGCCATGCGCGCGGGCTGATTCTGACGGAACAGGGCGAATTGCTGTTCGAGGCGACCAACCAGATGGTCAAGCGCCTTGATGCCGCTGCCGCCCGCATCCGTGACAGCGAAGATGAGGTGTTCGGTGAGTTGCGTGTGACCACCACCACCGGCTTTGGCACCCTGTGGCTCGCACCGCGCTTGCCGACCCTGTACAAGAAATACCCCAGCCTGAAGATTGACCTGATGCTGGAAGAACGTGTGCTTGATCTGCCCATGCGCGAGGCCGATGTGGCCATCCGCATGAAGGAACCAAGCCAGGCCGATCTTATTCGCAAGCGTCTGATGAACATCAAGATGCGGCTTTATGCAACGCCAGCCTACTTAGCTGCAAATGGCACCCCCGCAACCATGGCGGAATTTTCGGCCCACCGGCTGATTTGCCAACACCCGGGCACAGCCCAAGTGGCGGCGGGCGCGCTGCTGTCAGCCGAATTAATGAGCTATGATATCCCGTCGACATTGACGGTGAACAACTATTTTGGCGTTCTGCAAGGGGTCTTGAACCACCTCGGCATCGGCGTTTTGCCGGATTACATCACCGAAGACTTCCCCGATCTTGTGCGCGTTCTGCCCGATACCGAAAGCGGTGAGGTGCCTGTCTTCCTCGCCTATCCCGAAGAATTGCGCCATTCCAAACGCGTGGCGGCCTTCCGTGATTTCGTTACGGAAGAGATTTTTGCCTTCCGCAAACGCAAACAGGATTAGCGCTTCGCCTGTTTGTTCTGCCATCTGCATGTAAAAACGGCAAAACTTCCTTGAATCCCAAGGTCATGGCAGCCATGCGTCAGGCGCATAGCGGGTCTGCCCAATTCACAGGCTTGTTTCCATTGTAATGCTGCAGCTGCGAGCATAGTTTCAACGGTGAGGCGGCGCTGAGCATGCTCGCCCTGCCTCATACCTCCCTGTTGGACTTTGGCCGAGCGTTTGCTCGGCCTTTTTTTTAATGCAGGCGCTGACGCCGCTGCTGCAACAGCAGCGCATCGGCAGGGTTTGCAGCCATTGAAATGGCCCGGTCATAGGCCTGCAAGGCCATGGACCTGTCTCCTGCCATGGCGGAAATCGCCGCATCTGCCGCATGAAACGGCTGATACTCTGCCAGACTATCTCGCAGCGCGGCCAATACCTTACGCGCCGTTGTTACATCGCCCGCTTCGGCCATGGCCACGGCCTGATTAAGGCGAATGATGTCGGTCGGCTCATGCGCCATCAGCACGCCATACAGTGCCACGATCTGCGGCCAGTCAGGCCGTTCGGGCAAGACATGGCAGGCCGCAATCGCGGCTTTCAGCTGAAATGGGCCCGGCCTGTGCTGGCCCAATGCGCCCCGCACCAGTGTATCTGCCTCGGCCAGCATGGCCGCATCCCACAGGCTGCGGTCCTGTTCCTGCGGCGGCACCGTCTGGCCATCCGCCCCCACCCGCGCCGCGCGGCGTGCATGTGAAAACAGCATCAGGGCAAGGCAACCCTGCACTTCCGGCTCATTCGGGCGCAAACGATCAATGATCTTTACCAGATATACCGCCTCTTCGCACAGATCATACCCTGCCGCAGGCCCTGCCGTGTAGCCTGCATTGTAGATCAGATACACCACCGTCAGCACGGCGGCCAAGCGTTCATTCCATGCCTCTGGTCCCGGCACCGCAAAGGGAATACCCGCTGCCGCGATCTTGGCCTTGGCGCGGCTCAGGCGTTGGCCCATGGTCGGCTCTGCGTCCAGAAAGGCCCGCGCGATATCGGTTGTGGTCAGCCCGCAAACCGTGCGCAGCGTCAGCGCCACCTGACTTTTCTGCTCCAGCGCCGGGTGGCAGCAGGTGAAGATCAGCGAAAGCCGTTCATCCGGGATCAATGCGGTTTCCACGTCTTCAGCCTCCTCTTTCGCCAGCACCGCAATCGCTGCGGCTTTCTTCGCCTCGCGCGCTCCGCTGCGCATGTGGTCGATTGCTTTTCTTAAGGCCACTTTCAAAAGCCAACCTTGCGGTGATGATGGCAGGCCCACCCGCCCCCAATGCGAAAGGGCGGAAATGGTGGCTTCTTGCAGCACCTCTTCCGCCAGTTGCCAGTCACGCAGTTGCTTGATCAGCGCAGCCATCAGCCGCCCCCTGTCATTGCGCATCACCGCCTCTATGGCTTTGGTTGCGGCAATGGCTTGAGGGGCGGCTGACATTTTTCAGTTCGCAGTCGGGTTATAGTCCATCAGCGGGCGCACTTCGACCGTGCCATAGGCCACTGCCGGAACCTGTGCTGCGTATTTCAATGCCGTGTCCAGATCAGGCACATCGATCACATAGTAGCCGCCCAGATGTTCCTTGGTTTCCGCAAACGGCCCGTCCATCGTTTCAACCTTGCCATCGCGCTGCCGCACCGAAGTGGCCGTTTCAATGCCCTGCAGACCTTCGCCCGCTTTCAGCACGCCATCAGCTTTCATCTTTTCGTTCAGCATGAAGTAGCCGCCCATCATCGCATCGAATTCCTTGGTGCCATAAGCGGGTTCACGCGTTGGGTCGCCATAGATGAGGATCATGTATTGCATCGTCGTAGTCCTTTGTCCTTGGGTTAAAGTTGTCAGTGTTGCCGTCAGGGGTTGTTCACAGGCCGAGGATGTTCACGCCAAGGCAGACCATGGCATTCAGTGTCGCCAGCAGGTTGGTAGAGTTGCCGATGTAACGGGCAGGCATGGCGGCATTGTTGATGGCGCCCAGACCGAAGGGATGCACGATCCGCCCGATCAGCAGCAGCGCACCCGAGATGTGGATATACAGGTCAGGTGCGCCCATACCTTCAGCCAGGATCATCAGGATCAGAACGAAGGTCGTCCATTCGACAAAGTTGCCGTGCTGGCGGACCCGGCGCAAAAGTTCGGTATTGCCGCCGTCGCCGTAGGAAATCTTTTCCTTGCCGCGGATCGCGCTGACGCGGAACCACAAGATCAGAAAGATGGCGGCAAGTGGCAGGGCATACATTGGCGTGACTTCAAACAACATGGTCTTTCCTTTTTGTTTCAGTGTTTCGATAACCCAAGGACGCTGCACGTTTGCCGTTTTCGACATGCCCTGCGAGAAAAGTTTGAAGAAATGTGTGACGTCGGGTCAGCCGCGTGGCAGTTTTGCACCTAACCACATGCAATTGTTCAATTTTGTGACGTTGAAAAATCTTTTCCGCTGCCAAAAGAATTTTTCGCTGGCGTTCCGCCCTTTCCCCCGCGCCCCTTTCCCTTGACCAATATTTCCCCTATCACGCCCGCAAATCCCCGATGTTTGAGGCCCGCATGTCTGATCCCGCCATCACCCCGGACCTGATCGCCGCCCATGGCCTGAAGCCTGATGAATATCAGCGCCTGCTGGGCATCATTGGGCGCGAGCCGACGTTCACCGAACTCGGCATCTTTTCGGCGATGTGGAATGAGCATTGCTCTTACAAATCCTCAAAGATCCATCTCAAGAAGCTGCCAACCACTGGCCCGCAAGTGATCTGCGGCCCCGGTGAGAATGCAGGCGTGGTGGATATTGGTGACGGGCAGGCCGTCATCTTCAAGATGGAAAGCCATAACCACCCCAGCTACATCGAACCGCATCAGGGGGCGGCCACGGGTGTGGGTGGCATTCTGCGCGACGTGTTCACCATGGGCGCGCGGCCCATTGCCGCGATGAATGCGCTGTCATTCGGTGTGCCAAGCCACCCGAAGACGGCGCATCTGGTCAAGGGCGTGGTCGAAGGCATCGGCGGCTATGGCAACGCGTTCGGCGTGCCCACCGTGGGCGGCGAAGTGCGCTTTCACCGCAGCTATAACGGCAATTGTCTGGTCAACGCTTTTGCTGCAGGCATCGCCGACACCGACAAGATTTTCTATTCGGTCGCCAGCGGCGTCGGCATGCCCGTGGTCTATCTGGGTGCCAAGACGGGACGTGATGGCGTAGGCGGTGCCACCATGGCCAGCGCCGAGTTTGACGACACGATCGAGGAAAAGCGCCCGACGGTGCAGGTGGGTGACCCCTTCACCGAAAAGCGCCTGCTTGAGGCCTGTCTGGAGCTGATGGCCTCGGGCGCTGTCATTTCCATTCAGGACATGGGGGCGGCGGGCCTGACCTGTTCGGCGGTTGAAATGGGCGACAAGGGTGGTTTGGGCATCAAGCTGCAACTGGACGCGGTGCCGCAGCGCGAAGCCAACATGACAGCCTATGAGATGATGCTGAGCGAATCTCAGGAACGCATGCTGATGGTGCTGAAGCCGGAAATGGAGGCTGTGGCCCGCGCAATTTTTGTGAAATGGGATCTCGATTTCGCCATTGTGGGGGAAACTATCCCCGAAGACCGCTTCCTGATCTTGCAGGGCAATGACGTCAAGGCCGACCTCCCTTTGTCCAAACTGTCCAGCAGCGCACCAGAATATGACCGGCCATGGGTTCCCACCCCTGCCCCGGCAGCCCTTGGCCCCATCCCGGCCATCACGCCGATCGCAGGCCTGCGCGCGCTGATTTCCAGCCCGTCCTATGCGCATAAGGCCTGGGTGTGGGAGCAGTATGACAGCCAAGTGGGTGCCGACACCATCCGCCGCCCAGGCATGGGTGCGGGCGTGGTGCGGGTGCATGGCACGACCAAGGCGCTGGCGTTTACCAGCGATGTGACACCGCGATATGTGAAGGCGAACCCGGTTGAGGGCGGCAAACAGGCGGTGGCCGAGGCCTATCGCAACCTGATCTGTGTGGGCGCGCGCCCGCTTGCCACCACCGATAACCTCAACTTCGGCAACCCGGAAAAACCTGAAATCATGGGGCAACTCGTGGGTGCGCTGCAAGGCATTGGTGAGGCGGTCAAGGCGCTGGATATGCCCATCGTGTCGGGCAACGTCTCGCTTTACAACGAAACCGATGGATCGGGCATTCTGCCCACGCCAACCATCGGCGCCGTGGGCATTGCCCAGATTGATGCGTTGATCGGCGGGCTTGCCCAAGCCGGTGATGTGGCATTGCTGATCGGTGCAAGCCACGGCCACCTTGGCCAGTCGGCCCTGCTGGCCGAAGCCTTCGGGATTGAAGCGGGCAATGCACCGCCGGTTGACCTTGCCGCCGAAAAGGCTGCGGGTGACCTGATCCTTGCCAACCGCACACATATTCGTGCGATTACGGATTTGTCGGATGGTGGCCTTGCGCTTGCGGCGTTTGAAATGGCGGATGCGGCAGATACGGGGGTTACGCTGACCCTGTCCGGCATCCCTGATCTGTTCGGCGAAGATCAGGCGCGGTACGTTGTTGCCTGCACAGGTGATCAGGCCACTGCTCTGGAACATGCCGCCCGTGCGGTCGGCGTTCCGGTTGCGCGTATTGGCAACTTTGGGGGTGATGCGGTGACGTTTGGCACTGATACTGCGCCTCTGGCCGAACTTTCCGCGCTGTACCGGCGGGCTTTCGCAGCAGCAATCGCGGCCTGAGCCGCGTTATCCCGCCTTGCAGGCACGCCCATCAGCCCCTAAGTTTACGGCAAGATGACAGGAGAGCTGCAATGCCCATGGACGCCCGTGATATCGAAGCCCTGATCCGCGCCAGCTTTCCTGATGCGAAGATCAGCGTGCAGGGCGACGATGGCCAGCATTTCGCGGCCGAGGTGATTGACGCAAGCTTCAAGGGCATGAACCGCGTACAACAGCAGCGCGCGGTTTATGCAGCACTGAAAGGCAAGATGGACGGCGCGCATGGCGAGTTGCATGCACTGGCGCTGACCACAAAGGCACCGGATTGATGGACGCACTTGGCCTCGCGCTCAAGGTTCTGGACGCAGGCGGACGGCTCCTTTATGGCGCATGGGTGATATTTATTGGAATTCCGGGCGTGCTGCGGCATGGCGTGGGGTTCTGGAACAGGGACAAGGGGAAATCCAATGTCAGCGACGGACCAAATTAAGGACACGGTAACCAAGAACGACGTTGTTCTGTTCATGAAGGGCACCAAGATGATGCCGCAATGCGGGTTCTCGTCCCGCGTGGCGGGTGTGCTGAACTATATCGGTGTGGAATATACGGATGTGAACGTGCTGGCTGACGCAGAGATCCGTCAGGGCATCAAGGATTACAGCGACTGGCCGACCATCCCGCAGCTGTATGTCAAAGGCGAATTCATCGGCGGCTGTGATATCGTGACCGAGATGATGCTGTCGGGTGAGCTGGATACGCTGCTGGAGTCCAAAGGCGTTTCATTCGATAAATCAGCCGCTGACAAGGTGCGCGAAGCCAACGCCTGATGGGTAGGGTGCGCTACAGCGCACCTTCCCTTGCGAAGAAAGGCATGGTGCGCTGTAGCGCACCCTACACCTTTTGTCAGGCGCGCTCTTCCACCCGCGCTGCCAAGGCCTCGGCCCGCGCCGCGATTTCGGCCAGTGTTTCCACGACTTGCGGAGGGATCACGGCAACATCGCGCGTCACGACTGGCCGGGCTTCAAGCTCGGTCAGGCGGGTGCGCAAGGTTCTGATTTCATCTTCAACGGCGGCTGTCTTGTCGGCCAGCATCAAGCCAGCCATCAGCAGCATACGCGCTTCGGGCAGACGGCCCATCTGTGCCATCAACGGCTGCGCCTCATTGTCCAGCATCTGGGCCGCACCGCGCAGGAAATGTTCCTCGCCCGGCTGACATGACACCTGAAACACCTTGCCGCCAATGGAAATATCGATCTCTGGCATCACTCAGGCCTCCGCGCCAATCAGGGGTGACAGTTCCGACAAAATCTCATCCATCTCGGCCACTTCCGAAGCCCGCGCCGCGCGCAGCGCCTCCAGTTCCGTCAGCATCGCCTTGTTGATCAGATGCGGCTCGGTCGTGCCCGCCTCTGCCGCCTCGCGCAGGCGCGCCAGTTGCTCGCGCAGTTGCACCGTCACCTTGCGCATGCGCTGCAGTTCCAACCCCTGCACGTCCAACTGACGTGTCATCTTGTCAATCCGCGCTTCAAGCTGCGCCTGTGCCACTGGAACATGCACTGGTTTTGGCTCGACCGACTTTGCCTCGCGCAAGGCTGCTTCGCGCGCTGAAATCACCTTGATGCGTTCCTGAAGCTGGGCATTCAGCATCCGTTCTTCATCCAGTTCGGCCCGCAGCAGTGCCTCACTTCCCGTCGTAGGTGCTGCCATCACAGGCGGTGGCGGTGGCGGTGCTGCCATCGCATGGTCAAGCCCGGCCCCGATCCGCGCCAGCGCCGCTGTGATCCGGCGTTCCAGTTCGGCAATGTCTTGCATCAGCACAGCACCCTTTTTCACAGCCGGGCGACCCCAGCCCATCGCGCCAAGGTTGCGATTCGAAAGTGCTGCCGTCAACCCTGAACTTGCAACAAAGGCGGCGGATTGCCCCCTTTGGCACCAAAGCCTTGCAGGGCGACCTTGATCTTGGGTGTTAGCATCGCTAAGCCGCGCATAGCCCGTCAATGCCAAGCAGGATCATGCCCGTGGATATCCAGACCCTTCGCACCACTCACCCTGACCACTGGATGCGCGCCTGCGCCATTCGCACCCTGACACTGGACGCCGTCGCTGCCGCCAATTCCGGCCATTCCGGCATGCCGATGGGGATGGCCGATGTCGCCACCGTGCTGTTTGCCAACCATCTGAAATTTGACGCTTCGTCACCGCGTTGGCCGGATCGTGACCGGTTCATCCTGTCGGCCGGGCATGGGTCCATGCTGATCTATTCCCTGCTCTACCTGACCGGATATGCCGATGTCACGCTTGATCAGATCAGGAACTTCCGCCAGTGGGGCGCCATTACGGCAGGCCATCCGGAATACGGCCATGTGGCAGGCGTTGAAACCACCACCGGCCCCTTGGGACAGGGCATTGCCAATGCCGTGGGCTTTGCCATGGCCGAGGAATCCTTGCGCGCCCGCTGGGGGGCGAGGGTGCAGGACCATTACACCTATGTCATCGCCGGTGACGGCTGCCTGATGGAAGGTGTCTCACAAGAGGCCATCGGTCTGGCAGGCAAGCACCAGCTGTCACGTCTGATCGTGCTGTGGGATGACAATGGCATCACAATTGATGGCAAGGTCTCGATCGCTGATGTCACCGATCAGAAGGCGCGCTTTGCGGCGAGCGGTTGGGATGTGTTCTCTTGCGATGGGCACGATCCTGTGGATATCGACCGCGCCATTACCGCCGCCAAGGCCAGCGCGCGCCCTGCGATGATCGCCTGCAAGACACATATCGCCCTGGGACACGCCGCGCAGGATACGTCCAAGGGGCATGGCGCCCTGACGGACAAGGCCCAGATGGCGGCGGCGAAAGAGGCCTATGGCTGGAGCAGCCCTGCATTCGAGATTCCAAAAGACATCAAGGCCTGGTGGGAAACAGTGGGCAAGCGCGGTGCTGCGGAACATGCTGCATGGCATACGCGGCTGAACGCGCTATCCCCGGCCAAGAAGGCAGAGTTCGAACGCATTTTCCACGGCGATGCGCCGGCCAAACTGGCGGCTGCCGTGCGCGCGGTGAAAAAGCAGGCCGTGGCCGATGCACCCAAGATCGCGACGCGCGCGGCATCCGAAAGGGCGCTGACGGCGATCAACCCGGTCATGGGCGAAACCATCGGCGGGTCAGCCGACCTGACGGGGTCGAATAACACCAAGACCGCCGATCTGGGCACGTTTGAACCGGCCAACCGCAAGGGGCGCTATGTCTACTACGGCATCCGCGAGCACGGTATGGCGGCCGCGATGAACGGCATGGCGCTGCATGGCGGCGTGCGGCCCTATTCGGGCACGTTCATGTGCTTTACCGATTATGCCCGCCCGTCGATGCGCCTGTCGGCGCTGATGGGTGTGCCGGTCGTCTATGTGATGACGCATGACAGCATCGGTCTGGGCGAGGATGGTCCGACGCACCAGCCGGTGGAGCATCTTGCGATTTCGCGCGCGACACCGAACACGCTGGTGATGCGCCCGGCTGATCTTGTGGAAACGGCCGAGGCCTGGGAGATTGCGTTTTCCGAGAAAAAACGCCCCACGGTCATGGCGCTGTCACGCCAGAACCTTCCCACCGTTCGCAAGACCCATACCAACCAGAACCTGGTCGCCAAAGGTGCCTATGTGTTGGCCGAAGCGGTGGCCAAGCGTCAAGTGATCCTGATGGCCACCGGGTCAGAGGTTGAGATCGCGCTGAAAGCGAAAGACCTGCTGGAAGCCCAAGGGATTGGTACGCGCGTGGTGTCGATGCCCTGCATGGAGCTGTTCGCCGCCCAAGATGCCGCCTACCGCCGCAAGGTTCTGCCGCCCGGCGCGGTGCGCGTGGCGATTGAGGCGGGCGTGCGCCAGGGCTGGGATCAGTGGTTGCTGGGTCAAGGCGGGCGTGAGGGGAAATCGGCCTTCGTCGGCATGACCGGCTTTGGTGCTTCGGCCCCGGCGGAACGGCTGTACGCCGAATTCGGCATCACGGCTGAGGCTGCGGTGGCGGCCGCAAAGGCCATCCTCTGACCGCGCAGACCTGAAAATTTTAGTACTAAAATTTTCAGCTACCCACGCGTCGGCCATGCAAAGCGCCCTGCGCCATGGGCTGCCAGCACAAGGCAGCCCCCGGCGATGGCCCAGTTCTTGACGAAGATCGACATTTGCCAGGGGTCTGACGGGATCAGGTGAAAGACGCTGGTGGCCGCGCAGTATGCCGCCAGCAGCCACGCCACCAACCGCACCTGCACCCCGGCAATCAGCGCCAGTCCTGCCAGCAGGTTGAACAGCGCTGCGGGCCAGACCAGCCACTCTGGCAACCCCATGCCTGCCAGCATCCCTTCCACCTGCCCCGGGCTGATCCACTTTTGTGCCGCCCCACCCAGAAACAGCGCTGCAATCAGCACGCGCCCCAGCAGAACCGCCAGATCGCCCATCAATGCGCGGCTTTTGCGCCAAACAGCGGCATGATCACCTTTGTGGCCACCGGGATCAGCAACAGGCCCAGGATCAGCCCGAAAATCCCGTCAAAGAACGCCGTCACCGCCCACATCACGAACCCAGTGGCCACCGGCACGGCATGGGCCGCCGCTTCTGCCAGATGGTGGATCTGGTCATAGAGCCAAGACCAGCCCAGAACATCCATGCCATGCACCACGATATTGCCGCCCACCCACAGCATCGCTGCCGTGCCCACAATCGACAGGAACGACATCAGTTTTGGCATGGCCAGCACCAGCCCCCGCCCGAATGCCCGCGCGGCACCTGTCCGTGACGTTGCCGCCAACCGCAGCCCCACATCATCCATCTTCACGATCAGCGCCACAGCCCCGTAGACGACGGCCGTAATGATCGTGCCCACCACGGCCAGCGTAATGCCCTGCATCCAGGGGTTGGTGGATTCGATCGTCGCCAAGGCAATCGTCATGATTTCGGCTGACAGGATGAAATCTGTCTTGATCGCCCCTGCCACCTTTTCTTCCTCAAGATGGGCCGGGTCCTTAGTATCAAAATCCGCCTCCACCTCATGGTCAGCATGCGGTGCAAAGGCGTGGAACACCTTTTCCGCCCCTTCAAAGCACAGATATGCCCCGCCCAGCATCAGAAGCGGTGTGATCACCGCGGGCAGGAAGTAGTTCAGCAGCATCAACCCCGGCAGAAGAATGATCAGCTTGTTTTTCAGCGATCCAAGCGCAATGCGCCAGATGATCGGCAATTCGCGGTCGGCCGAGAAACCATGCACGTATTTCGGCGTGACAGCGGCATCGTCAATCACCACACCTGCCGCCTTTGCCCCTGCCTTGGCCGTGGCCGCCGCAATATCGTCAATCGAGGCCGCTGCCACCTTGGCAATCGCCGCGACATCATCCAGCAACGCAATCAATCCGCTCATGTGCCACGCTCCCGTATCTGTCAAACCGTTGGTACAACCCGGCACTTCCGGTTTTGTTTCATTTCATCTAGCTTGCGCAGGCGTTATGGGAAACCTTGTGTCAAACCGTGCTGCCATCATTCTTGCAAGTGTCATTATTCTGGCACTGATCCTTGACCGTGTCCTGAACGCGGGCAACGCGACGATGTTCATTCTGCGCAAGCTGTTTGATCTGGTTGAATACCTGGCCTTCTGGCGCTGACACTGCCGAAAGCCAGTTGAATCTTACCGCAGTTTCTGGTTCTGGGTCAGAAACAGCTTCCCCCGGGTCACCGGGCCATTTCAGGAGAATGTCATGACCGTCAAGGTAGCCATCAACGGGTTTGGCCGCATCGGCCGCAACGTGCTGCGCGCGATCATCGAATCAGGTCGCACGGATATTGAAGTTGTTGCGATCAATGATCTGGGCCCGGTTGAAACCAACGCGCATCTTCTGCGGTTTGACAGCGTTCATGGCCGCTTTCCAGGCACCGTAAAGACAACCGAAACCACGATTGACGCAGGCCGCGGCCCCATCGAAGTGACCGCAATCAAGAACCCGGCAGACCTGCCTTGGGGCCATGTCGATATCGTGATGGAATGCACGGGTATCTTCACCAGCAAGGAAAAGTGCCTGCCGCATCTGGAGAATGGTGCCAAGCGCGTGCTGATCTCGGCCCCCGGTGATGGCGCGGACAAGACGATTGTCTATGGCGTGAACCACAACACGCTGACGCGCGATGACATCGTGGTGTCAAACGCATCCTGTACCACGAACTGCCTGTCGCCCGTGGCCTATGTGCTGCAAAATGCCATTGGCATCGAAAAGGGCATGATGACCACGATCCACAGCTACACGGGCGATCAGCCCACGCTGGATACCATGCACAAGGACCTGTACCGTGGCCGCGCGGCAGCACTGAGCATGATCCCGACCAGCACGGGTGCCGCCAAGGCCGTGGGTCTGGTGCTGCCGGAATTGAAGGGCAAGCTTGACGGCTTTGCCATCCGTGTGCCCACGCCGAACGTCTCGGTCGTGGACCTGAAGTTCATCGCCAAGCGCGCCACCAGTGTTGAGGAAATCAACGCGGCCATCAAGGCTGCGGCGGACGGGCCACTGAAGGGCATTCTGGGCTACACGATGCATAAGAACGTCTCGATGGATTTCAACCACGATCCACATTCATCGGTGTTCCACATGGACCAGACCAAAGTCATGGATGGCACGATGTGCTCGATCCTGAGCTGGTATGACAATGAATGGGGCTTCTCAAACCGCATGGCTGATACGGCTGTGGCCATGGGCAAGCTGATCTGACATCCGTTGAATTTGCTACGAAAAGGGCAGCTTTGGCTGCCCTTTTTTATTGGCCAGCCATGCGCAGGGCGCATAGCCGCACCGCAGCATTGCGGGTTGTTGGCGGCACCTGTGGGACCCATATTCACCCGGCAAGGAAGAAAAAGCAGACCCTTGCAGATGTGATGGAGATGAAAATGAATATGATTGCTCAGTTCAAGGAAGCGTTTGAAAAGCGCGCCCTTTATGTGAAAACCCGCGATGAAATCGCAAAGCTGCCGCTGGATGTGGCGCTGGACCTTGATATCTATCCGGGCGATGCAGAACGCATTGCCTATGACGCCGTCTATGGCAAAGCCGCCTGATCAGGCGCAAAGCGGATGCAAAGGCCCGTGTGCAGGGATGCGCGCGGGCCTTTTGGTTTTCAGCGTCCACCGAACTGCGGCTTGCGCTTTTGCAGAAAGGCCATGACGCCTTCAGCGAAATCCGGGCTGGCACCACAGCGGCCTTGCCATTCCGCCTCAAGCGCGAGTTGCTGCGGCAAGCTGGCCGTGGCCGAGGCGCGTAAAAGCGCCTTGATGCCGCGATAGGCGGTTGCGGGGCCGGAGGCGAGTTTTGCCGCGCGGGCCTGCCAATGTGCAGCAAAATCGGTGTCGGGCACGCATTCATAGATCATGCCCCAGTCTGCGGCCTGCCGGGCTGACACGCTGTCGGCAAACAGCATCGCCCCCATGGCGCGTGGCAGGCCGATCTGGCGCGGCAGCCAATAGGTGCCGCCTGCATCGGGCACGAGGCCTATTTTTGTAAAGGATTGCGCGAAACTTGCGGACTCAGTGGCAATCACCACATCACAGCCAAGGGCAAGGTTGGCCCCTGCCCCCACCGCCGCACCGTTCACGGCGGCAATGGTGGGAATGGGGCAATCGGCAATGGCCAGCAGCAGCGGTTCGTATTCATCCCGCAACGTGCGTTCCAGATCGACATCGGCCAGGGATTTGGCATCTGTCAGATCCTGCCCTGATGAAAACCCCCGCCCGGTGCCGGTAATCACCAGCACCCGCGCCTCTGCCGCCGCGCGCGCCACTGCCGTTTGCAGCCCTTGGCGCACTGCGCGGTTCAGTGCGTTCATCACTGATGCGCGGTTGATCGTGGCCACGGCAACGCCGTCTTGCAGGGTATAAAGCACGTCCATCTGGGCACCTTTCGGGGTTTTGTCGCACCCTACCCCGCCCGCGCCCTCATGCCAGCAAAACGCCGCGTCAGTCCTTGGTCAACGCTTGCAGACGTGCCTGTTCTTCTTCGGTCAGGCCCGCAGGCTCGGCGCGTTTGCGCGTGCTGGCAACGGCAATTGCCCCGCCTGCCAGCAGCATTGCCGGCCCTGCCAGCCACAACACCCAGTTCAGCCCGCGTGCCGGCGGGTTCAGCAGCACAAACTCGCCATAGCGTTCGACCAGATAGTCACGCACCTGCGCATCCGTATCCCCCGCCAGCAGCCGCTCTCGCACCAGAATACGCAGGTCACGCGCGATGGATGCATTACTGTCATCAATGCTTTCGCTTTGGCACTGCACGCAGCGCAACTCGCGCGACAGCGCCCGCGCCCGCGCCTCTAGCCCCGCGTCCGGCAACACTTCATCCGGCTGCACTGCCAGGGCAGGCACGGCAAGGCACAGCCACAGGACAAAGACCCGGATCATTCCGCAGGCACCGCTGCCGCACGACGCGCGCCTGCCGCCACCCGGTAGCGCCGGTCTGACAGGCTGATCGCCCCGCCAAAAGCCATCAGCAGCGCGCCCGCCCACAGCCAGTTGGCAAAGGGTTCAACATAGCTGCGCACCGCCCAGCCCCCGCCATCCTGCGGATCGCCAATCACCAGATAGATGTCGCGCAAGAAACCATAGTCGATGGCCGCTTCGGTTGTTGGCATGCCCTGCACCGGGTAGAACCGCTTTTCCGGGTACAATGTCGCAACCGGCGTGCCACCCCGGAATACCGCCATTTCCGCCATGGTCGTGGAGTAGTTCGGCCCATTGGCCTGCGTGACCTTGTTCAGCACCACCTCATAGGCACCAAGCGCAAAACGGTCACCTTCCTGCACGACGCGGATATCCTCGATCTTCCAGGCGTTCATCGCGGCCACCGCAAAGATCGTCACACCCAGGCCCGCATGTGCCGTGGCCTTGCCCCAGTCGGCCCGCGGCAACCGCGTCAGGCGGCCCACCCGCGCGCCAAACCCTTCCCGCCCCGTGCGTGACCACAGGTCAGCGACGGCCCCAAACACCACCCAGACCCCCAGCATCACGCCAATCGGCCCAAGCGCCGAGCGCCCTGTCTGCATCGCAAAGGCAAGGCCACCAAGCGCCACCGCCAGCAGGGCGACGGGCCACAGGCCCACCACCGCGCGGCTGATCGACCCGCGCTTCCACGCAAGCGCGCTGCCAACGGGCAGGATAAGCCCAAGCGCCACCATGAAGGGCGTGAAGGCTGCGTTGAAGAAAGGCTCACCCACGCTCAGCTTTGCACCCCAGCCGATTTCGGCCACCAGCGGCCAGATCGTGCCGACAAACACCACAAGGGATGACACGGCCAGCAGGATATTGTTCGTGACCAGCGCGCCTTCGCGACTGACAAGTGAGAACACGCCCTTCGCCTGCAGCACATTTGCCCGCGCGGCATACAGCATCAGCGCCCCACCCGTGAAGACGGCCAAAATCAGCAGGATGAACACGCCACGCTCCGGGTCATTTGCGAAAGCGTGCACGGATGTAATCACGCCTGACCGCACAATGAACGTTCCTATCAGACTGAACCCAAAGGCCAGAATGGCCAGCAGGATCGTCCATGCCTTCAGGCTTTCACGCTTTTCCACCACGATGGCAGAATGCAACAGGGCGGCCGCGAACAGCCACGGCATGAAACTGGCGTTTTCCACCGGGTCCCAGAACCAGAACCCGCCCCAGCCCAGTTCGTAATAGGCCCACCAGGACCCAAGGGCGATGCCGATGGTCAGGAAAATCCACGCGGCCAGTGTCCAGGGGCGTACCCAGCGGCCCCATGCGGCATCTACGCGGCCTTCAATCAGGGCGGCTACGGCAAAGGAAAACGCCATGCTCAGGCCAACATAGCCCAGATACAGGAAGGGCGGGTGAAAGGCCAAACCCGGGTCTTGCAAAAGCGGGTTCAGATCGCGTCCGTCCATCGGTGGCACATCCAGCCGCAGGAAAGGGTTTGATGTCAGCAGCATGAACAACAGGAAGGCCACGCCAATAGACCCCTGCACTGCAATGACGCGCGCGCGCAGCGTGGCTGGCAGGTTTTCACCAAACGCCGCCGCACAGGCCCCGAACAGCGCGAGGATCAGCACCCACAGCAGCAGCGACCCCTCATGGTTGCCCCATGTGCCCGCAATCTTGTACAGCATCGGTTTCAGCGTATGCGAATTGGCCACCACCACGCGCAGCGAAAAGTCTGACACAATGAAGGCATAGGTCAGCGCCGCAAAGGAAAAGCCGACCAAAGCCAGTTGCAGCATCGCCGCAGGCCCCGCCACCCCCATCCACACCGCATTGTTCCGATGCGCGCCCAGCAGCGGCACAACGGTTTGGATCACCGCTACTGCCAGCGCAAGGATCAGCGCAAAATGGCCAAGCTCAACAATCATCGGCACCCCCTGTTAGCTTTGGTTCTAGCGCGGACAGCCGCGCGCGACCATGGGCCAAACGTCACATTTGCTTAACGTCTGCCGGCGCGGCGCGTGGACAGGATGAGGTTGGTCTCTGATTGCATCACGCCGTCAATTTCGCGGATGCGGAACATCACGCTATCCAGTTCTTCCAGCGTCTGGGCAGCAAGCTCTGCGATCAGGTCCCATTTGCCATTGGTCGAATGCACCGCCGTCACTGCCGCAAAACCCGCCAGCCGCGCCATGATGCGTTCCGCCCCCCGCCCCTCGATCCCGATCAGCATCAGCGCGCGCACCGGCGCCGCGGCTGCGTCCACCCGTGTCAGCACCGTAAAGCCCGCAATGTCCTTGCTTTTGATCAACCGCTCCATCCGGATGCGCACCGTCGCCCGGCTGATCCCCAGACGGCTGGCCAGATCAGACAGAGATGCCCGCCCATCCCGCCGCAGCTCTGCCATCAGGGCAAGGTCCGTATCATCCATCTTGCTCACCACTTCTTCCGTTCTGCACGTTATTCCGCCCACATCGCGCGAAATGCCGCTGGCATATATCGCATGATGTACAGAGAATGCCATAGCAGCAGGAAAGGCCCCACCCATGGCAAGCACGATTCTGATTGGCGCGCCGGTTGATACCGGGCAGAAAAACCCCGGTTGCATCATGGGGCCAGCGGCCTACCGCGTTGCGGGCATTGCCGCTGCCCTGCGTGAGCTTGGCCATGGTGTGGATGATTGGGGCGATGTGGCCCTGCCCGATCTGGCCGATGTCAGCCACCCCAACCCCGCCGTGCACCACCTTGCCGAAACGCTGGGCTGGACGGACGTTCTGGCTGACCGCGTCGATGATGCCCTGTCAGCAGGCGCCATGCCGGTGATCATGGGGGGCGATCATTCGCTGGCACTAGGGTCAGTGGCGGGGGCTGCAAGCCATGCCAAACGCGCAGGCCGCCCCTTGTTCCTGCTGTGGCTGGACGCTCATTCCGATTTCCACACGTTCGAGACCACAACCAGCGGCAATCTGCACGGCACGCCCTTGGCCTATATCGCCGGACGTGATGGTTTTGCCCCCTTCCCGCCCTTTCCAGCCCCCGTACCTGCCGACCGTATCTGCCTGTTCGGCATCCGCTCGGTTGATGCAGCCGAACATGCGGCCTTGCTGCGCCATGACATCGCCATCAACGACATGCGCGTGCTGGATGAGCAGGGCATCGTCGCACCCCTGCGCACCTTCCTGAACCATGTGCGCGCCAATGGCGGCATGTTGCATGTGTCTTTGGATGTGGATTTCATGGATCCATCCGTGGCCCCCGCTGTTGGCACCACCGTGCCCGGCGGCACGACACTGCGTGAGGCGCATCTGGTGATGGAGCTGTTGCACGAGTCCGGGCTAGTCACCTCGCTTGATCTGGTGGAACTCAACCCGTTTCTGGATGAACGTGGGCGCACGGCGCGGGTGATGGTTGATCTGGTGGCATCGCTGATGGGCCGCAAGGTGTTTGACCGCATGACAAGGGGGCTGTGATGAACGCGCCCTCCAAGCAGGCATACGTGCCTTTTGTCAGCGTTGCCAACATGATGAAGCTGGTTCTTCACCTTGGCGTCGAGCGCGTGATGGTTGATCTGGCGGCTGAGATCGAGGCCGATTTCCGCCGCTGGCCACTGTTTGACAAAACCCCGCGCGTGGCCAGCCATTCCGACATTGGTGTCATCGAGCTGATGCCAACCTCGGACGGCGAAACCTACGGCTTCAAATATGTGAACGGCCATCCGTCAAACATGAAGCGTGGGTTGCAGACTGTTACCGCCTTCGGCCTCTTGGCCGATGTGGCCACCGGCTACCCCCTGCTGCTGTCGGAAATGACCATTCTGACGGCCCTTCGCACCGCAGCTACTAGTGCCATGGCGGCAAAATGGCTGGCGCCCAAGGGCGGGACGATGGCCCTGATTGGCAATGGCGCACAGGCGGAATTTCAGGCGCTGGCCTTCAAGGCGATTTGCGGGATAACCGAGGTGCGTCTTTATGATATTGATCCTGCCGCCACGCGGAAATGTGCTTCTAATCTGGCAGGTTACGGGCTGAACCTTACCCAGTGTGCGACACCAGAAGAGGCAATACTGGGCGCGCAGATCATCACCACGGTCACGGCGGACAAGACCAATGCCACCATCCTGACCGACAACATGGTGGGCGCAGGCGTGCATATCAACGCCGTGGGCGGTGACTGCCCCGGCAAGACCGAACTGCACCGTGATATCCTGCTGCGCGCGGGCATCTTTGTGGAATATCCACCACAGACCCGCATTGAAGGCGAGATCCAGCAATTGCCCGAAGATCATCCCGTGACCGAGCTGTGGCAGGTCATGGCAGGCACAGCCAAAGGCCGCGTGGCCCCCGATCAGATCACCCTGTTTGATTCCGTGGGTTTTGCCATCGAGGACTTCAGCGCCCTGCGCTATGTGCTTGGAAAGCTGCGGGAAACCGGGTTTTGCGATCAGCTTGACATGATCGCCGATCCCGACGATCCGCGCGATCTGTTCGGCATGCTGATGCGCGCAGCCTAGTCCGGGTCGCGATAGCTGTGCAGCCCGCCCTGATAATCGCGGATCAGATAACTGCCATCGGCCTGCAGCGTTGCATAATCCGCGTTCAGCGGCATCTTGCCAAATCCGCCCGGCACATCAAGCACATAGGTCGGCAAGCACAGGCTTGACACCCGCCCCCGCAGGGCCGCCATCAGCGCTTGCCCTGCCGCAATCGTCGTGCGGAAATGGCTGGTCCCTTGCGCCAGATCACAGTGGTGCAGGTAATAGGGTTTCACCCGCAGCCGGATCAGCGCGCGAAACAGCGCCTCCAACGCCTCGACCGTATCATTCACCCCCCGCAACAGCACGGTTTGCGCGACCAGCGGCACACCCGCCCGCGTCAACCGCCCGATGGCCGCCTCGGCCCCCGGTGTCAGCTCTTGCGCGTGGTTGGTGTGAATGGCCACATACACCGCCTTTGCCACGTCCAGCGCCGCCACCATCTGCGGCGTGATGCGCGCCGGGTCCACCACCGGAATGCGCGTGTGCAGGCGGATCACCTCGACATGCGGAAGATCCGCCAAGGCCGCCATCACAGCGCCCAGACGCCGCGGCGACAGCATCAACGGATCGCCCCCTGTCAGGATCACCTCGCGCACAGTCGGGGTTTGGCGCAGATAGTCATAGGCTGCTTGCAGTGCTGCATCCGGCAAGGCACCGCTATCGCCCACCGTTTCGCGCCGGAAACAGAACCGACAATAGACCGCACAGCTTTGCGTGACCGCCAAAATCACCCTGTCCGGGTAGCGGTGTGACAGGCCCGGCACCGGCATATGCGCCCGGTCGCCAATCGGATCGGTGCGTTCTTCGGGACGGATGTTCAGCTCGGCCGCATTGGGCACAAACTGCCGCGCGACCGCATCATCCGCCGCCACAATCGCCCCTTGCATAGCAGGCGTCAGCCGGATGCGGAACTGTTCTGCCACTTGGGTCAGCGCCGCAGCATCCTTGCCACGCGCGAGACCAGCCGTAATCAGGCCAGAAACAGTGGTCAGCGCTGTGGGGCGGGCGTTCACGAAAACCTCCGGCAAGGAACGCGGGGCTTATGCGCAAATGCCTGCGTGCTGGCAAGGTGGCTAATGCAAACGCCATTCTCCCACCACATTGCGCCATTCCCCCGGCGCAATCAGCCGCCGGTGCGTAAAGCGCACCGAATGCAGCGGGCCTTCGATCTGATCCTGCCAGAATTCGATGAATTTGAACAAGGCCGGATAATCCGGCGCCAGATCATAGTCCTGCCACACGAAGGTATTGAGAACATTACGATAATCCGGCATCCTGTAGAACATTTCCGCCGTAGTCAGCCCATAACCCTTCAACATCAGTTCCGTCTCACTTCCGATCATGCCAATTCTCCTTTCGTCAGGCAGTCTGCAAAGCCTGCCACAGACAAATTAACATTCAACAAAAACAATATGTTAGCACTTAGCACCCCTAGCTGCCAATCACAGCCCTCGCCGCCATTGCACCGCTATCCCTAGTTGGTGTAAAAGGAATGCAACAAGATATGGGGGTAACCCCCGAAAGGCACGCGTCACATGAACGACACACCCGAAGACATTGAAAACGAAGGTGAAATGCCGCAGCGGCCAGACCTTTCCGGCCCGCATGTCGATATCGTTGATGAGATGAAGACCGCCTACCTTGATTACGCGATGAGCGTGATCGTGTCGCGCGCCATTCCTGACCTGCGCGATGGCCTGAAACCCGTGCACCGCCGCATCCTTTACGCCATGCACGAAACCAATAACGCGCATGACAAGCCCTACCGCAAATCGGCCCGCCCTGTGGGCGATGTGATGGGGAAATACCACCCCCATGGCGACTCTGCGATTTATGATGCCCTTGTGCGGATGGCCCAGCCCTTTTCGATGAGCTTGAAGCTGCTCGACGGCCAAGGCAACTTCGGGTCCATGGACGGCGATAACGCCGCGGCCATGCGCTATACCGAAGTGCGGATGGATAAGCCCGCAGCGTTCCTGCTGGCCGATATCGACAAGGAAACCGTTGAATTCCAGGACAATTACGATGGCAAGGATCAGGAACCCACGGTTCTGCCAGCGCGTTTCCCGAACATGCTGGTCAACGGGGCCGAGGGCATTGCCGTAGGCATGGCCACGCGCATTCCGCCGCATAACCTGGGCGAAGTGATCGACGGCACGCTGGCCCTGATCGAAAACCCGGATATGTCGACCGAAGCGCTGATGGACTACATCCCCGCCCCGGATTTCCCGACAGGCGCGCTGATCCTTGGCCGATCTGGAGCGCGAAAGGCCTATCTGGAGGGGCGCGGTTCGGTGATCATCCGCGCGAAAACGCGGGTCGAGGAAATTCGCAAGGACCGCTGGGCGATCATCATTGATGAGGTGCCCTATCAGGTCAACAAGGCGCGGATGATTGAAATCATCGCTGAAATGGTGCGCGACAAGAAGATCGAAGGCATTTCCCATGTGCAAGACGAATCCGACCGGATCGGCGTGCGTGTGGTGATCGAGCTGAAACGTGATGCAACGGCCGATGTCGTGCTGAACCAGCTGTTCCGCTTTACGCCCATGCAGGTATCGTTCGGCTGCAACATGCTGGCGCTGAACGGCGGGCGGCCAGAACAGCTCACACTGCGTGATTTCCTAAGCTATTTCATCAGCTTCCGCGAGGAAGTTGTAGCAAACCGCACGGCGTTTGAATTGCGCAAGGCGCGCGAACGCAGCCATATCCTGTGCGGTCTGGCCGTGGCTGTCACGAACGTTGATGAGATTGTGGCGACGATCCGCGCCTCGGCCACGCCAGCCGATGCGCGCGAACAACTGATGAGCCGCCGCTGGCCCGCGCAGGAAATCGCCGCCTATATCAAGCTGATTGACGACCCAAGCCACACAATCAACGCCGACGGCACCTACAACCTGTCAGAACGCCAGGCACGCGCCATTCTGGACCTGCAGCTGCAACGCCTGACACAGCTTGGCGTGAAAACGATCACCGACGAACTTGAAGAACTGGCCGCAAGCATCAAGAATTACTTGGAAATTCTGGGAAGCCGCGACCGGATCATGGCGATCATCAGTGATGAGTTGCGCGAGGTAAAGCAGCTTTTCGCCGTGCCGCGCCGGACCGAAATCACCGACTGGTCGGGCGATATGGAAGACGAAGACCTGATCGAGCGTGAAGACATGGTCGTGACCATCACCTCGGGCGGCTATATCAAACGCACGCCACTGGCCGAATTCCGCGCGCAGAACCGCGGGGGCAAGGGCCTGGCCTCGATGGCGACCAAGGAAGATGATGTGGTCACCACGCTGTTCGTGGCCAACACGCACACGCCACTGCTGTTCTTCACGACTGATGGCATGGTCTACAAGATGAAGACATGGCGCCTGCCGCTGGCTGGGCGTACGGCCAAGGGCAAGGCCATGGTGAACATTTTGCCAATTGAATCAGGGGTTTCCATCGCGGCCCTCATGCCGGTGGATGTGCCCGAAGATGCATGGGAAACCTTGCAGATCGTCTTTGCGACCTCGGACGGCGATGTGCGCCAGAATGACCTGTCGGATTTCACCAATGTCATGCGCAACGGCAAGATCGCGATGAAGCTGCCGGAAGGCGTCACGCTGGTGAACGCGGCGATTGCGGATGAGAATGACGATATCATGCTGGTGACCGAGGCTGGCCGCGCGATCCGCTTTTCAACGCAGGAAATCCGCGTGTTCAAATCGCGCGGCTCAACCGGTGTGCGGGGCATCAGGCTGGCGGATGGTGACCATGTGGTTTCAATGGCGATCATCCGCCATTTCGAGGCCACACCGGAAGAACGTGCAGCCTACCTCAAACAGCGCCGCCTGATGGCGGGCGTGACCGAGGATGAGGCCGATGATGAAGAAGAAACCGTTGCAGCAGGCCAGCTTAGCACCGAACGTTACAGTGAGATGTCGGCCGCCGAAGACCTGATTCTGACAATCACAAAGGGCGGTTCCGGCAAGCTGTCCTCCAGCCATGATTACCCGGTGCGCGGGCGTGGTGGCATGGGCGTAAAAGCCATTTCTCCGGGCCCACGTGGCGGGCGGATCGTGGCGTCCTTCCCGGTTGAGGCGAGCGATCAGATCATGCTTGCCACCAGCACGGGCCAGTCGATCCGCGTGCCGGTGGAACAGATCAGCTTCCGCTCGCGGTCTGCGGGTGGGGTGCGTGTGTTCAACGTGGGCACGGACGAAGAGGTGGTGACAGTGGCGCGCGTGGCCGAACAGGGCGATGACAGCGCTTGAGGCGCGCCTCGATGCGCTGGCACAGGCGGGCGGCACCGTTACCTATGGTGCGCTCGCCCGCGATCTTGGCCTGCGCATGGCCGAGCTGACAGCCACGCTTGAGGCGCTGATGCTTGTAGACGCGGCTGCCGGGCGCCCGTTGCGCGCGGCCCTTTGCGAGGGCCGGCTATCCGGGGGCCTGCCTGCGCGCGGGTTCTTTGATGCGGCGCGCGCCCTTGGCTATGATGTGCGTGATCCGGCAGGTTTTGTCGCACGGCACAGGGCCGCATTAAACAAGCCGTAAGCCTTGCATGTTCAACTGCCCCGAAAGGGAGAGCGTGATGAACCTGTATCATTGCATGATCGAACTGCGGCCCGAGGCGCATGCCCTTGGCTTTGCGCATGCCGCAACCGCATGGATGGACCATCTGAAGGCACAAGGCCTTGTCACCGAATGGCGGCTGATGCGGCGCAAGTTCGGGCTGGCCTCTGGCGCGCATACCGATTTCCTGCTGGAAATCTCGGTCCCCGGCCTTGCCGCGCTGGATACTGCTTTTTCCGCTTTGGCCACTGCAGATGATGCCGCCACCCGGCGCTATGACCAGATGCATGGTATGATCGCGCGGGTGGATGTGGGCCTGTACCGGCCCTACCCCGATCCTACGCAGCGCGAACGCATCGCCTTGATCTGACGGCAGCGGGGCGATACATCCGCCCCATGGAAACCTTACATATCATCGGCGGCGGTATGGCAGGGGCTGAGGCCGCATGGCAGGCGGCTGAGGCGGGCGTGCCTGTTGTCATTCACGAAATGCGCCCCAAGGTCGGCACCTTCGCGCATCGCACCGGCAATCTGGCGGAAATGGTCTGCTCCAACTCCTTCCGGTCGGATGATGATGAACGCAATGCCGTGGGCCTGCTGCATTGGGAAATGGGGGCTGCGGGTGGCATCATCATGCAAACCGCGCGTGCGCACCGTTTGCCTGCAGGCGGTGCGCTGGCGGTGGACCGCGATCCTTTTGCCGAAGCGGTGACGGCACGCCTGCTGGCCCATCCGCTGATTACCGTTGAATATGATGAGGTTACGACGCTTCCCTCATCTGGCCACTGGATCGTTGCCACAGGTCCGCTGACCAGCGGTGCTTTGGCCGAAAGCATCCGTGCGGTAACCGGGGCCGAAGCGCTGGCATTCTTTGATGCGATAGCCCCTATCGTCTATGCCGAAAGCATCGACATGTCGCAGGCCTGGCTGCAGTCGCGCTATGACAAGGGCGAGACAGAAGAAGAACAACAGGCCTATATCAACTGCCCGATGGACAAGGCGCAGTATGAGGCCTTCATTGATGCGCTGCTGGCGGCTGAAAAGACCGAATTTCACGAGGGCGAGACGGCAGGCTATTTCGACGGCTGCCTGCCGATTGAGGTGATGGCCGAACGCGGGCGCGAAACCCTGCGCTTTGGCCCGATGAAGCCCGTGGGGCTGACCAACCCACACAGGGCAGAAAAGGCGCATGCGGTGGTGCAACTGCGGCGCGATAACAAGCTGGGCACGCTGTATAACATCGTGGGCTTTCAGACCAAGATGAAATACGGCGCGCAAACTGCTGTTTTCAAAATGATTCCCGGCCTGCAGGATGCGAGCTTTGCGCGGCTCGGCGGTATTCATCGCAACACCTTCATCAACTCGCCCACGCTGCTGGATGATCAGATGCGCTTGCGGAACCGCCCGAATATCCGCTTTGCGGGCCAGATCACCGGTGTGGAAGGCTATGTCGAATCTGCCGCGATGGGCCTGCTTGCAGGCCGCATGGCGGCGGCTGAAATCTTGGGGCGCAACCTGCCCCCGCCGCCGCCGGAAACAGCGATGGGGTCACTGATCCACCACATTACCGGCGGGGCCGAGGCAAAGACGTTTCAGCCGATGAACGTGAACTTCGGCCTGTTCCCACCCATTGCAGCCAAGGGCGGGCGGCGTGGCCGCAAGGACCGTTACAAGGCCTATACCGACCGCGCCAAGCAGGCCTTTGCGGCATGGCTTTCGTAACGCGCTTTGCGCCCTCGCCCACTGGCCCATTACATCTGGGGCATGCCTATTCGGCGATTCTGGCGCATGACATGGCGCGGGCGGCAGGCGGGCGGTTTCTGGTGCGCATGGAAGACACGGACCTTGAACGCAGCAAACCCGCCTATGCCGCTGATATCCTTGATGATCTGACATGGCTGGGTCTGCTGTGGGATGGACCTGTTCTGCATCAATCCAGCCAGCTGCAACACTATGCCGCCCGGTTGGAGCCGTTGCTTGCGGCGGGTCTGCTTTACCCCTGTTCCTGCTCTCGCAATGACATCAGGCTGGCGCTGTCGGCTCCGCAAGAGGGGCTGGTGGTGAATGTTTACCCCGGAACCTGCCGCAGTCGCAGCATGGCCAGCAGGCGCGAGGGTGATGCGCTGCGCCTTGATATGGCGGCGGCTCTGCGGGTGCTGGCAGGGCGCGACCTTGCGTTTACCGAGACGGGCCCAGACAATGCAGGCCGCCATGTGCTTGATCCGGAACATGTTTTTCGCGAAATCGGCGATGTTGTCCTGTACCGCAAAGGCGAGGAGATCGTGGCCTATTTTCTGGCATCCGCTCTGGATGATGCGGACCAAGGGGTCAGCCATGTGGTAAGGGGGGCCGATCTGTTCAGCTTTACCCCCGTACAGGTGGTCTTGCAGCACCTGTTCAACCTGCCCACCCCCATCTACAACCACCATCGCCTGATCCGGGATGAGGCGGGCAAACGCCTTGCCAAGCGTGATGACGCGCGGGCCTTGGCGAAATACCGGGCAGAAGGGGCAAGCCCGCAGGATATTCGCCGGATGGTCGGCCTGTCAGCCTAGCGCATACCCTGCCCCGCGCACTGTGCGCAGCACATCCTGCCCGCCAAGCGCCTTGCGCAGGCGGCCGATATGCACATCCACTGTCCGCGTATCCACGTAGATGTCGCGCCCCCAGACCCGGTCAAGCAGTTGCTCGCGGCTCCACACCCGCCCCGGCTTTTCCATGAAAGTGGACAGCAGACGAAATTCCGTCGGACCAAGGTGGACTTCGTCACCGGATCGGTGAACGCGGTGGGTTTCCGGATCAAGCCGGATATCCTGCCATTCCAGCACAAGGCCCACCGTGGCCGGGCGGGTGCGGCGCAAGGCGGCACGCACACGTGCAATCAGTTCAACCACTGAATAGGGTTTGATGATGTAGTCATCGGCCCCGGTTTCCAGACCACGCACCTTGTCTACCTCTTCCGACCGCGCCGACAGCATGATGATTGGCACAGCGCGGGTATCGGGACGCATTTTCAGGCGGCGGCAAACCTCGATCCCGCTCAGGTGGGGCAGCATCCAATCCAGCAGGATCAGGTCAGGCACCTCTTCCCCGGCAAAAAGCAAGGCTTCGTCCCCATCAACGGCCGTGTTCACCCGAAAGCCTTCAGCCGCAAGGTTATAGGACAAGACCTCGCGCTGCGCTGGCTCGTCCTCTACCAGCAGGACAAGTGGTTGCGACTGCGCCATGCTCAAGCCACCGTACTATCGGCCTTGGGCCGGTCTTCATTCGGCAGGGCACCCGTGATCAGGTAGGTCACCTGTTCGGCAATGCCTGTCGCATGGTCGCCGACGCGTTCAATGTTCTTGGCAATGAAATGCAGGTGCATCATCGGGCTGATGTTCCGGCTGTCTTCCATCATGTAGGTCACAAATTCACGGAACAGGGCGTTGTACATCTGATCCACATCCCGGTCGCGCTGGCGCACGTCTTCGGCCAACACCGCATCACGGCGCACAAAGGCGTCCAGCGCATCGCGCAGCAAACCCTGCACGGTTTTGGCCAGCCGCCGGATTGACCCGGCGGATGACCCGATCGGCTGGGCTGACGCAAGCACAAGCGTGCGTTTGGCCAGGTTCTTGGCATAATCGCCACAGCGTTCAAGGTTGCCCGCTATCTTCATCACGGTCAGTACCGTGCGCAGATCGGTCGCTGTTGGCGCACGCAAGGCAATGACCTTGGCGCAATCGGCGTTGATCTGTTCTTCCAGTGCATCAATCACCAGATCACCGCGCCGCACCTGCTCGGCCAGTTCGGTATCACGGTCTTCCAACGCGCGGGCCGCATCAAGAATGGCTGTTTCAACCAGCCCGCCCATTTTCATGAGCATGGTCTGGACACCTTCCAGGTCACGGTCAAAAGCTGTGGCGATATGGGGGTTGTTCATGCTGTTCCTCGCCCTCAGCCGATCCGGCCGGAAATGTAGGATTCCGTGCGTGGATCCTTTGGATTGGTGAAAATCTGCCCGGTGTCGCCGTATTCCACCAGATGGCCAAGGTGAAAGAACGCCGTTTTCTGGCTGACGCGCGCGGCCTGCTGCATAGAATGCGTCACAATCACAACCGAGAACTGGCTGCGCAGTTCGTCAATCAGCTCCTCGACCTGTGCCGTGGCGATAGGGTCCAGCGCCGAGCAGGGTTCATCCATCAGCAGCACTTCGGGGCTGGTCGCAATGGCGCGCGCAATGCAAAGGCGCTGTTGCTGGCCGCCCGAAAGGCCGGTGCCGGGGGCATCAAGACGGTCCTTGACCTCGTTCCAGAGGGCGGCCTTTTTCAGGCAGCTTTCCACGATACCATCAAGTTCGGCCTTGTTGCGCGTCAGGCCATGGATACGCGGGCCGTAGGCGACATTGTCATAGATGGATTTCGGAAACGGGTTGGGCTTTTGAAACACCATGCCCACCTTGGCGCGCAGCTGCACGGGGTCAACGCGCGGATCATAGATATCTTCGCCTTCCAGCTGCAGGCTGCCGGTCACCTTGCAGACTGCGATCGTGTCATTCATCCGGTTCAGGCAACGCAGGAACGTTGATTTGCCACAGCCCGACGGGCCTATAAATGCGGTGACGGTTTTATCAAGGATATCAACATCCACGTCCTTGATGGCGTGGTTGGTGCCGTAGTGCACCTGTACCTTGCGGGCGGTCATCTTGTTGGCCATGGCGATCACGAGGCTTTCTGGATTTTGCATCTTGGTCATAGTGTGCCCCCTACCAGCGGCGTTCAAAGCGGCGGCGCAGCATGATTGCGGCGGCGTTCATGATTACAAGAAAGAACAGCAGTACTATGATGGCACCGGATGACCGTTCGATAAAGGCAGGGTCCGAGCGCGAGGCCCATGAATAAACCTGCACCGGCAAGGCAGTTGCCGGATCAAGGGCACCTGCGGCTGAAATGGCGGGGTAGTTGTCCACAAAGGCGACCATGCCGATCAGCAGCAAGGGCGCGGTTTCACCCAAAGCCGTGGCCAGGCCAAGGATGGAACCCGTCAGGATACCCGGCATGGCCAAAGGCAGCACCTGGTGGAACACGGTCTGCATTTTCGATGCGCCGATGCCAAGGGCGGCATCGCGGATAGACGGCGGCACGGCGCGGATGGCAGCGCGGGTGGCGATGATGATGGTGGGCAGGGTCATCAGCGTCAGCACAAGCGCACCCACCAGCGAGGATGACTGCGGAAAGCCGGCAAAGTTGATGAACACGGCCAGACCAAGGATACCATACACAATCGACGGCACCGCGGCGAGGTTCGAGATGTTCACCTCGATCAGGTCGGTCCAGCGGTTCTTCGGGGCGAATTCTTCCAGATATATGCTGGCGGCCACACCGATGGGCACGCACAGCAGGGCCACGATGATCATCATGAAAATCGATCCGATGATCGAAATACCCAGACCCGCAGCTTCGGGCCGCTGGTCCGACGCATCAGGGCCCGTCAGGAACTGCCAGTTGAACGGGCGTGACAAGGCACCGTTTTCGGCCAGCAGATCTGCCAGCTGCAATTGTTCCGGTGTGACATTGCCATCGCGCTCGGCGCTTTCCATCGTCACACGGCCCTTGAAATAGCCGTCAATCCGCGCATTCGTCCACAGCGTCATGGGCATGGTCTGCCCCACAAGGCTAGGGTCGGCCAGAACCTGCGCGCGCAACTGGCCTGCCGCTTCCTTGGACAAGATCGCGCGGGCGTCCTTGTCATCAAGGCCCTCAACCGCCAACCCTTCGGCGGCAAGATAGGCAAGGAATGACGCATCAATCACCTTGCCATAGCCGATGGTGGTGACCTTGCGCATCGCTTCAAGGTCTTCGATGCCCTTCGGCGCCAGCGCATCAGCCGTCAGCGTGACGGGGAAAGTGACCGAGGTTTGACGGAAGGATGAAATGCCATCGCGGAAGATGGTAAACAGCATGATGGCCAGCACAATCAGGCTGACGGCAATGGCGGCCACGCCATAGAACCGGAACCGGCGTTCAGCGGCATTGCGGCGGGTCATCAGGCGTGACGGCGCGTAAAGCGATTCTGCGGGGGCGGATGTGGCGTCAGTCATTCGTATTGCTCCCGGTATTTGCGCACGACGTACAGCGCCAAGACATTCAGCCCCAGGGTGATGACAAACAGCGTCATGCCAAGGGCAAAGGCCACCAGTGTTTCCGGGCTGGCAAAGTCGGTATCGCCTGTCAGCTGGCCCACAATCTTGACCGTCATTGTTGTCATTGCCTCGAACGGGTTCAGGTCAAGCTTGGCTGCGGCCCCTGCCCCCATCGACACGATCATCGTCTCGCCAATTGCTCGGCTGCCCGCCATCAGAATGGCACCGACGATACCGGGCAAGGCGGCAGGCAAAACCACCTGACGGATGGTTTCAGATTTCGTGGCACCCAGACCATACGACCCATCGCGCATGGACTGCGGAACGGCATTGATGATGTCGTCCGACAAGGACGAAACAAACGGAATGTTCAGAATGCCAATCACGATGCCCGCAGTCATGACGGAAGATCCGCTGTCACCCAGGCCAAGCGGCTGGGCGATCCAGTCGCGCAGGAAGGGGCCCACAGTGACAAGGGCGAACAGGCCAAAGACCACGGTCGGAATACCGGCGATGACCTCGATCAACGGCTTTACAACGCTGCGGGTGCGGGCGGTGGCGTATTCGGCAAGGTAGATGGCCGAGAACAGGCCCAGCGGCACTGCCACAAGCATAGAAATGAAGGTGATATAGAGCGTGCCCCAAACCAGCGGGATCAGGCCAAACTCGCTGTTGCCGCGAAAGTTGGGCGACCATGTCAGGCCAAAGAAAAAGTCGGCCACCGGATAAAAGCGGAAAAAGTTAACCGTCTCGGACAGCATCGAATAGATGATGCCTACCGTCGTCAGAATGGCCACCGATGACGCTGCAATCAGCAGGCCCTTTATCACGCCTTCCACCCGGTTGCGGGCGCGGAAATCCTTTTGCGTCAGCATGACGGCGGCAGCCAGCCCAACCAGTGCGGCAATCAACGTGAACACGGTGCGCGCCGTCAGACCAATGGCGGAAAGGCTGCGATATTTCTGGGCTGCGGCAAGCGTTACCGGCGAAATCTCGCTGCCAAGGGCAACACCACTGGCGGCAAGCGTATCCTTCAATGCGGCCATATCGGCACCCGCGCCATCGGGGCCAAGCTCGGGCATGGCACCACTGCTGACAGCGGCATCCAGCCCCGCCGCAAGGCGGCGCACGTCAATCAGCGCTAGCGTTTCAGCGTTTTCGGCAGATTGCGCCTCATCGTCAGTTTGCGTTGTCGTGGCAATCGGCAGAATGGCGCCAACAGACCGGGCAATGACGATCGGCTGAAAGATCAGCCACATGACAAGAACGAAAAAGGCGGGCAAGGCCACCATCAGCGCGCCATGCCAGCCATAGGCGGCAGGCAGCGAATGCAGGCGGCGTATGTCGCCCCCGGCAGAAGAAAGCGCCCGGCCACGGCACAGAACGAATGCCATGACGGCAAGCACCAGCACGACACCCAGCAGCAGCAACGTTGACATCAAGCGCCCCAATCCCGAAAGGTCAGGCGGCCCCCATCACCGGGGGCCGCCTGTATTGTGTGGCTTATTCCAGCGGACCCATCGGGGTTTCTGCAGCAACCATCGCCTGGGTTGCAGCCAGTTCCGGGTCGGACACCAGGCCATACTGGGCCAGCGGGCCATCCGGGCCAGCCATATCGTCGGACACGAAGAACTCGATGTATTCCTTCAGGCCGGGGATCACGCCGATATGTGCCTTCTTGACGTAGAAGTACAGCGGACGCGACACAGGGTATTCGCCCGAAGCGATGCTTTCGGTTGATGGCACCACACCGCTCATCGTGGCCACGCGCAGCTTGTCTGTGTTGTTCTGGTAGAACGACAGGCCGAACACGCCAACGGCGGTTGGGTCAGCGTCCAGACGGGCCAGCGTTTCGGTGTAATCGCCGTCGATATCAACCGACTTGCCATCCGTGCGCAGCTCCATGCAGGCGTCTTCGGCTGCATCTTCCTTGGCATCCGCGTCCGCCTCGGTCGAGGCCGCCACGAACAGATCAAACGCGCCGGTTTCCTTGCAGCCCGCAATGATCACCTTGGTGTCGAACACTTCGCGCGTGCCGTGCTTGGTGCCCGGAACGAAGGCCAGAATGTCCTGCGCGGGCAGGCTTGCGTTCACGTCAGCCCAGGTTGCGCTGGCGTTGGCAGCCAGAGCGCCGTCCTTGGCCACATTTGCACCCAGAGCGTTGTACACATCAGCAGGCGTCAGTGCGAATTCCGGGCCGGCAGCGGCCGAGGCGAACACGATGCCGTCATAGCCAAAGCGCACTTCCATGATCTCGGTCACGCCGTTGGAGGCGCACAGATCGATATCTGACTGCGAAATGCGGCTGGACGAGTTTGCGATGTCTACAGTGTTTTCGCCAACGCCTTCGCACAGCTTCTTGCGGCCGGCACCCGAACCGCCACCTTCAACCACGGGCGATGGGAATTCAAAGTTTTCGCCAAACGCTTCAGCCACGATGGTGGCATAGGGCAGCACGGTCGACGACCCGGTGACCTGCACCTGATCGCGGGCCATGCCAGCAGTGGCCGAGACAGCCATGATGGCGATCGAAGAAGCGGAAAGTTTCAAAAGGGACATCGTTTGCTCCTGCAAGGGTCCGTGTAACGCGCTGTCGCAACCACTACGACACACCCGCCCGTCTATTGACCCGGCGCCACGCTTTTGCGACAGTTTTGTAACAGTTTCATGACAGCACGCCCTGCAAGCCGTGCCTGTCCAGGCCACCGGAACAGGCCGGAAAACGCAGATTTCCCTATGTTTGCGGCAGGATAACCGTAAAGGTGCTGCCCTGGCCCAGCTCAGATTCAATGCGCAGCCGGCCACGGTGCCGGTTAACAATGTGTTTCACAATCGCCAATCCCAGCCCCGTGCCCCCCTGTTCGCGCGACCGGTGGCTGTCAACCCGGTAGAATCGTTCGGTCAGGCGCGGCAAATGCATCGGATCGATTCCCTCACCCTCATCCCTGACCGCGATGCTCACGGCTGGCCCGCTGATTCCACGCTCTTCGCCCTGTCGTACGTTCACTCGCACATTGCCCTGCCCGCCATATTTGAGGGCATTTTCGATCAGGTTCTGGAACACCTGCAACAGTTGGTCCGCATCTCCGGGCACCATGATCGGTCCGGGCGGGCCACTTACCTCAAGCGAGGCCGCAGCGCGTTCCGACAGGGGCCGCAACGCTGACACAGTCGACATCAGGCAGGCCATCACATCAACCGGTGCTGCCGGGCGCACCCTTTCAACCGCCTCGACCTGGCTCAACTGCAACAGATCACTGACAAGACGGTTCATCCGCCCTGCCTCACGCGACATGATTTCCAGAAACCGCCCGCGCGCCACCGGGTCATCCTTGGCGGCCCCCCGCAACGTTTCAATGAAGCCCAAAAGTGCCGTCAGCGGCGTGCGCAGTTCGTGGCTGACATTGGCCACGAATTCGCGTCGCATTTGCCCGATCTGTTCGGCATCCGACACATCCTCGAACAGACACAGCACACCCGATAGCCCGTCACCCGCTACCGGATTTGCGATCAGGCGGTAGGTGGCATCGGCCCCGGCAACCGGTTGCGTCATCCGTGTCTGCACCACCTGCCCCGATTGCAAGGCCTCCTCGATGGCGGCAATCGCCTGCGGATTGCGCAAGGACAGGGCAAAGTGCCGCCCGATCATCCCATGCCCCAACAGAGCGATGGCCGCAGCGTTGGCACTGCCAACCTTTTGCGATTGTGCAATAAACAGGGCCGGTTGCGGCAAGGCCGCGATCAGGGATGTAGCAAGCGAGTGTTCCATGGCTTTGTGTGGCAGGTGCCGGTCAGCCTGTCCAGCCGGTGCAATCTATGCCCAAAGTATAATCCAATCTTTGCTATTTCCCCCTGAAGTTGAATCGCGCTAAACTGCGGAACGGCTTGCAAGAAACAGGCTTATCCTCGGGGGAGGTACAGATGCAAAAACGGCGGTCGCCATTGGGGCGGACGAAGTGCGTTTGCGCGCGTAGGGTGGCGCTGCCCTGATGGCGGGCCTGCGGTCAGTTCTTGTGATTGACGGAGCAGAGAGCGGCGAACTTCCCGCTAACTCAGCCCTGCACAGCATGCCCTTTGTAAAGTTGAGCGCCCGCAAGATCAGCGAGGTTCTGCCAGACCTTGTGATCATGCCGCTGTTCGGGCCGGGGTTTGACGCAGTTGATGCGCTGTCCCAGCTTGAACGATTCGGCTTTCGCGGCGAAGTGCTGGTCCGCACCCCCGTCTTGCCCAACAGCGGCATTGTCCTGCGCGAGCTTTCAGCCGCCGCCCCCACCCTGCGTGTCAGGCTTGCCGGACCCGCTGATTGAACGACAGGCGCAGCGCCATTGTGACGAATGCCCTACAGGCCAGCTGAATCGCGTTGGTAAATCCAGTCATGGTCCGGGTCGTTCTGAAACCGCCAGGCGCGGCGCGGGCCTGCCATGACGTTCAGGTAATACATCTCGTATCCATAGGGCGCTCCACAAGGGTGATGCCCGCGCGGCACCAGCACCACATCATGGTTCTTGACCGCCATAGTTTCGTCCAACGCACCGTCTTCGGTGTATACGCGCTGAATGCCAAAGCCCTGCGCCGGGTTCAGGCGGTGGTAGTAGGTTTCTTCCAGATAGGTCATCCGCGGATAATCATCCTCGTCATGCCTGTGGCTGGGATAGCTTGACCAGTTGCCAGCCGGCGTGAAGACTTCGGTCACCAGCAGGCTGCCCGCCACATCGCGGCCTTCCATCGCGATGTTGTTGATGTGGCGCGTGTTCGCCCCCTGCCCCCTTGGTGTCAGCGCAATTCCTTCCGGCCCAAGGCGCTGCGCCGCGTACCCGCCCTTCGCAGGCGCTGTGCAAACCGCCAGCGTGCAGGCCGTTGTCGCCTGCGCATTCCACGCCGTCCCCCCCGGCAGATACAGGCAATGCGGCGGGGTCTTTTCAAACACATCCATCCGGTCGCCCATCACACCCCAATCCTGCCCCGCCCCGTGGATATGCGCGTGCCCCTCGACCAGCACCAGTATCACCTCGCGGTCACCCGTGGTTTCCGCCACGCTTTCCCCCGCACTCAGCCGGTAAAGCGAAAAGCCTACATAGCCCCAGCCTGCATCGGCAGCACTGATGTCATGCACCTTGCCATGGGTGCCCAGCGGCTTGCGCAAAAGATCGGCCATCGTTTTGTTTTCTCTTTGCAAAATACTCAAATCCGCCCGTCACGCCCCGCGCAAACCTGCCCGTTTCGCGAAGGCCTTCAGCGCGCGCAGCCCCATACCCTGATATTCCAACGGGTTGCGCACCGCCGCGTCCTGTTCCGCCTCGATCACCAACCAGCCCTGATAATCATGCGCCGCCGCCACCTCAAGCACGCCGTGGAAATCTACCACACCCTCCGCGTCGCCCGGCACGGTGAACACGCCCCGCCGCACACCTTCCAGAAAGCTCAGGCCCTGCTCACGCACCTGCGCCATCACATCCGGCCGCACGTTCTTGGCATGGATATGCGCCACGCGGCCCATGTGCTTTTTCGCAAGCCGCACCGGATCACCGCCGCCAAAATGGCAATGCCCCGTATCCAGCAGCAAATGCGTATGTGGCCCTGTCTCCGCCATCAGGCGGTCAATCTCCCATTCGGCTTCCACAATCGTGCCCATGTGGTGATGGTAAACCAGCGTGATGCCCTGTGCCGCACTGAATTCCGCCAAGGCCTCGATCCCCTGCCCGAAGGCCCGCCACTGATCATCCCGCAGATGCGGACGGTTGTTGACCGGCTGATCATCCGCGCCATGAATGGCGTTTGATGTTTCGCACACGATGATCACCTTGCAGCCCATGCCTTTCAGCACATCCAGAAACGGCTGCATCGCTGCCTTTTCGGCCTCAACCGCATTCACCAACAGGTTCGTCGAATGCCAGCCCGACACAAAGGCCAGACCACGCGGGTCAAGCACGCCTTTCAGGCCTGCCACGGTTGTCGGGAATTTATGCCCCTTTTCAATACCATCAAAGCCGATCTTCGCGCACTCATCCAGACATTGCTCCAGGCTGATATGCGCGCCCAGCGTCTGGTCATCATCGTTTGACCATGCAATCGGGTTGGTTCCGTAACGGATCATCTTTTCACCTTAACTTCAGTCAGCACGTTGCTGTTTTTGCTTCTTTTCCCGCGCTTTCTCATGCGCTGCCACCACTGCCGGCCGCACGGACACCTCGGGCACCCCCACCTCCCACCACGATCCGCCGTAAGGCGTGCTTGGGTAGGGGTCAGTATCAATCACCACCACAAACGGCCCCTTGGCGGCTTTCGCCTGCACCAGTGCCGCTTCAAGTTCCGCAATATTTCCCGCTTTCACCGCCGTGGCCCCCATCGATTCCGCATGCGCGCGGAAATCAATGGCCGAGGCGTTCACCTGCCAGGCATCCTTCAGCAGGTTGTTGAATTCCGCCCCGCCCGTGTGCATCTGCAAGCGGTTGATACAGCCGAACCCCCGGTTATCCGTAATCACCAGCGTGATCTTTGTGCCCATCATGCAGGCCGTCGCCAATTCGCTATTGGCCATCATATAGCTGCCATCGCCTAGCATGCAGACCACATCGCGCTCTGGCTGCGCCATTTTGATGCCGATCGCCCCTGCAATTTCATACCCCATGCAGGAAAACCCGTATTCCATGTGGTAGGACATGGGCCGCGTCGCCTTCCACAGCTTGTGCAATTCGCCCGGCATGGTGCCTGCCGCTGACATGATCACCGTATCTGGACCAGCAGCGCGCTGCACCGCCCCAACCACCTGCATGTCCGTTGGCAACTGGTTGCCATCCTTGGGCGCTTCCGTCAGCGGATCAACCTTGCTGAACCAGTCGGCCTTCAAGGCCGCCGCATCAGGGCTGAACTTGTGCTCACCCATGGCTTTCCACAGCGCCTCAAGCCCCACGCAGGCATCAGCGCACAAAGGTTCTGCCCCATGCTTGGCCGCATCATAAGCCGCCACATTCAGGCTGATCAGCTTGCGCCCCGGATGGGAAAACAGTGACCAGGACCCTGTCGTAAAATCCTGAAACCGCGTGCCGACCCCGATCACCACATCCGCCTGCCCGCAGGCCGTGTTGGCACTTGTTGAACCCGTCACGCCCACTGGCCCCAGGTTCATCGGATGGTCCCATGGCAGGGATGATTTGCCCGCCTGCGTTTCCACCACCGGAATCTGGTACTGATCCGCGAACCACGCCAAGGCATCGGTCGCAAAGCTGTAATGCACGCCGCCACCCGCCACGATCACCGGGTTCTTCGCACCCTTGATCATCTCGGCCACCCGCGCCACTTCCACCGGGTCCGGCTGCACCCGCCGCAGCCGCCAGACGCGCGGTTCAAAGAATGAGGCCGGGTAATCATAGGCCTCGGCCTGCACATCCTGACAGAAGGACAGCGTCACCGGCCCGCATTCCGCCGGGTCCGTCATCACCCGCATTGCGCGCGGCAATGCCGTCAGCAGATGTTCCGGCCGCATGATGCGGTCATAATAGCGGCTCACCGGCTTGAACGCATCGTTCACGCAGGTCGTGCCATCACCGAAATCCTCAACCTGTTGCAGCACCGGGTCCGGCCCCCGGTTGGCAAAGGCATCCCCCGGCACGATCAGCACCGGAATGCGGTTCACATGCGCCACACCCGCCGCCGTGACCATGTTCAAGGCCCCCGGCCCAATTGACGATGTCACCATCATCGCATGTGCCCGGCCCAATTGTTTGGCATAGGCAATCGCCGTATGCGCCATGGTCTGTTCATTATGCCCGCGGTAGGTGGGGAAATGGTCCTTGACGCCGTACAAGGCCTCACCCAGCCCCGCAACGTTGCCATGGCCGAAAATGCCCCAGCAGCCCGCGATAAAGGGCTTGCCATCCTCGGCCATCTGCGCGGTCAGGTAGCGCACCATCGCTTGGGCGGCGGTCAGACGGATAGTGCTCATGCTGATACTCCTGTGCGGGCGTGATCCCAGATGTCGCAAAGACGTTGATAGTTTTCGGCCATGCTAGCAACTGCCGTCGCATCATCAATGCGCCCCGCCATCCAGTCACGCCCGACATTGCCATGAATGGTGCGGCCTACGGCAAAGCCTTTGACCAGCGGATGCTTGGCCGCAAGTTTGAATGCGCTTGCCAGTTCCGCCTCAGATTGCCCCAGCCCCAGCACCACAATCCCTTGGGTATGCGGATCGCGGCTGTTGATGGCATCACAGGTGGCGGCCCATGCGGCATCCGTCTGCATCGGCTCCAGCTTCCACCAGTCGGGGTAAATGCCGATGTCATAAAAGCGCGAAATCAGCTTGGCCGTCGTCATGTCATCCACCGGCCCCACCTTGGACGGGATCACCTCCAGCAGCATTTCAAGGCGGTTGCGGCGGCAGGCGTGGAACAGCCGTGTGATCGTATCTTCCTGCTTGGCCTGCATGTCAGGCGCATCATCCGGGTGGCAAAAGCACAGAACCTTGACCACATGTTCCAGCGCCCATTCGTTCAGCCCCCCGAAATCCGGGCCCAGTTCCGGCTCCAGCATCAAAGGCCGTGATCCCGGCCATTCCACCGGCCGCCCGATCCACAAGCCCTGCCCCGCCGCCCGGTGCAAGGCCCCGCGCCCAAGGCGGTTGTCGCACAAAAGACCATAGCCGTCGCGCTCCTGCGCCACAGCCAGTGTCGCATCCAGACAAAGGTTCTTGAACGCGGCAATCCGCGCAGGTGTTGCCCCGGCAATATCCTCCAGCTGCGCACGGTGATCAAAGGCAAAGGCGCGCACCGTTTGCCATTGCTTGCGCCGGTTGGTGGACCAATGGATCTGCTCCAACGCCGTATCATGGCGCAAGGCGGGTGTTTGCACCCCGCGCTTCAGGAAGAACTGCAGCTCTTCCCAGCTTGGGTAGGCCGGCGTGCAGCCGTGGCGCGATACGGCAAAGGCCCCGCAGGCATTGGCGTAGGTCAGTGCTACCGGCCATGCCTCACCATCCAGCCAGCCTTTCAGCAGGCCCGACATGAAGCCATCACCCGCGCCCAGCACGTTGAACACCTCAATCGGAAAGCCCGGCCCCGCCTCGCCATCGTCAAGGGTCGCCGGAATATCACCCGTAAAGGCCGCAGCCCCCATCGGTCCGCGCTTGCATACCAGCACCGCGCGGCTGACCGCCCGCACCGCCCGCAGCGCCGCCATCGTATCGGTCGTGCCGCCCGCAATGTGGAATTCTTCTTCGGTGCCCACGATCAGATCGAACAGGTGAAGCGTTTCCTGCAACCGCGCCGTCACCGCCGCACTTTCGATGAACCGGTTTTCCCCGTCGCCATGCCCCGACAGCCCCCACAGGTTCGGCCGGTAATCAATGTCCAGCGCCGTCTGCGCGCCATTCTCACGCGCCAGATGCAACGCTTTCAGCACCGCCGCCGCCGTGCGCGGGTGGCTCAGATGCGTGCCCGTCGCCACCACCGCGCGCGCCTGCGCGATAAAGCCTGCGTCAATATCATCTTCGCACAGCGCCATATCGGCGCAGTTTTCGCGGTAAAAGATCAGCGGGAACTGCTTGTCATCACGGATGCCCAGCAGCACCAGCGCCGTCAGCCTTTCCGGGTCTGTCACCACGCCTTGCGTGTTCACCCCTTCGCGCTGCAACTCCTCGCGGATAAAGCGGCCCATATGCTCATCACCCACCCGCGTGATCAGCGCCGAGCGCAGCCCCAGCCGTGCCGTGCCCGTGGCCATGTTCGTCGGGCTACCGCCCACGTATTTCTGGAATGACCCCATGTCCTCCAGCCGCCCGCCCACCTGCGCGCCGTAAAGATCAACCGATGACCGGCCAATGGTAATGACATCCAGTGTTTTCATCGCACCCCCCGGACCTGCGACCCACCACAGATTCGGCGGGCAAGGTTCATAGAATATTTATTCCATTTTGGCGCACGGTAAAAGCCCTATTCGTGGCCAGAGTCACGCGCCGCAGCCACGGCCACGGCCAGGGAAACAGCAACCGCCAGCGTTGCCGTTGGCGCGCGGAACGCCCCGAAATCAACCTCGGCAATGGTCAGAACCGCCTGCGCCTGCCGCGCCAAGGGGCTGGTCAACCGGTCTGTCAGCAGCACCACCGGCACCCCGCGCGCAATGGCCGCTTGCGCCAGCGCATGGGTTTCTTCCGCATAAGGCGCAAAGGTGATGGCAATCAGCGCATCGCCGGGGCGCAGCACATGGCTGTTGTCCAACTGGCCAACCCCATCATGCAAAAGCGCCGGCACAGCCAGCTTTTCAAAGATATAGCCAAAGTAGGCCGCAATCGGAAAAGACCGCCGCCGCCCCGCAATATGCACCACCCCCGCCCGCGCCAGCACCGCCACCGCCGCATCCAGCGCCACCGGGTCCAGCGTTTTTGCCATGTTTTCCAATGACAAACGCCCCGCCTCAACAAATTCCGCCAGAATCGCCGCAGGGCTGCCTGCCTGCAGGTTGCGCAGCCGTGTGGCATAATCGGGCAGACCCGGCGCATAGGCATCACGGAACAGCCTTTGCATGTCCGAAAACCCGCTGAACCCCAGAATCTGGCAAAACCGCATCACCGCCGATGGCGGCACATCCGCCCCCGCCGCAATCTCAGCCACCGTTGACACCGCGATCCGGTCAAGGTTTCCCGCAATGAAATCTGCGCATTGCCGCAAACGCCGCGGCAGATCGGGGCTGACTTCAGCCAACCGGTCACGAAACGTTTCAATCGTGGTGGGTGCCGTTTGCGGCTTTGTCATCAAAGGGCCCTCGCGATCATGACCCATAATGGAACAATTATTCCATTTTTGCAACAGCTAGCGCGCAACCAACCCCTGCTTGAACCGCTGCGCATTCGCCGCATAGCCCGCAGCCGAGGCCAGCAGCCGTGCCCGCCCCTCATCATCAACTGCGCGCACCACGCGCCCCGGCGCGCCCATCACCAACGATCCGTCCGCAATCACCTTGCCTTCCGTGACCAGCGCACAGGCCCCAATCAGGCAGCCCGCCCCGATCTGCGCCCCGTTCAGCACCGTGGCCCCCATGCCGATCAGTGACCCGTCGGCAATCACACAGCCATGCAGCATCGCCTTGTGGCCAATCGTGCAGCGCGCGCCAATTGTCAGCGGATAACCCCAATCCGTATGCAGCACGCTGTTTTCCTGGATATTCGTGTCCTCACCCACCGTGATCCACTCATTATCCCCCCGCAGCACCGCCCCGAACCAGACCGACGCCCCCGCCCCGATCCGAACCTTGCCCATCACATGCGCCCCCGGTGCGATCCAGGCGTCGGGGTGAATTTCGGGCATGATCCCATCAAGTTCGTAAATCATCTTGCGGCAAACTCCTGCTGCAGGTCACGGATGAAATCCGGCAGGCCCGGCTGGCGGTCACGCCGCATACGCTCCGCCTGAAGAATGGTCGTCAACGCATTGAAAGACTTGTCAATATCGTCATTGACGATGACATAGTCATATTCACCCCAGTGGCTGATTTCCGATTCCGATTTCGCCATCCGCCCCGCAATCACCTCGGCACTATCCTGCCCCCGCGTCCGCAGCCGCCGGTCCAGTTCTGCAATCGACGGTGGCAGGATGAATACCGAAACCACATCCCGCGCCAAAGCCGAGGCGCGAATTTGCTGCCCGCCCTGCCAGTCAATATCAAAGAGGGTATCGCGCCCTTCCGCCATGGCCGCCTCAACCGGCGCGCGCGGGCTGCCATAGCGGTTGTCAAATACCGTCGCATGTTCCAGCATCTGGCCCGCCGCCACCATCTCTTCAAACTCGGCATGGCTGCGGAAGAAATACTCGCGCCCGTCCACCTCACCCGGCCGGGGCGCGCGCGTGGTGGCTGACACCGAAAAGCGCATGGTCGGATCCCATGCCATCAGCCTGCGCGCCAGCGTCGATTTTCCCGCCCCCGAAGGCGATGACAGGATCAGCAAAAGGCCCTTACGCTGCATGGTCATTCCACATTCTGCACTTGTTCACGCAACTGGTCGATCACGGTTTTCAGATCAAGCCCGATCCGCGTCAGCGCAATATCGGCTGATTTGGAACACAGCGTATTCGCCTCGCGCATGAATTCCTGCATCAGGAAATCAAACTTGCGCCCCACAGGGCCCGCCTCATGCAGCAGGGCCCGCGCGGCGGTGATATGGGCACCAAGACGGTCAAGCTCCTCGGTCACATCCGCCTTCACGGCCAATAGCGCCAGTTCCTGTGCCAGACGGGCCGGATCAACGCTTTCGGCGATGACGCGGGCAATGGCATCCTGCAGGGCGGTCTGCACGGCGGGGCGGCGCGCTTCGGCGGCGGCTTTCGCGGCGGTCACAAGCTGAGCGATCTGGTCAATCTGGCTGGCAATCAGTTCCTGCAAGGCGCGCCCTTCGGATGCGCGCATGTCCTGAAACGCCGCAATCAGGGCGGGAAGGTCAGCCAGAATCGCCGCGCGCAAGGGGGCGGGGTCAGCCTCGGCACCCGCCTGTTCCAGAACACCGCGCAGCGCCAGCACATCGGCGGGCGAGGGTTGCGCCAGCGTCACGCCTGCCGCCATCGCGGCCTGTTCCACATCGCCCATTGCGCGCAGCGCCGCCTGCAAAGCTGCCGCGTTCAGGCGTAGGGCCCCCTCATCTTCCACATCGCGCGCCACGCGCAATGTCAGGCTGATGTTGCCGCGCGCCACGCAGCGGCCCAGTTCCGTGCGGATAGCTGCCTCCAGCCCATCAATCCAGTCGGGCACGCGCAGGCGCAGATCAAGGCCCTTGCCATTCACGCCGCGCAGATCCCAGACCCAGCTGGCCTTTGCCCCCTGCCCGCGCCCCGCTGCAAATCCGGTCATCGACACGGTCATGCCATGACCCTGTCATGCGGTGTAAGGTGCTCTGCGTTTACCATTTTCTAACTTTGTTTCCCGAAACCCGACGTAAGCGGTTATATTAAAACATTGCTAACGCTGCCGCCAAAGCACGCGCGCACCCCACTCGCTTAACAGAGGGCGGGCCACGCGACAACGGGCAGGCAGGTGGCAATGGTGCGGACGCGAACTGGGGCAGACGGGGACTGGGGTTATGGTCATTGATATGGATAATGTCGGGCCTGGAGGGGCGGCAATTGCGCCCTTTGCAGAACTGCGCGGCTACTGGGAGGCGCTGCGCCCCAGTGGTGGCCTGCCGCGCCGGGCTGATCTTGACCCGCGCGGCCTGAAATATTGCCTGCACCAGACCGTGATTGCTGAACAGATTGCGCCGGGGCTCGCACGGGTTCGCTTGGCAGGCGCAACCTTCACCGATCTGATGGGCATGGAACTGCGCGGCATGCCGCTATCGGCGTTGTTTGACCCGATGGCGCGCGCCGAACTGGAAACAGCGCTCACCAAGGTCTTCACTGGCAAAACCGCCGTAACCCTGCGGATGGAGGCGGAACGCGGCTTGGGCAGGCCGGCGCTGATGGGGCAAATGTTGCTGCTGCCAATGCGCGGCGAAACGGATGCACCTGACCTGCTGCTGGGCTGCCTTGTGCTGCGCGGCACCGCCGGGCGCACACCCCGGCGGTTTCACATCCTGCGCACAACCTGTGAGGCGCTTGATCAGACCGCCCCGTTGGTGCCGCCCGAGGTCGCCCGGCGCATTCCGGTCTTTGCGGAAGAGACGGTTCCCTTCCGGCACCCCGAGACCCGCCCCTCTGCCGTGCCCTACCTGCGCGTTGTGAAATGACAAAGGCCCGGGCTTTCACGCCTGGGCCCTTTTGCCCATCACCCGCGCCTTACAGCGCGATGCGCTGACCCGAACTGCGCATGGCAGACAGCTCTTCCGCCACAAGGAACGCCAGCTCCAGCGACTGGCTTGCATTCAGGCGCGGATCGCAGGCCGTGTGATACCGATCCGACAGGTCCTCATCTGAAACCGCGCGCAGACCGCCCGTGCATTCGGTCACATCCTGACCCGTCATTTCAAAATGCACGCCGCCCGGAATGGTGCCTTCGGCCTTGTGGATGCCAAAGAACTCGCGCACTTCGCGCAGAACGCTGTCAAACGGCCGCGTCTTGTAGCCTGATGCCGCCTTGATCGTATTGCCGTGCATCGGATCGCAAGACCACAGCACATTCGCACCTTCCTCACGCACCGCTTTGATCAGACGCGGCAGGTTCTCAGCTACCTTGCCCGCACCAAACCGCGCGATCAGTGTCAGGCGCCCCGCCTCATTGGCTGGGTTCAGCTTGGCCATCAGCACCTTCAGATCATCCGCCGTCGTCGTCGGCCCGCATTTCAGACCAATCGGGTTTTGCACCCCACGGCAGAATTCCACATGCGCCCCGTCTGGCTGGCGTGTCCGATCCCCGATCCAGATCATGTGGCCAGACCCTGCAACCGGCAGGCCCGTGATGCTGTCAATCCGGCACAGCGCCTCTTCGTATTCCAGCAGCAGTGCCTCGTGGCTGGTGTAGAAATCCACCGTTGCCAGCGCATTGCTGGTATCGCCATTCACACCCGCTGCATTCATGAAATCCAGCGCATCCGAAATGCGGTTCGAAAGCTCGCGGTAGCGTTCCGCCTTGTCATGCTCCGCAAAGCCCAGCGTCCAGCTGTGCACCCGGTGGATGTCGGCAAAACCACCCGTGCTGAAGGCGCGCAGCAGGTTCAGGCTGGCCGCCGCCTGCGTATAGGCCTGCAGCATGCGGCCCGGATCGGGCCTGCGCGATTCAACCGTGGCGTCAAAGCCATTGATGATATCGCCCCGGTAGCTTGGGTATTCCACACCATCAATCACTTCGGTCGGCGCCGAACGCGGCTTGGCAAACTGCCCCGCCATACGCCCCACCTTGATGACCGGCACCTTCGCGCCATAGGTCAGCACCACGGCCATCTGTAGCATCACGCGGAACGTGTCGCGGATATTGTCCGCGCTGAATTCCGCGAATGATTCCGCGCAATCCCCACCCTGCAGCAGAAACGCCTTGCCCTCGGCCGCCAGTGCCAGCTGCCGCTTCAGCTTGCGCGCTTCGCCTGCAAACACCAAAGGCGGGTACTTTGCCAGTTGCGCCTCAACCGCGTTCAGGGCCGCCTGATCCGGATAATCCGGCATCTGCACCCGCGGCTTCGCGCGCCAGTCTGATTTGGTCCAGCCCTTGGTCATGGCCCTGTCCTTTGTCGATTTCCGCATAATTCGGCTGGGTTATAGGGTCTGTCACAAGGCAGCGCAAACGGGAAGTTGCGCGGCTAATGCCCGCCACGCATGGCCCGCAGCAACACGTATCCCAATCCCACAGCTACCGCCCCCGCAGCAAGAAAGCCCAGAATACTGACCGCCTGCGCCGAGGCCGCCTCCAGATTGCCTGCAAAACTGCGCCCAAGGCCCACGTAAAGCGCCACCCAGGTGCCTTCGCCCAGCACCGACCATAGGGTAAAACGCGCCCAAGGCATGCGCGCCGCCCCGCCTGCCAGATTGACATAGGGCCCAAGCGCGGAAATCAGCCAGCGCGTGACATACACAGCCAGCCCCCCCTTTTGTGCCAGCATCTGCGTCGCCCGCGCCAGCAACGCTGATTTGCCTTCCGCCCCACGCAATATTCCTGCCACACCAAACCGCCCGGCGGCATAACCTGCCTGATCGCCAGCCACCGCCCCGGCCAAGGCCGCGCCCGCCGTGGTGGCAAGGGCCAGATCACCCGCCGCAACAAATCCACCTGCTGCCAGCATCAGGATCGACGCCGGAATGGGCAAGGCCATGCAGGACAGGAATGTTGCGCCAAACAGCAACCACGGCCCATAGGTTGGCACAAGCGCCAGCAGCCAGTCTGTCATGGGTCTGCGCCGCCACCATGGCCACCATGTTCGGCCCGCTTCATCTGCCGCACCGTGTCTTCGACCAGTTTGATAATCTCTTCAACCGGCACACCCCGCGCATCCGCGATTTCCTGCAATGTGAAAGGCCGGCCCTCCACCGGTTCCGGCAGGCCTGCTGCTGCATCAATCGCGCGCGGCTCCAACCCCCAGTTTTCCGCCACAAGCCCCACCGTCATCCATGGCCGGACAGGGCCGGGCCTGCCCCCTTCCCACCCGATGATGCCCAAGGTGATCTTGATCAGAAAGCCAACCGCCAAGACCGATGACACGACAAAGGCCGTCGTCAGGTAGGGGTGAAGCCGAAACATCTTGCGCATGCCCGCAGTCTTTTCCCTCGCCCGCCCCCTGTCAAGCAGCAGGCCACAAAGAGATCGCTGTTTCCGATCAGGATGCAGCTTGCAGACAGGCAGGATTTGTAGTTTGCATGTGCCAATACCGACGCAATCAGGTCGCACCGATGCAAAGCCCTCAGCGCAAGGCAACTCAGGTCACCAAGACAACGGCCCCCCGCCGCTTTGTGTTTCTGCTGCTGGACCGCTTTACCATGATCAACTTCGCCGGCGCGATTGAACCCTTGCGGCTGGCCAACCACGTCGCAGGCTATCCGCTGTATACCTGGGCCCTTGCGGGCGAGGGCGGCGTGGAAAAAACCTGCTCGAACGGCGCAACCTTCCGGCTGGACCTTGGGCTGGACGAGGTTGAGCGTGATGACACCGTGCTTGTCTGTGGCGGCCTTGATATTCAGCACACCACCACCAAGGGCGTGGTCAACTGGCTGCGGCGCGAGGCGCGCCGCGGTGTGACGATCGGTGGCCTTTGCACCGGCGCCTATGCCTTGGCCAAGGCGGGCCTGCTTGATGGTAAGAAAGCGACCGTTCATTGGGAAAACCACGATGGCTTTGCCGAGGAATTCGAAGAGGTGAAGCTGTCGAAATCCGTCTTTGTGATGGATGGCAACCGTTGGTCCACTGCGGGCGGGATCAGCTCGATCGACCTCATGCTGCGCATCATTGCCGCTGACCACGGGGAAGACATGGCCAATAATGTGGCCGACCTGATGATCTATTCCACGATCCGCACCGATCAGGATACGCAGCGCCTGTCCGTGCCCACCCGCATCGGCGTGCGCCACCCGAAACTAAGCCAGGTCATCCACATGATGGAAGGCAACATCGAAGACCCGATGTCGCCTGCCGATCTGGCCGAAGATGTGGGGATGAGCACGCGCCAGCTGGAACGCCTGTTCGCGCGGTACCTGAACCGCAGCCCAAAGCGGTATTACATGGAACTGCGTTTGCAAAAGGCGCGCAACCTGCTGCTGCAAACGGATATGAGCGTGATCAACGTGGCGCTTGCCTGCGGCTTTGCCTCCCCGTCGCATTTTTCCAAATGCTACCGGTCGCATTACAACACCACCCCCTACCGCGAACGCGGATCGCAGGGTGGCGGCACAGGGATCAGGCTTTCGATCTGATCAGGGTTGGGCAGACCGCAGGACTCGGTAGACCGCCGATGCAGCAGTCCCATTTTCGTCCAAGAAAATTGCAAAAAATCTTGCAAGATTTTTGGGTGCATATCCTGCAAAGGCATGGCAGCAGTTAACAAAACGTGAATACGGAACAGTCAAGTCATTGATATTGCTTGGCTTCAAAACTGTCCCATCATGGGACAGCGGCTTTTGCCCTGCGCCGCGACAGCCCCATCGCCACCCCATCCAGCGTCATCACCCTGAACTGCCGGTAGCCCAGTTTCATCGCCAGCCGTTCTGATTCCACATTGCCCGCCGCGATCATCGCCACCGTTTCCCCCGGCCCCCGCGCATCCATCCAGCGGTGCGCGGCGATGCAGGCCTCCGTCGCCACCCCCTGCCCCTGCATGTCAGGTGCCACCGCCCAGCCACATTCTGGCACGGCATCAAAATCTGCCCCCAGTTCCCGGCGCGCATCAAAGAACCCTACCTGCCCGATAAACGCCCCCCCGTTCCGCCAGCAAACCGCCCATTGCCCGATACCATCCATGGCCCAACTGCCCGCATTGGCCAGAAACGACCGCCAGCTTGCAGTTTCATCGCGCGGACCGGGCCGGTTGTAGCGCGTCATCTCTGGCATCGCCCAAAGCGCCGCAAAGGCCGGGAAATCATCACGCCGCATCGCCCGCAAGATCAGGCGGTCCGTTCCAAGTGTCGGAATCATCAGCCCCCCAAATGCAAAAAGGCACCCCGCAGGGTGCCTTTTCAAAAGGTCACACCAAGGGGGCTTACGCCGCTTCGGTGATGAATTTCACGGCATCGCCGAAGGTCTGAATGGTTTCGGCGGCATCGTCAGGGATCTCGATCCCGAATTCTTCTTCGAAAGCCATCACCAGTTCGACAGTGTCCAGGCTGTCAGCGCCCAGATCATCAATGAACGAGGCATTCTCGATCACCTTGTCTTCTTCAACGCCCAGATGCTCGACCACGATCTTCTTCACGCGGGCTGCGATATCGCTCATGTCATTCCTCGTTCCTGTTGCGGGGAAGGCCCCCGGTCACGTCCATGCCTGCGCCCACACTAACGGGCATCCCACCGCCGTTTCAAGCGGCTTTGCGGTCAGGCGCGCCTATAGCAAGGGCTTTGGCGCATGGCAAACAGTTTCCCACGGCAGTGCAGGCTAAGTGCCGGTCATCGCAAAGCCCCGCGCTTCGCGTTTGTTAAGCCTGGCCTGCAACGCGCGCAAATAGGATTCCGACCCCCAGCGGTGGCTGGCATGCACCTTCCGCACCATCTGCGGGGTCATCTCGCCACTGATTGCGGCACGCAGAAGCGACTGATAAGCGCCGCCGGCCATCACAACCCCCGTCGGCGGGTGCCCGGAGAACGGCAAGGCTGCAAGTCCAAGATCAGGGGCCAGCGCCTGTATCGCATGGGCGTGCTGGCGTTCGGCCGGGTGGGCGAAGGGGTCGCACAACACAAGGCCCTGCAATTGCGGAATGATGTGCAGGCGCAACTGGTCGGCCACCACGTCGATACGACTGGCTTCGGTCTTGAATCGGTTTTCGAAAGGGGCCAGCCTTTGCCGGATCGAAACCTGCGGGGCCCAGAGTGTTGCAAAGGCCAGCTGCAGGGTGTTGGACAGCAAAAGCGCGCCATATCCCCCCATCGAAAAGCCGATGGCCCGCACGACAGGATATTGCGCCGCCAGATGTTGCAGTTCGACACGCAGGTCTGGCAGGTCAGGGTTCAGAAACCAGTCATTTGCTGCGGTCGAGATGACCAGACTGGCATAGCCCATGTCCAGTGCCATCTGGACAGGTGCCATGTTCACAAAACAGGTCCGCCCCGGACGATAATGATCAAAGCTGACAAACAGGCCATTCTGCCCGTCGCCATGAATTTCTGCGCGCAGAAATGCGCCGTCAAACACCCGCCGAAAACCCATCTGGTCCCCACCACACTGGTTGCCAGAAAACACTGCCAGACAGGCCTTAACGGCAGGTAAGTGAATCAGGGCGGGTGTCCGATCAATCAGCTAAAGCTTGATTTGAAATGCACCGTCAGCCCATATGCATGCCGCCGTTTACATGCAGCGTAGCCCCGGTCACATAGCCAGCTTCAGGACTGGCGAGATACAGTACGGCGGCGGCAATATCGCCGGCATCACCCATGCGACCCGCCGGAATTTCCGAAAGGATGCGGCCTTTCTGATCATCTGTCAGCTTGTCTGTCATTGGCGTGGCAATAAACCCGGGGGCGACAGCATTTACCGTGATGCCCCGGCTTGCAACCTCTTCGGCAATGCTTTTCGACATGGCAATCATGCCTGCCTTGGAGGCCGCGTAATTGGCCTGCCCTGCGTTGCCCGTGGCCCCGACCACGGATGAAATGTTGATGATGCGCCCCCACCGCGCCTTCATCATGCCGCGCAAGGCCCCCCGGCACAGCCGGAAAGTTGAGGTCAGGTTCACGTCGATCACCGCCTGCCAGTCATCATCAGACATGCGCATGGCCAAGCCATCACGTGTGATGCCCGCGTTATTGACCAGCACATCCACCGCGCCCATCGCGGCAATCGCGTCTTTCATCAACGCCTCAACCGCCACCGGGTCCGACAGATCACATGGCAGCACATGCACCCGCGTGGCCAGTTCAACCGCCAGCGCCTGCAAGGGTTCAACCCGTGTGCCCGACAGGGCGACTGTCGCCCCCGCCCCATGCAGGGCACGCGCTATTGCTGCCCCAATACCACCGGATGCCCCGGTCACTAGTGCCGATTTCCCTGTCAGATCAAACATCTGCCCCTCCCAACTTTCAAGCCTGTGAAAATGTCCAGGGGCAAGCGGGGCGCACAGACCCTGCAGCCCCAGACCACCTTATGCTTTTGCCGCGATCACATCATCCGGTGTGCCCACGGCACGCGTCACTGCCCCTTCGACAATCCGCTTGACCATGCCCGACAACGCCTTGCCTGCGCCAATTTCCCAGAATTCAGTCACACCTGCACCTGCCATCCATTGCACGGATTCGCGCCAGCGGACCGACCCCGTGATCTGCGCCACCAGCAATGCACGGATGCGGTCAGGCTCTGTCACCGCCTCAGCCCGCACGTTGACCACCACCGGCACTTGCGGTGCGGCAATCGCCACGCCGGCCAAAGCTTCAGACATCACTGCCGCCGCAGGCCCCATCAATGCGCAATGGAACGGCGCACTGACGGGCAGCAGGATCGCGCGCTTTGCACCGCGCGCCTTGGCAATCTCCAAGGCGCGTTCGACCGCGGCCTTGTGCCCCGATACCACCACCTGGGCCGGGTCATTGTCATTGGCGGCCTGGCAGACTTCGCCTTGCGCAGCCTCGGCCGCCACTTCAGTCGCCGTTGCGAAATCAAGACCCAGCAGAGCCGCCATGGCCCCCACACCTACGGGCACCGCCTCTTGCATGGCACGCCCGCGCGTGCGCAAAAGCCGCGCCGTATCAGACAGTTGCAGCGCCCCTGCGGCACAAAGTGCTGAATATTCGCCCAGCGAATGGCCCGCCACAAAGGCCGCATCGGTGATGCTGATCCCTTCCGCCTCAAGCGCGCGCAGTGCTGCCATGGATGTGGCCATCAGCGCGGGCTGTGCATTCTGCGTCAGTGTCAGTTCGGCAATATCGCCGTCCCAGATCAGCGATGACAGCTTTTGACCAAGCGCCTCATCCACCTCATCAAACACGGCCTTTGCAGATGGATAGGCATCGGCAAGGGCGCGCCCCATGCCAATGGTCTGGGCGCCCTGCCCCGGAAAAATGAATGCGCGGCTCATGGCCAAGTCCCCCCGTTCTTTGCCTTTGGCATAACGGGCGGGCGGGGATGGGGCAAGCACCGTCCACATCTGATGTGCAATCCTGCGCCTGTTCCTTTCCGCGGTGCATGCTAGGCTTGCCCCATCGCAACGGACCGGAGAAGAACCATGGCCACCACGAATACCGCAACCAGCTATGGCTCGGTCGCCCGCACATTGCACTGGCTGACTGCCCTGCTGATCCTGTCAGCCATCCCGCTTGGCTGGTTTGCCAACCAGATGCCCTATGCCACAGGTGAAGAACTGGCTGCAAAGGCGCAACTGTTTTCGCTGCACAAGACGGTGGGGGTCGCGGCCTTTGCCGTGGCGTTGATCCGTATTCTGTGGGCCCTGACACAAACGCGCCCGGAACCCGTACACGCTGACCGCAAGGCCGAGACGATGGCGGCAGAGCTGGTGCATTGGGCGCTGTATCTGTCACTTGTCATCGTGCCGCTGTCTGGCTGGGTTCACCATGCAGCGACTGATGGTTTTGCCCCCATCCTGTGGCCCCTTGGGCAGGATTTGCCGGGCGTGCCCACATCGGAAACCGTGGCGCATCTGGCCGGGGCGATGCATTGGGTGTTCACCAAGGTGCTTGTCGCCTCGATTCTGCTGCACATTGCCGGGGCGCTGAAACATGCGTTTATTGACAAGGATCATACGCTGGCCCGCATGACGCGCGGGGCAAACGCACCGGACCGGGCAACTGGTGCCGCACATGCGCGCGGCCCGGCCATTGCTGCGCTGGCAATTTACGCGGCAGGTGCGGGCCTAGCATGGTCAATGGCCAAGACCGAAGTCCCCCCGACCACCGCTGAGGTCGCATCGCCCGCCCCAGCAACCGCATCAGCGGCAACCGGAAACTGGACCGTCACCGAAGGCACGCTTGGCTTTGCCATCAACCAGATGGGTAGCGAAATCCAAGGCAGCTTTGCCAACTGGAGCGCCGACATCCGCTTTGACGAAGTCGCAACTGAAGGCAGCCATGGCAGCGTGAGCGTGACGATCGATACCACGAGCCTGACCCTGGGGTCTGTCACCGATCAGGCCAAGGCCGCTGAATTCTTTGATGTGGCAACCCATCCAACCGCCACCTTCGACGCCAGCATCCTGCCTGCCGAGACCGGCTATCTGGCCGATGGCATGTTGACCCTGCGGGGCGTGACCGCACCGCTGCAACTGGCCTTTGATCTGGTGATCGCAGGGAATGTGGCCACCATGACGGGCACTACCCAGATTGACCGGCGCACCTTTGGCATGGGTGCCACCTATGGCGACGAATCCACCGTGGGCTTCAACGCTACCGTCACCACCAACCTTGTTGCCACGCGCAACTGACGCTGGACAGCGCGCATGAAAAAGGCCGCTGCGGAACGCCCGCAGCGGCCTTTGCATTCTGCCGGGAGCTTATTCGGCTTTTGCAGCTTCGATCGACAGCGTGATCTTCACTTCATCGCTGACCGCTGGCGCGAACAGGCCAACGTTGAAATCGCTGCGCAGAACGGTGGTCGTGCCGGTAAAGCCCATCCATGGCTTGTTGGCCATCGGGTGGTTGTCAGCCTTGTTCATCACTGTTGCAATCGTGACCGGCTTGGTCACGCCATTCATCGTCAGATCGCCCGTGATGTTGGCCGTGTTTTCGCCCGTCACTTCAATGGCCGTCGAGGTGAAGGTGACCATCGACGTATCATCAGCAGCGTTGAAGATATCTGCCGACATGAAGTGCTGGAAACGCTCTTCCCAGCCCGTCATCATGCTGCGCACCGGGAAGGACACCGTCACCGTGGAGGACGCAGGCGCTTCGGCATCAAACATGATCTCGCCGTTAAAGCCGCTGAACATGCCGTAGGTGGTTGAAAAACCAAGGTGATCATAGCTGAACACGATCTGGCTGTGCGATGCGTCCAGAACGAATTTTTCAGGCGCGGCAAGGGCTGGCGACGCGAACAGGGCTGCGGCCAGTGCAAAAGAGGCAAATTTCATGGCATACTCCAAAGGCTGATTGGGGGTTTTCCCCGGGTTGACGCGGCGAAACATACTTGCAAAGCCTGCTCTCTCAAATTGCACAGAACTGAACAAGCACTGTGTATGGGCGAACATCACGAAACGATGATCGTCCGGGCCGCGCGCGAATCTGGTTCCGGGGGCCAACAAAGGCTTGCATCCCGGCACACCCCCGCTTAAAGGGCTGCATCCCGCCGTTCACACCCTGAACCGGCGCAACACCTCGTGGGCAAACAGCGGCGGGTCAACCGTTTGCCCTATGAAATGCGCCTGAGAATAAAGGAATGCTGCATGCCGCTTTATGAGCATGTCTTCATTGCGCGTCAGGATCTGTCCAACACGCAAGCTGAAGCCCTGATCGAACATTTCTCTACCGTGCTGGCCGACAACGGCGGCAAGGTTGTGGAAAGCGAATACTGGGGCGTCAAGACGATGGCCTACAAGATCAACAAGAACCGCAAGGGCCACTATGCCTTTGTGAAATCGGATGCACCTGCTGCAGCCGTCCTGGAAATGGAACGCCTTATGCGCCTGCATGATGATGTCATGCGCGTGCTGACGATCAAGGTTGATGCGCACACGGATGGGCCGTCGGTCCAGATGCAAAAGCGTGATGACCGTGAACGTGGCGACCGTGACCGTGATGGCGGCGGGATGGGCTTTGGTGGTGGTGAACGCCGCGAACGCAGCTTTGGTGACCGGCCAGAGCGCAGCGAACGTCCGTCGTTCGGCGACCGCCGTTAACATCCAGCTTGCAGAAAGGATCATAAGCCATGGCTACGAAACCATTTTTCCGCCGCCGCAAGGTTTGCCCGTTCTCGGGCGACAATGCACCGGCGATCGACTACAAGGATACACGTCTGCTGCAGCGCTACGTTTCTGAGCGCGGCAAGATCGTGCCATCCCGTATCACCGCAGTCTCTGCGAAAAAGCAGCGCGAACTGGCCCAGGCCATCAAGCGCGCACGCTTCCTCGCCCTGCTGCCCTATGCCGTGAAGTAAGGAGAAAACCGATGCAAGTTATCCTTCTTCAGCGCGTGGCCAAACTGGGCCAGATGGGTGAGGTCGTGAACGTCAAGGACGGTTACGCCCGCAACTTCCTTCTGCCACAGGGCAAGGCCCTGCGCGCCAATGACAGCAACATCAAATCCTTTGAGGCCAAGAAAGCCCAACTGGAACTGGTGAACCTGGAAACCAAGAAAGAGGCCGAAGCCGCAGGCGCCAAGCTTGATGGCCAGACCTTCATCATCATCCGCTCGGCATCCGATGCCGGGGCGCTGTATGGTTCTGTCACCACGCGTGACGCGGCCGATGCAGCCACGGCTGCAGGCTTTACCGTTGACCGCGGCCAGATCATCCTTGATCGCCCGATCAAGGAATTGGGCCTGCACACGGTAACTGCTGCCCTGCACCCCGAAGTCTCGGTCAAACTGCGCCTGAACGTTGCACGTTCGGTCGAAGAGGCCGAACTGCAGGCATCTGGCAAGTCGATCCAGGAACTCGCAGCCGAGGCAGAAGCCGAAGCCGAATTCGAAATCGCCAACCTGTTTGATGAAATGGGTGCGGCGCAGGATGGTGAAGACCTGACCCGCGACTGATCACGCGTCAGAATCGAATTGAAGGCCGCGCAGGGCAACCTGCGCGGCCTTTTTCTTGGCTGCTTACAGGCGGCCCAGCAACTGCCTGGCTTGGTCAAGATTCATCGCATCTGATGGCAGATTACGCGGACACACCCCTTGCACATTATGGATCACCTGATGAAACACCCGTGTTCCCGCGGGCCAGACGGACGCCGGAATGTGAAACCCCGAAATCGGCGCAGGGGTACTGGCTGTTGCGCTGGTAAACTGGATCATGCCACGCAAAGCCCCGGCGCTGACATCCCGCCCGGCCATTTGCACGATCACGTAATAGCCTTCTGGCCGTTTCGAAAGCGCGTAAACCGCATCATTCAGCGCCCTGCGCACACCCTGCTGCGCCTGACTGCGCTGCGAGAATTTCCATGCGCTGTTCGCAAGGTTAAGCAAAAGCCCCAGAAAGTCTCCGCGTGCCTTGCCAGCAGCATTGGGGTTATCAAAGGGCCGACTGGCCAACTGCAGTCCGTTACTCATACGTCCTCCATTGGGGCATTGCCCCATCAAAAAGTTTTGGTTTTTTTTCGCGGAGATTGTCCGCTTTGGCATGAAGACATTCAGGCTGAAAATACAACCTTGTGTTGCAAAGAATCGGGGCAAAACGCGCCTGGCAACGTATCTAGACTTAGCGGCAACCAGGCTTTTGGCAAGCGCGAGGTCGCCCAAAAAAGACCACAAGCAAAAAGCCGCACATTTCTGTGCGGCTTTGGTCAGGTTGACTTCGTTGGTCGGATTACAGCTCGTCCAGCTTTTCAACCGCCTTTTGCAGCGCTTCTTTCGATACGTCCTTGTCCTTCACTACGGCACCCGCCACGATGAAATCCACAACCTTGTCTTCAAACAGCGGCGCGCGCAGCTGCTGCTGCATCTGCGGGTTCTTTTGCACGAATTCAAAGAACTGGCGCTCCTGGCCCGGATACTGACGTGCAGCACCCAGCACGGCCTGCGTCATTTCCGCATCCGTCACCGTCACTTCAGCCTTGCGGCCGATTTCGGCCAGCACCAGGCCCAGACGCACGCGGCGCACGGCGAGTGCTTTGTGCTCATCTGTCGTTTCGATTTCGCCATGGTTATGGCCGTGATCATCGGGATGCTCTTCATGATACAGCTGATGCGCAATCTGGCTGGCCTCGGCATCGACCAGACGCTGTGGCAGATCGAATGTCACCATCTTGTCCAGCTGATCCAGCAAGGACCGCTTCAGAACGGCGCGCGAGGCACCCTTGTATTCCGATTCCAGACGCTCGGCGATCTGGCCCTTCAGTGCTGCCAGATCAGCCGCGCCGTATTTCGTGGCCAGCTCGTCATTCACTTCAGCAGGCTTTGGCTCTTTCACGGCTTTCACCGTGCAGTCAAACACCGCGGCCTTGCCTGCCAGATGTGCCGCACCATAGGCTTCCGGGAAGGATACGTTGACCGCAACCTCATCACCTGCCTTGGCCCCCACCAGTTGTGCCTCAAATCCCGGGATGAACGAATTTGACCCCAGTACCAGCGGATAATCCTCGCCCGCGCCACCATCAAACGGCACGCCGTCGATGGAACCTTTGAAGTCGATCACAACCTGATCGCCATCCTTGGCCTTGGCGCCTTTCTTGCGATCTTCAAAGGATTGCGCCGTGGCCGCCAGATTGGCGAGCGCTTCATCCACTGACTTGTCATCGGCCTTCACGACCAGACGGTCCAGCTTGATCTTGCTGGCATCCACGTCCGGAATCGGTGGCAGCGCCTCATAAGACATCTCAACCACCACATCCTGCCCTTCCGACCAAGATTCGCCGTTCAACATCTTTACTTCGGGCTGCAGCGCAGGACGATCACCCGATTTGTCAAAGTGATCCTTCATCGCGCCGTCGATGGCTTCCTGCATCGCATCGCCGATCATGCGCTGGCCAAACTGCTTGCGCAGCATCGGCAGTGGCACCTTGCCCTTGCGGAAACCTTTCAGTTCAACCTCGGGCTGCGCTTCCAGCAGCTTTTCCGTCACCTTCGCCTCCAGCTCGGCCGTGGTAACGGTGATCTGATAGGCGCGCTTCAGGCCTTCGTTCAGGGTCTCGGTGACCTGCATGGAATATCCTTCCCTTAAGTTCATGCGCAGCACAGCATCTGTGCAAATAAATCATGCGCGGCATTCGCCACGCATGGGTCGCGCGCCTTCTAGCAAAGGATTGCGCAAGGCGTAAGGGGATAAATCGGAAAGCGCACGTTGGTTCGAAATACCGCGCAATCGCCACAATTGGCACGGATTGTTGCCACAACCGCTGCTTACGCAAAGAAAAGGTTAACAGATCGGAATGCGCAATGCTGCACCGCGATACCATGTCCTATGCCAAGCCCACTTCCGGGATGGGCTTTACCGCCGGAACCCTGATCCTGACGGCGGAAGGGGCAGAATTCATTGAACATCTGCAATCCGGTGATCTGGTGATGACGCGTGACCACGGCCCGCAGCCCTTGCGCAGCCTGCACCGCAGTCTAAGCCCGTCGCGCGCCGTGACCGTTGCACCCGAGGCGATAGGCCCGGGCCTGCCCTGGCGCCATCTGCGCCTTGTGCCTGCGCAACGCATCGCCATGTCGGGCTGGAAAGCCGACCTGCTGTTTGGTCTGGATGAAACACTGGTGCCGGTGGGCGATCTGGTCAGCGATGGCACGATCCTTGCCCGCACGGCCATTGGTGCCACGGTGATTTACCAGCCGGAATTTGACGCAAACCAGATCATCTATGTCGAAGGCATGGAAGTTGAGGTGACAGCACGCGCGCGCCGGGCGCTGCATCTGGTGGATCTGGCCAAAGACCGCGACGCTACGCATATCACGCTCTAGCCTGTCTGGTGCGGGTGGAGGGACTTGAACCCCCACGCCTTGCGGCGCCAGAACCTAAATCTGGTGCGTCTGCCAATTTCGCCACACCCGCATGATGGCCCCTTTAACAAGGGTGCTTTGGTCATGCCAGTGGGAAAGCCCTGAAAAATGCTCGCCCTTAACGCATTCTTGCCATATTGTGGGGCAAAAGACTGAGGCAGTATAAAAACACTAGGCGAGGATAGCCCGATGACAGCAAAGCTGCAGGGGCGCGTGGCAGACACCGATCTGGCCGTAACGCGTGTGACTAAGGGCATGGCGCAGGGCACTGTCGTGCTGACGGCTGATGGGCTGCTGCCGGTAGAGTTTCTGGCACCGGGCGACCGGATCATCACGCGTGACGGTCTGCGGGTGCTGGTGGATGTCTCGGTGCAGGTGATGGTGGGCGAGGTTGTGCGCGTCAGCGCCAGCAGCCAGGGCCATGCACGGCCTGAAGAAGATGTGATCCTTGGCTGTGATCAGGCGCTGTTGATCCGCGATTGGCGGGCAAAGGCGCTGTATGGCAAAGCACAGGCCATGGTGCCGGTGGCACGCATGGTGGATGGCGAGATGATCCGCCGTGAAAAGGTGGCGGGTCTGCGGATGTACACGCTTGGCTTTGCATCGCCGCAGGTGGTTTACGCGGGCGGGCTGGAAGTGGGTTGCGACGCCGTGCCGGTGGCTGCCTGACACTGACCGCCGTGCCGCAGCCACGAATTTTCGTCGAAAATTCGTGTTTCAATCTTTGGGCCAATACGATTTTTCGACGAAAAATCGTGCCCCTTCAAAAATGCATGCGAATGGGGCCGCAGTGGCAGACAACGATCAGCTGATCGCCCGTTTCCAGCAAATGAAAGCCGCGCCGCTGCACCTCAGCCACAAACCTGTCGCGGCCGATCTCGTCTTCCACCCAGCGGCGGTTCCGGCGGATCACGCCGCCATTTGCCACGGCTTTCGCGGCAAAAATCTGGCCTAGCCAAAGGTCCGGCGCATGGTGTCTGGGGCTGATATCCATGCCCTGACAATAATGCGCTTTGGGTTAACCAAGCGTTACAGCTTAAGCGCGCGAAACACCTTGGGCAGTTCTTCGGGCAAATCCTCGGCTATCAGGCCCGGCCCATAAGACAGTGCGCATTCCACATGCAGCCAGGCGGCTGTGCAAGCGGCATCAAAGGGCGCAAAGCCGCGTGCAAGCAAGCCCGTGATGAAACCAGCCAGCACATCGCCAGACCCAGCCGTGGCCAGCCAAGGCGCCGCCCGATCATAATGCGCAGAGCTGATGGCGCAGCGGCCTGACGGGTCGGAAATCACTGTATCAGGCCCCTTGTACAGCACAACGCAGCCCGCTCGCTTTGCAGCCTCGCGCGTGGCATCGACCTTGGAATAGGCGGGGCCGGTGGTCGCGGGGGCGGCCAGCTTATCGGCGATGTCCGGGAACAGGCGGGCGAATTCGCCGGCATGGGGGGTCAGCACGCAAGCCCCGTGCAAGCCCGCAAACAGCGCCCCATCGCGCGCGATCAGCGTCAGCGCATCGGCATCCAGTACCATCGCCCGGCCGCTATGCAACCCTTGCGCGACCAGCGCGCCGGTCTCATCGCTGATCCCCATTCCCGGCCCCATGCACAGCGCGTTGATCCGCTTGTCCTGCAGCACGTCGGCCAAACCCGACCCATCCGCCACCCCCCGCAGCATCACCGCATCCAGCCGCGCCGCATGCTCGGGGATCGCGTCCAAGGGACACCCCACCGTAACCACCCCCGCCCCGATCCTCAACGCCCCCCGCGCCGCCAACCGAGACGCCCCACCGCGCCCGGAGGGGCCAGAGAGGATCAGGGCGTGGCCGTGGGCATATTTGTGGTCAAGACCACTCCTGCCTATCTTGGCAACACTGCCAGCCTGGGCGGATTTCAAAGTCAGTTGAACAAGCTTGTTAAGGTCTGTCGGTTCGTTCACTGCGCCCAACGCACCTGAAAGCATTAGGTAATGAAGCGGTTGTAGTCGCAGGCTAAGTGGCACAACAACTAGCTTGCCGCACATCTGAGGCCCTTGGTCGCAATAGTGTCCAACGCGTGGACGTTCAAAAGTTACGGTCAGGGCTGCTCTGGCTGTGTAACCCTGCAAGGCTTTCCCGCTGTCTGCGCAGGTACCGGACGGAACGTCGATTGAAACGCGCCGCCCAAAGTGGGCTACTTTATGAGACCAAAGCAAAGTGCCCCGGTCAAACTCTTGGTTTACAGCACGCGTAAGTCCCGTTCCAAAGATTGCATCAACGACCAAGTCCGTCTGATATCCCCTTGCTCGGAAGTCGTCGTCATCTGTTCTCGGCAGACATACCTCCCCTATCCCCAACCACCGTTCATAATTCACCCGCGCATCCGCTGGCATCCGGTCAGGCTCGCCGTACAGGAAGACCTCCACATCCCAGCCCCATTCTTTCAACAGCCGCGCCACGACGAACCCATCACCGCCGTTGTTGCCCGGCCCGCACAGGACCACCGCCCGGTGCGATGTGGCGCGCAGCTCCGGCCATTCGTCGAAGATCGCCTCGACAACGCCGCGCCCGGCGCGCTCCATCAGCTCCAGCCCCGTGACCTCGCCTGATGCAATCGCTGCCGCCTCAATCGCCCGCATTTGCGCCGCTGTCAGAAGTTCCGTCATTGCCAAGCCTTTTCAAACTGCACAACCATTCGGCATATTGCCTAATTTTTAATCACCCAACGCAGAATCCCGAAACCTCACCGCGCCCCCTTCCCTGCCCCGATTGTTCGCCCCATAACTTCATGATCAGACGGCTACGGATACGGGGGGAGTCGGCCCATGAAGAAGATCGAGGCGATCATCAAGCCTTTCAAACTGGATGAGGTCAAGGAAGCGCTGCAGGAAGCAGGCATTCAGGGCCTGTCGGTGACCGAGGTCAAGGGCTTTGGCCGCCAGAAGGGCCACACAGAGCTGTACCGCGGCGCTGAATATGTGGTCGATTTCTTGCCCAAGGTGAAGATCGAGGTCGTGCTGGCCGATGACATGGTCGATGCCGCAATTGCGGCCATCATCGCAGCCGCGCGCACGGACAAGATAGGTGATGGCAAGATTTTTGTCAGCACAGTGGAACAGGCCATCCGCATCCGCACCGGTGAAACGGGCGACGACGCGGTGTGATGATGGCAAAGAAAACTCAGAAAAACCCAAAAGCAAAGGACAGCATGATGAGCGCAGTCAAGAATGCTCTGAAACTGATGAAGGACGAAGAAGTCGAATATGTCGACATCCGTTTCACTGACCCAAAAGGCAAACTGCAGCATGTGACGCTGATTGCTGATCTTGTGGATGAAGACTTCTTCGAGGAAGGCTTCATGTTCGACGGATCGTCCATCGCGGGCTGGAAGTCGATTGACCAGTCCGACATGAAGCTGATCCCGGATGCAAGCTCGGTCTATATCGACCCGTTCTATGCCGAAAAGACCATGTGCGTGCATTGCAACGTGGTCGAGCCTGACACGGGTGAGGCTTACAGCCGCTGCCCACGCCAGACGGCGCTGAAGGCGGAAGCCTACATGAAATCGTCCGGCATTGGTGACGCGGCCTATTTCGGGCCGGAAGCTGAATTCTTCCTGTTCGACGACGTGCGCTACTCCGTGACGCCCCGGAAGGTGGCCTACGAGATTGACGCCGAAGCGGCAGCGTGGAACACCGACACGGTCACTGAAGGCGGCAACTATGGCCACCGCGCAGGCCACAAGGGCGGCTATTTCCCGGTGAACCCGGTGGATGAGGCGCAGGATATCCGTGGCGAGATGCTGTCGACCATGAAGCGCATGGGCATCCGTGTGGACAAGCACCACCACGAAGTTGCCACCTGCCAGCACGAGCTTGGCATGATTTTCGGTGGTCTGGTCGAACAGGCCGACAACATCCAGAAATACAAGTACGTCATCCACAATGTGGCCCACGCCTATGGCAAGACGGTAACGTTCATGCCAAAGCCGATGAAGGGCGACAACGGCAGCGGCATGCACGTCAACATGTCGATCTGGAAGGGCGGCAAGCCCTTGTTCGCAGGCGACAAGTATGCCGACCTGAGCCAAGAGGCACTGTGGTTCATCGGCGGTATCATCAAGCATGCCAAGGCCCTAAACGCGCTGACAAACCCTGGCACCAACAGCTATAAGCGCCTGATCCCGGGCTTTGAAGCACCGGTTCTGCTGGCCTATTCGGCCCGCAACCGCTCTGGCGCTGTGCGTATTCCATGGACAGAATCGCCAAAAGCCAAGCGTGTTGAGGCGCGTTTCCCCGATCCATCGGCGAACCCTTACCTCGCTTTCGCGGCCCTCTTGATGGCTGGCCTTGACGGCATCAAGAACAAGATCGACCCGGGCCCGGCATCAGACAAGGACCTGTATGATCTGCCGCCGGAAGAACTGGCAGCAATCCCAACGGTTTGCGGATCACTGCGTGAAGCCTTGCAGGCGCTGGAAGCCGATCATGATTTCCTGCTGGCCGGTGACGTGTTCACCAAGGACCAGCTGGAAGGCTACATGGCGCTGAAGTGGGAAGAGGTTTACGCCTACGAACACACACCGCATCCGATTGAATATCAGATGTATTACAGCTGCTAAGCCTGTGGTGGGGAAGACACCCCACACCACTCGTGACAAAGGGAAACGGCGGGGGTAACCCCGCCATTTTCATTTCTGGCCCGGTCTCGTGCCGGTGAAGGGCGCATGGTGCAAGCTGTTCACACGGCGCATTTCACGCAGGCCCAATCTCATCCTGCAGGCGGGCCTATCTGATCCTTGCAGAACAAGCGGTGTGAAACGAGGGCTTTCACCTTTGCTTTCCAAGGTCATGCACCACACAGACCAACGACCGCACGGCGCTGACATGTAAACGGTGCAGGCCATGCTGGGGACATCAGGAAAAATCAACCGCCCATCACCCCTGGCGACGCCAGAACAGAATGCTTTCGGGCGATTCAGCACTTGGCGGACCCGGATGGCAGTAAGGTTCGCGCAATGAGGGAAAGCCGTCAATCTGGCCCATGGCGCTGGCAATCGCCGTGCTGCAGGCTTCCTGGGCCATTAGTCCGCGCGCCACACCTGACAAGGAAACCACGCTGGCCAGCGGCACACTATCTGGCAGCGTGCGGAACACAACCTTAACAAAGCGCCTCCGGCGAAGACGGCCTGCGTCGCGGGCAGCAAAGTGAGCCTGCGCCAACTGCAGTAATGGCCCCGGCTGTGGACAGCGTGATCAGGGTGCGGGTCGGGTCCGTGCCGCAGGAATACAGCTCGGCTATCTGCATATCGCCCGCCTCCGGCCCGGCAATGTGCCCTGACCCTGCATCCACGCGTGTGCCGATCGCCTGACGCAAGGCGCTTTCGGCTTTGCACAGTGTCACATCGCCAGCCATGGGCGTGACAGCACCATCACGCTTGATCTGATCTGCGACCACGCTGACGGCGCCGCCGGTGGTACCGATACGGCCCAGCGTCAACGCCCCAAGCACGGTTGACGTGGCAAGGATATCCATGCCCAACCCATCCGCGCCAGAAGTGACCAAGGCCACGACAACAGCAAGTGCACCGTTCTGTCTGACCATCACACCCAGATCAACCGAAAGCTGCATCGGGCCATGCCCTTGAGCGGTACTGATGATGACTGGTGCAGCGGTGCTGTCACCGATGGCAAGTGCGCTGATATCCAGATCGCCGCTGACATTCAGCGTGGCGGGGCGCAAGGTACCTTTGGCGCGGACGGCCAGGTCATCAACCGTCGCTGTGCCCGGTTTCACCTTGCCAAGGTTGCTTGTCAGCCCTGCAGTGTTTTGCCGCAATTGCTGGTGCAGGCTGCCTCGGACAGCAACCAGTCAGCCAGGCACCTTCCATTGGACATACCCTGTGGGCGGGCATCACATCATGGTGCCGCGCTGCCCAACAACCGTCGCGCCATTCGCATCAGGCCAGACATAGGCGCAGGCGCGCGTTCAGGTTCTGACGGCAGAAAACTGTCAATGGATATGCGGCTTGGGTCTGCGCCAAGCGTCATCAGGTCAGTTTGACAGCGTTCTATCATGACAGGCGGCCCCGCGACAAAGATGCGGTGTTGGCCCAGTTTGATATTATCCTCTCGCAAGGCCGGCCCGATAAAGCCTGTGCGATAAGAAGCACTTTCCCGCCTGTCTGACAGGATGATGGACAGTTTGAAATTTGGATGTCCGCTTGAAATTGACGCAAGCGCATCCTGCGCAAACACATCTTCTTCGGTGCGCACCCCGAAATACATCTGGCAAGGCGTATCTGGCGCGATCTTTGCAAGGGATTTCGCAATCGAGATCAGTGGCGCGATGCCAGTTCCACCGCCCAGCAACAGGACCGGACCATCGGGCGGCTGGGACAGGCAGGATGATCCGAATGGCCCGTTCAGAAGAACATGGGTTCCCTTTTCCAGACCAGCGGCAATGGTCGGGCTGACACAGCCGTCGGGCAGAACCTTGACATAGAACACCATTTCGCGGTCATCCGGCGTATTGGCAGGCGAATAGCTGCGTGCAGGTTTCCCCGGCAGCGTCAGGTCGAAATACTGTCCGGCGTGAAACCGGACAGGGCCCAGTGGCCGAAGCCGAAGCGCCACGACATCCGCCGTTTCCCGCGTGACCGCCACGACTTCGGCCCCATGTTGGCCGGGTGCAATGACCGGTGCGCCAAGGGGTGCCGGGAACCGCACTTCAACCGGCCCTTTCGCTTTTGACCGGCAGGCAAGGATCCACCCTTCGGCCAATTCGTCCTGGCTGAGTGTACCCGCGACATGGGGAAGGCGTTGCACCTCACCGCGCAGAAGCTGGCATTTGCAACTGCCACACTCACCTGACCGGCATTGGTTCGGTATTGGCACACCCGCAGTCAGCCCCGCATCCAGGATCGTTTCCTTCGTAAAGGGAACGGGGTCAGGCCAGTTCTGAATGTGAATCTCTGGCATGGCTACTCCAACTCTACGATGACCGGGTACAGGTGGCGGCTATGGCGGGTCTGGTTATGGTCAAAGGCCGCAACCCACAGATAGGTCGGCGCGTCCGGCAGAAAGGCCACGTCATATTCTGACCCGGTATCCAGCTTGCGCTTGATCTCCATCGTCCAGATGCCGTCTTCCCACAGCGCAACCGCTGTGACTTCGCCACGATCACCTGTCAGTGGCGATTCAACAATGACCGAGGGCATGATCGTTCCAACGGGATAGTTCTCCAGCGTGTCGAGTGCTGCGTCATAGGGCACCGTCTGGTCCTGGCGCAGAAAAAGGGCGACGTCGTCACTGGCCTCGGGTGCCAGATCAACCGTCTGGAATGGTGCCAGCATTGCGGGATCACTGGGCAGGGCGACAGGGGTAATCAGGTCGTCAGAATATTTCTCCCAGTTCATGGTGTAGCCACCGCCCTCATCCGGGTCTTTGGTATAGCCACCAGCATAGCGACCGTCATCCTTGGGCACCGCCGGCGGGCCAAAGTAATTGTCGTCCATCTGGTTCATTGCCGTGCTGCCGGTGCGCACCGATTTCCAATGCCAGACATCGACAAGGCTGCCATCGGTGGTGTAATGCAACCCGCGCCCGCCAGCCGAACCCGGCGCGCCCGCAAGGGGCTGATGCCCCAGATGCACCGAATGATCCCCGGCAATCCCGCCGTTCCGTGACAGCATCACGCCGAACTTGTCCTCGTAATAGGAATCCTCGTCCTGCACGGCATATTCGGTTTGCTGCACTTGCCAGCCCGCCTCGGTCCGCACCAAGGGAAGGTGCTTCTGGCTGCGCGAGGCATCTTCCCACTGCGCCAGAATATAGATGTCAGTGCCGTCATGCAGCGCGCGAAGGGTGACATTCGTCCCACCATCATCGCCATTCGCACCGCGCGCCGTGGCAACTGTGACCGCTGCAGCATTGCCCCAGACGCCGTCATCAGGCTTGCCGTCCAGATCGGGCAGTTCGGCACTGCGCGCGACAGTCAAACCCTGCGACGCCGTTTGCTGCAGCGCCACCAAGGCCGCCGCCGCCGCCGTTCCTGCAAGGATGGCCACACTGGCCGCGATGCCAAAGGCCGATGCCGGGCGGAAGATCTTCAAAAGCTGCGACATGCCCCCCATGATCGCAAGGGCCACAACATGCAGCACCATGTAAACTGGCAGCACCCAGGCTGCGTATTCATGCACGGTGGCCGCCAGCGTATATGGCATCAGGTTCGGCCAGACATCCATTGCAAGCCCGGTGACCAAAGCCGCAATTAGCGCTGCGAATGCGACCCAGTAGATCAGCACATTCAGCGCGCGCCACCAGCTGCTTGACCCGGACTTTCCCGCAATGTCAGCCCGCCAAGAGCGGTTCAGCGCGATCCGTCCCCACAATCCTGCGCGCCAGATAAACACGGCATAGGCCACAAAAAGGGCCACGAACCCAACGGCAGCAACCAAGTGCCAGAAGATGACATTCCCCTGCGGCAGGATGCCCGAAAGACTGCTGGCAAAGCTTGATTGCGGCATGTCGGCCGCGACCCGCAGCCCAGTCAGAAGGCTGACCGCAAGGGTCAAGACAAGCAGCCAATGCACGGCGAACGTAAAGAGGTCGGATCGCGGGGGGCGATTGGCCATGGTCAACTCCGATTGCTGATTTCTTTGCTGCCCTCAGGATCAGGGCCTGCATCCAGCTGTGTCAACCTGCCGCCCCGGCCTAAGCGAACCGATGCTGCTATCGTCAAATGACACGTGCCATAAAGTTTAAAAATTCATAAAACCAATATGTTATGGAAAGCAAAAACTTGCCGGGCAAAGAACGGCTCAGCTTTCCCTTTTGCACGAATCCGCCGATCAGACGCCTCAATAAGCGTCTTCTTGCAGCCGTGCGTCAGACTTACTGATCCCTGCAGCCAAAGCATGAGGGTTGCAACAAAGGCGATGGCGGACAGAAAAGCCTTGGCAAATCGGTCGTAATTGGTTGCGCCCCTGCCCGCTTAACAAGGTGAACCGCCTGTTCAGGGTGCCCAGGCCGAACATGCTGTGGGGGATGGATTTCACCTGTGTCGCCAATTGCAAGGGTTTCATCCATGTTGCCTTCGACATCGAGAGCCTTGCGCACACGATTGGTGGATGGCGCGTCAGCGCTTCGGCACATGCGGGGCATCGCCATTGTCTGTTGGACCGATGGCGCCGTCATGGCGCGTTCCTCGACGCCGCGGTAAGGGCATGAGAGCTGGTTTCCAAAAACGACAGGGACTTGCAATTCCTGTCCATTTGCAGACCGAACCAATGGGGGTCGCCGGGTTGGGGCCCTTTGTGGGCAGTGCCGTGGCCGAGACGGACAATGGTCTGTACACGGCCGACGTCATTCAACACCGTGACCCATGGCGCAGTTGCAAAGGTCTTGCAAACGCAAGGCAGGAGTGGGTCGACTGGTTCAACAAGCGCCGACTACGCGAGCCAATTGTCAACATCCCGCCCGCCGTAACCGGCTGGCGGAGGTTTTGCATTCTGGCCTTGCCGAATTGTAACCTGGTGACAGGGCCTATTCCTCGCGGAATGTTTTGGCCAGACTGTCAACAATAGGCCGCGTCAGATAGTCGGCCACTGACCGGCTGCCCGTATTGATATATCCTTCAATCGGCATGCCCGGCACCAGTTCAAGGTCGCCTAACCGGGCAAGTTCGGTTGCTGGCACATCGGCAAAGACCCGGAAAAACGCCATGCCTGTCGCCTCATCCATCACAGTCGTCGGCGAAATGCTTGTGATCTTGCCAAACACCTCTGGCGTGGTGCGCGGGTTGAAGGCGGCAAAGCGCAGGCGCACGTCCTGGCCGGGGTGGACGTTATCAACCGATACAGGGGCCACGCGGAATTCGAATGTGCGCGCCTCATCCGTGGCGATGATCTGGGCGATCAGTGCGCCGGGGGGCACGATGCCGCCTTCGGTGACCACCTGCAGTTCATGCACATGGCCTGCTACGGGGGCCACAATCTCGATCCGCTCCAACTGCCGTTCTGTGCTGACAATCTGCTGGGTCAGTTCTTCGATCTGTTGGTTGGTCTGCTGCAATTCCGTCACTGCCTGTTCGCGAAACTGGCGTTCGGCCTGCAGCATTTCCAACTCGGTATCGCGGACCGAATTTTCAATGCGCGCGGATTCTGTCAGGTGTTCGGCTATCTGGCCCAACAGATCGGCGCGATTGCCCTGCAACGTCAGCACATCGGCATCGCGGCCAAGCCCCCGCGACAGCAATTCTTCCTGCCGGACCAGTTCCTGTTCGATGTAACCCACCTGTTCGCGTTTGGCTGCAATCAGTGCGTTCACGCCGGCAATCTGGTTTCCAAACTGGCGGATGCGTTCTTCCAGCTGCGCCTTCCGTCCGGCGTTGATATCGGCACGGGCCGCAAAGATCGCGGTTTCCATGTCTTGCATCGCCGACAGATCGCGCCCGGCAAGAAGTGCGGAAGCAGCCGGGAACTGTACCGATGTCGCGCCGGCCTGCTCGGCACGCAGCCGCGCAAGACGGGCCGAGGATTCTGCCAGCCGGTTGCGGTAAATCTCTAGGTTGGCCTGCAAAAGCGTGGGGTCAAGGCGGATCAGCGGTTGGCCCTTGGCGACCAGATCACCATCCGCCACCAGAATATCCTGCACGATGCCACCGTCCAAGTGCTGCACGGCCTTGGGTTTGCCCAGCACGGCAATCGTGCCCTGGGCCACCACGGCGCCACTGATCTGCGTCAGCACGGCCCACACGACCAATGCCGCAAGCAACCCAAGGCTGGCGCAGATGGCCACGAGGCCTGCGCGTCCCATGCGGATAGCGGGTGCAGGCGCAGCCTCAACCAGCATCGTGCACCTTCTTCACAAGGGTCGCCGCCGGGCGCACGGCTTGGGCCAGCACAGTGTCCTTGTCACCGAAATGCGCAACAGCACCGTTCTGCAGCACCAACACCTTGTTCACGCTGGCAATCGCCGAAGGCCTGTGCGCCATGATCACCAACGTCGCCCCCCGTTCGCGGCAGGCCAGAATGGCGCGCATCAGCGCCTCATCTCCGATGGCATCAAGGTTCGAATTCGGCTCATCCAGCACGATCAGGCGCGGGTTGCCATACAGCGCCCGCGCCAGCCCCACGCGCTGCACCTGCCCGCCCGACAGGGGCGGTGTGCCATGGCCGATTTCGGTCGCATAACCCTTGGGCAAGGACAGGATCATGTCATGCACACCAGCCAGTTGGGCGGCGGCGATGATCGCCTCATCCTGCCCTTGCGGATCAAAGCGGCAGATATTGTCGCGCACAGTACCCGACAGCAGTTCCAGAGATTGCGGCAGATAACCGATATGGGGACCAAGGGCGATGGGATCCCATTGGTCATAGGTCGCGCCGTCCAGCCGGACTTCACCGGAATCGGGCAGCCATGCACCTACAAGAAGCCGCGCGAGCGTTGATTTGCCTGATGCTGATGGGCCGATGACGCCAAGCGCATCACCGGGGGACAGGCCAAAACTGACGTTGGACAGAATAGGCGGGCGGTCGGCACGAATGGTCTGGCCGGGTGCGAATTTGGTCAGGGCGTTCACCGCAAGGTGCCCTTCGGGCGCGGGCAGCGCCACTGCAGCAGGCTTTGGCGCAGGTGTGGCCAGCACCTCGGCCAGCCTGCGATGCGCTTCGCGGGCGCGCACAATAGACCGCCATTGCCCGATCACCTGATCAATCGGTGCCAGCGCACGTCCGGCAATGATCGAGGTGGCCACGATCATGCCGGCCGAAACCAACTGGAAAATGGCAAGATAGGCACCAAGGGCCAGAATTGCTGACTGCAGCAGCAACCGGAATGCCTTGGAAAAGGCCGATATCCCTTCGGACCAGTCGCCCCCGGTCTGCCCGCTGGCCAAGCCATCATCATGCATCCGCCGCCAGCGGGCGCGGATACGGTCGGCCATGCCAAGTGCAATCACCGGTTCGGCGTTGCGGTAGGCCTGATCGACGAAAAAGCTTTCACCGGCATCCATGCCCATGGCGCGCTTGTAACTGGGGTCGGTCAGCCATTGCCCCGCAAGGGCGGCGATGGTCACGACCACGGCGCCGCCAAGGGTAAGCCAGCCAAGCCATGGATGGATGTAGAACACGACGGCCAGATAGAACGGCACCCATGGCAGATCGAAAAACCCCAGCATCGCGGGGCTGGCCAGAAACCCGCGCAGCACGGCGATATCGCCCAAGGGGCGGCGGTTGGCCCTGTTGCCGCGCACGCCGCTGGCCAGCCATTCGTCAAACCCTGCATCACCCAGATCGCGGTCAAGATGATAGCCCGCGCGCGACAACAGGCGCACGCGCAGAAAATCGTACAGACCCATGAATGCAAACAGCACGACAACCACGATGGACAGGCCTACCAACGTTGGCACAGACCCCGAAGCCAGCACACGGTCATAGACCTGCAGCATGAACATCGGGCCCGTCAGCATCAGAAGGTTCACCCCGGCGCTGAACAGGGCTGCCAGCCAGAAGGCCCCGCGCAACCTGCGCAGGGCATCTTTATAGCGGTTCGCACCGAAGTTCTGGTTGTTCGCGGCCATCTGACTTTTTTGCTTTGTCTGTGCGTCAGTATAACGAGAACTGGTTATCATCCAGAGCAGCCAGTTGCGTGGCGCTCAGGAATGCGGTGACTGTGGTTGCCGGGTCAATCAGCACGCCCGCGCCATCTGCTGCCGGGGCTGTGCCGCTGTCAGTCGGGCCTGCTGACAAGGCGTCACCTGCAATCGCACTGGAAAGGCTGGCGAAAGAGGCAAAGCTTGGCATCACGGCCGGGCCCGTGCTGAACGTAAGGCTGTCCTGTGCAACCGGTGCGGAAGCAAGGGCCAGCGTCGCAGCCAAACCATCAGCGGGCGTGCTGGCAGGCGCGATTTCCGCGTCACCAGTGGTGCCAGCTGCGGCTGAGGTCGCAGCCATTGTTGCCTGCAACGTGCGCGCCGCCGGGGCTTCGGGCACCGCAAACACAAAGGATGCATCGGTGATGTTGGCACGGTCAGCCGCTGTCAGGCCATTAAGTATGACCGTTTCGCGCCCATAGGTGACCAGAACATCATTGCGGATGGAGCCATTGCCCGACGTGGTCTGCCGCGCAGTGATCGTCAGTTGCGACAGGGCGGTGACACCCCAGGCGCTCAGATCCAGCTTGTCTTCGCCAACAACGAAATCCAGCACCCGGTCAGAAGCCCGGTCACCCGCGCCAAAGGCAAAGGTATCAAGACCTGCCCCCCCGGTCAGCTGCTGGGTGCCTGCACCGTCGCGGATGTAATCATCGCCGGCACGCCCATCAATCAGGGCAAGGCTTCCGCCAAAGATCACGTCCGAGAAATCAGACCCATGCAACCATTCGATACCCGTGGCCAGATCACCGGCTGCCTGCCCTGCATTGGCCGTCTGGTTGGCCATGTCGAACAGAATGCCCCCATCCACATAGACATAGCTCAGCACGTCGCGCCCTGCCCCGCCATCAATGGTATCGGACCCGATGCCATTGTGAATGGTATCATTGCCGTCACCACCAAAGACCGCGTCATTGCCCGGCCCATCAAAGATGGTGTCATTGCCAAGCCTGGCCAGAATGGTCTGTCCGCCGCCCGATATGCCCTGCCCGTCCACATCCCGGAACGCGCCATTCATCAGGTCATTGCCCGCTGTGCCATCAACCGTTGCCCCGGCCCAACGGTTCGGGTCAATCTGTGTCGGATCGGCAAAAATAAAGCTGGACGCGTTGAACAGCGGAATGCGCGCGGCACCGTAGCCTTCCAGCGTCAGCGACTCGCCATTGAAGGAAATCGACAGATCGCCGGTGGCGACACCTGCCCCTGTCACAAGTTCCCGAATGACCAACTGGTCAAAACTGGTAACCCCCCAGCGGGACAGATCAATCACATCCTGACCCAGTACAAAATCCATGATCTTGTCCTGCGCCTGATCACCATCGACGAACAGGAAGATATCGCGCCCGTCACCGCCCCACAGCTGCTGCGTACCCGTGCTGTCAGCCAGCACATCGTCGCCGCCCAGGCCGTACAGCCGGGTCAGGCCCTGCGAAATGATGACATCGCCAAAGTTCGACCCCAACAGGTATTCGATGCCAACAAACCGGTCGCCCATGGCAATGCCAGTGCTTTGCGTCGGCGCGCCCATGAAGATCGACAGGCCCGCCGTGGCGCCAGAATAGTTGACGCGGTCGATACCGTCGCCGCCATCATACAGGTCTTCACCGGCATCGGCAAAGAACGTGTCATTGCCGGCACCGCCAAAGGCATCGTCATTCCCTGCAAGATCACGGAACGTGTCATTGCCTGTGCCGCCGATCAGATGATCACGCAGAGCCGTCCCCGTGATCGTGCCATTCCCGGTGATCACATTGTCGTAAGGTGCCACCAATGGCGGCGCGATGGTCAGGTTGAAGGTATCCGATACGATGGCCGCGCCATCACTTGCCGACATGGTAATCGCAATAGTGCCCGCAGCACCCGCGGGCGGGGTACCCGTGAACGATGTGCCGTTGAACCGCAACCAGGACGGCAGCGCCGCGCCAGATTCGAGCCGCGCCTGGAAGGCCAGAGGCTGTCCGTCGGGATCGCTGAAAGCTGCGGTATCAGCCGCCAGTGTGAAAGGCATGCCTTCACGAATGGCCGCCCCTGTACTGTCAATCGCGCGGTCCTCAAGGGCGCGCAGCAACACCGGCGGATCCTGCGTGTTCAGCACATTCAGCGCGAAATCGTCACTGATACTGATCTGGCCATCCGACGCGGTCAGCCGCAGCATGATCGTGCCGACAAAGTCTGCGGGTGGCAGGCCTGACATGGTTTGTGTCAACGGATCAAAGCCGATCCATGACGGCAGGGCCGTGCCATCAGCACTGGTCAACGTAAAGGTCAGCGGATCACCGTCAGGATCGCTGAACAGGTTTGTTTGCAGCGCGATGGTGAAGGCCGTTTCCTCGGTTGCCAGACGGTCTGACAGCGGGGCCGCAAGGACAGGCGCCTCATTTACCGGGTTGATCGTCACATTGACCAACCCTTGGGACGTCAGCCCTGTGCTGTCTGTCAGGGTGTAGCCAAAGCTTGCAGGACCAGTCCAATTGGCGATGGGTGTAATCGTGATCTGCCTGTTGGGCTGCAGGTCCACGGTCACGCCGACTGCATCGCCAACGGCTGTGATGCTGATGCCCTGAACATCCGGGTCCCGATCATTTGCCAACAAGGTTGATGTGGCAATGACAAGCACACCATTCTCATCCACCGTCAGTGTATCAGTTCCGGCAATCGGCGCATCAGGCTGTGGCATGATCGAAACACGCAACACGCCATCCACCGGCACACCTGATCCATTGGTGATCGTGTAGGTCAGGTTGACCGTACCGTTCTGGTTTGCAGCAGGAGTGTAGCGGTAGAGGGCCCCTTCCTGCGTGATTGCAGATGATGCAAAGCCAAGGAAAACCAACGGATCGCCGTCAGGGCTGATGTCATTGGCAAGCAGCGTTGACGGATCAATCAGCAGGCTGCCGTCCTCATCCATGGTGGCCGTATCAAGAACGGAAAACGGCGCGTCCACTGTCGGGCTGACCTGCACCTGTGCATAGCCTTCGCTGCGCGCACCGAACGCATCTTCCAGCACATAACGGAAGCCTGCGTTGCCAGAGTAATCTGCGCGTGGCGTAAAGGTGGCCACACCATTCGTCAGGGTGACGGTGCCATTGTCGGGGTCATAAACCTCGATCACGGTAAAGGCATCACCTTCGGGATCATAGTCATTGGCCAGAAGTGCGGCCATCGGAATGACCAGTGCCACGTCCTCATCAGTTGCCAGCACCGCATCGGGAACAATGACCGGCGCATCGTTCACGGCAGCCAGATTGATGTCAATCACACCCGTCGTGGTTTCACGCCCGTCTGTCACGCGGTAGCCCAGCGTCAGCGTACCGTTCAGATTGACATCCGGCATCACCTGCCAGCTGCCGTCCGGCAGCTGGAACACCCGCAAGCCGACAGGCACATCGAAGCCAAGGAAGGTCAGCATGTCACCGTTCGGATCGAAGTCATTGGCCAGAAGTTGCGCCACAAAGAATTCGACTGGCGTATCCTCAATGCCCACAAACACATCGCGGCCCAGAACCGGGGCTGCGTTGTTCTCAAGAACATCAATCTCGACGCGGGCCACATCGGTGCGGCCATTGCCATCGGTGATCGTATAGTCAAACCGCGCCAGGCCATCAAAGTTTGGCGTGGGCGTGAAGGTGATCACGCCATCGGCAATTGTCGCCGTGCCGTTCACCACATTCGAAAGCGATACAAAGCTGATCGTATCGCCATCGGTGTCAACATCATTGGCCAGCAACGCGGCAACGGAAATGACCAGCGGCTCATCTTCGACCGTGACGAACGCGTCATCATTGGCCGTCAGGTTGCGGTTGAAGGCAATATTGACCGTCGCGCTGGATACCTCATCCACATCATTGGTGATCGTGTAGCGGAAGGTGGTTTCTGTCGCCGTGTCATTGTTCAGCGTATAGCGCAGTACGGCCCCGGTCGTCCCATCCAGCGGTTGGGCGACAGTTTCCGTTACTTCGATGCCATCAGGCGCTGTGCGGGTCAGTTCAAACGACAGCGTCCCCTGATAATCCAGCGGCAGACGCGCGAACAACTGCCCGGTGCTGGGGTTCAACGTCAGCCATGAAGGGGCCGCTTCGCCCCCGGTCATGCTGGCAGACCATACAGCCCCTTCCAGCGGTGCAATGCCCGAAAGCGCCACAGCATCAATCACCGTGGCCACGATCTGCAGGTTGCCAACACCCGGTTGGGTAAAGGCGGACAAGCGCAGGGTATTGCCCGGCAAGGCAAAATCATTGGCCAGCAGATCGGCCACCGAAATGTCAAACGTGGTAGCCGACGTCATCACCAGATTATCGGCAACCGCATCAATGATTTCCGGCCGCCCATCGACGTTGACCACGACTATGGCCGCATCCGCAGACACAGCCCCAAGGGTATCTTCGGCGCTGTAGGTAAAGACAAAGCTTCCGTCAAAATCCTCGGGCGTGGTGAATACCACGCGGTTGTTCACAACCTGCCAGTCAAAGCCCTGCATCGGGTTGGTGTCCAGAACCGCATCAACCGCCAGTTCGGTTACCAAAGCAAACGCCGGGCGGTCCGCCGTGGCGGGCATCGCAAGGCGCACATCAAGTGCTCCGACATAGTCGCCTTCGGGCGGCGTACCAGTCAGGGTCAAGGTCACTGGATCAAACGTCAGCCATGCGGGCAAAGCACCGCCATTGGCCAGCGTCACCGTCGCCGTTTCATCAACCGGCACGGCAAACAGGCCTTGGACAGCAAAGAACGCCTGCGCGGCCAGCAGTGCGTTGATTGACGCGGGCACCCCAAGGGCCGGATCAATCACCACGTCAATGGCAAAGCTGCCGTCAACCGTGGTCAGCCATCCGTTCAGCAGATCAGGCTGTTGCGGCAGGTGCGAAACACGCACCGTTACCGGGCCAGCGCCTTGCGGAACAAAGGCCGCATCCACGGCCAGAACCATGGTGACCGGATCGAATGAAATCCAGTCCGGCAGATCGCGGCCTGACGGCGCTGAGGCTGTCCAGATACCGGGTTCAAAGTCATAAGTGTCGGGGTCATAGGGCACAGTGGTTTGCCCGGACGGGAAGGCTGGGATGATCGAGTATTCAGCCAAGGCATCCCGATCCTGAATTGCATTGAACAGGCTGCGGGCTTCGGTTTCCATCAGGGCAAGACCGGTAGCCAGCGGCACGCCTGCAAGCAGTGCCACCGCATCAGTCGGCGCCAAAACCTGTGCCACAGTATACGTGAGACTGCCCAACGCAGCGGACAAGGTGAAGGTCACTGCGACCGAAAGATCATCAACCTGCCCGACAGGCATTTCGCCGCTGAACATCAGGGTAACGGGGTCAAAATTCAGCCATGCAGGCAGTGCAGACCCATCAGCCAACGCCGCCGCAACCACGGTACCGGCCGCCAGTTTATCCGTCACAAACCCAAGCGATGCATCTACAACACGGTCCTCTGGCATGTCTGCAAGCACACCCAGGAAATCAATTCCGCTGAAGAACAGCACATCACCTTCAGGGTCGTAGTCGTTGCCGAATGTCTCACCCGGCAGTACGATGATTGGCCGGTCTTCCAGCCCGCCCACCACATCCGGGCGCACCACCGGCGCATCGTTGCGCGGCACGATTGTAACGGTCACCGTTGCCGTATCCGTGCCACCTTCGCCATCACTGATGGTGTAATCAAAGCTGGCAACGCCGTTATAATTGGCGCGCGGCGTGAACACGATCATCCCGTTTGCGTCAAAGGCCACGCGGCCATTCAAGGCAAACGGATCTAACGCGGTAATCGTCAGCGCGTTCCCGTTCTGGTCGCTGTCATTGCCCAGCAGTGTTGCCGGATCAATGATGATCGCCTGATCCTCGTACGTTTCCAGGTCATCATCGCCTGCACTTGGCGGGTCGTTCAGTGGTCGCACGGTCAGTTCGACCGTGATCGTGCGGCTTGCACCGAATTCGTCGGTCAGCACATAGGTAAAGACAGCATCGCCCAGTGCATCTGCCGTAAACAGAACAGTTTCACCATCAGCCGAAAGCGTGGCTGTTCCGTTTGTGCCTGACAGCACATTGCTGAATGTAAAGTCGTCACCTTCCGGATCGCGGTCATTCAGCATCAGAGTGTTGACGCTGATCTCGTTTACCCGGCCAAGGCGCACGGTAAGCGAGTCATCCCCGCTTGGGGCATCATTCTCGCCGGTAAAGTTCAGGATCACTTCGCCTATCGCCGTGCCGCCATTGCCATCATCCAGCACATAGCGGAACCCGGCAAAGCCGAAATGGTCGGGGCGCGGTTCGAAGTAGATGAACTCATCCGAAACGGTGGCCCGGCCATTGGTCAGGTTGTATTGCCCACCCGAATAAAGCGGATTGCCATCCAGATCGCGCAGTGCGCTCAGGGCACCAATGGTAAGTGCATCGCCATCAACATCGCTATCATTGGCCAAAAGATCAGCAATGCGGATCACAAGCACCGTATCCTCGGTGCCCACAAAGCCCTGGTCATTGCCCGCAACAGGCGCATCGTTCACGGGCGTCAGGTTCACCTCGACCCGCGCCGTGCTTTCGCGCCCATAGGCATCACGCACCGTATAGTCAAAGAACGCGTCGCCATTCTGGTTCAGCGCACCCTGGAACCGGATCATCCCGTTGGCATCAATGCTGGCCGTCGCCCCGCCAAGGCCGGTGACCGAGACAAGTTCAAGGTCTTCCACGCCTTCGGCAGCGTCGTTCAGCAACAAATCGGATGGGTCGATGATCGATTCCACGTCCTCAACCTGGAAGCGGACAAGATCATTGGCCGCATTGAACCGGCCCAGACGGGACAGGTTTTCAATTGCAACCCGATCCCAGATCAACCCTTCGCTGAAGGCAATCGCCTCGATCCCCGCGCCATCGCCCGCGAAATGCCCCGTCACGCGCAGCGTATCGGTCAGGAAACCGCCGGTGTTTTCCAGCTCGATCAGCAGATCGTCGCCTTCGCGCACCAAGGATACATCGCGCCGCAGCACCGTGCCTGTCAGCACCACTGTGTCAACGCCCGCAACCGCGCTTTCCGTCAGCGTGTCATTGCCCGATCCAAACCCAAAGCGATAGCTGTCAGACCCGCCAGCACCTGCGAGCTGGTCATTGCCAAGGCCCGCATCGAAGGTTTCATCCCCTGCGCCGCCAACCAGCGTATCGTTCCAGTTGGAACCCAGCACCAGTTCGATACCCGCCAGCGTATCGCCCGCGGCATCACCCGCAGACCCCGTGCCGGCCCCCAGATCAACCGCCACTGCGCTGGATGATGTCGTGTAATCTGCCGTGTCAAAACCGGCACCGCCATCAATCAGGTCACCGCCCGCGCCACCGCGCAGACGGTTGTCACCCGCGTCACCGATCAGCGTATCGGCGTGGAAGCTGGCCTCGATGATTTCAATGCCGGTAAAGGTATCGCCTGCCGCATCGCCACCACTGGAGGCAAGGTCGGCAAGGTTGACCAACACGCCGGTTTCCGACTGTGCATAGCTGGCGATATCAATGCCATCACCGCCAAACAGCGCATCGGCCCCACGCCCACCCGACAGCATATCATCACCTGCGCCACCGGTCAGCGTGTCATTTCCGCGCCCGCCTGAAAGAACGTTCGCCTGACCGTCACCTTCCAGCGCGTCATTGCCTTCTGTGCCCGTCAGGTTTTCGATGGATGTCAGCACATCACCTGCTGCATCCCCGCCAGATGCCGCCAGCGCTGCCAGCGACACGTTCACTGCGTCAACGCTGCCTGTGTAATCGGCCGTATCAGACCCATCACCGCCCGACAGGATATCGGCCCCGGAACCACCTGTCAGCGTGTCGTTGCCTTCACCACCCTGCAGCGTGTCCACGCCTTCGGCACCTGACAACGCATCATGACCATCGCGCCCAACCAGCAGGTTATCGCCAATCCCGCCATCCAGCGTATCGCCAAAGGCCGACCCGGCCAGCGCCTCAACGCCAAAGTACTCGTCGCCCTGCGCATCGCCACCCTGGCCAAAGCGCGTTGCAATGCTGGCGCGTACGCCAATCGTGGACGTGGCGAAATCAACCGTATCAAACCCGTCACCGGCCAGAATGACATCTGCCCCCGTGCCGCCAAAGATCACATCGTCGCCAGCCAGCGCTCGGATGGTATCATTGCCCGCCAGACCACGGATGGTTTCGCCCTGATCCGTACCGACCAGCAGATCAACCAGATCCGTGCCCACAACCGTACCGTTGTAGCCTGCCGTCACCGTTGCACGCACACGCGCTGTGTCGGTCAACGCGCCATCTGTCACTTCATAATCAACCGTCAGATCGCCCGTGAAGGCCGTGCCCGTATCGACCACGATGAACTGATCCTGCCAGACCTCGATCGTGCCCGTGCTGTTGGCAAAAACGCGGCTGAAGGCAAGCACCGTGTTTTCGACATCTGCATCATTTGCCATCAGATCAGAAATGCGCAGCACCAAGGGCACACCCTGTTGCGTCACATAACCAAAGTCATCTTGGGCAACCGGCTCATCGTTGACGGCCAGCATTTCGAACCAGATAAAGCCCCGTGTGGGTTCAAAGATGCCATCTGTAATCGTGTAGAAAAACCGCGTCGGCCCCGTGGCATTCAACCCCGGCGTGAACAGCAGGTTCGTCGCATCATACTGCGTCAGCGTGCCATGGCTGGTCGCCAGCGTTTCACCGTATCCGACGATTGTAATGGGATCACGATCAATGTCGTAATCGTTGGCCAGCAGAACGCTGATCGGAACAAGGCGCGGCGTATCTTCAACCACGACAATCGTATCGGTTACGGCCACCGGACCTGCGTCATCAACATTCGCAAAGAACATGGTGACTTCGGCCGCATCAACCGCGCCATCCGCATCCTGAATGACGTATGAGAACGTCGCCTCACCCCAGAAATCTGCATCCGGAGTAAAGATGATCGTGCCATCGCCCGGCAGTGCCAGCGTGCCACCAACCGCCTGCGAGGCCGACTGGAAGATCAGCGCGCCCGGTTCGATATCGCTGTCATTGTTCAACAGGTCAGCGATCTGAATGACAATCGCCTGATCTTCAAACCCGCGCAGTTCTTCAAACCCTTGGCGGTCATAACTGTCATTGCGCGCATCCGGGTTATCATTGACCGACGCCACCTGCACCAGAGCCAGGGCTGAGGTGACGCCACCCTGCCCGTCCGCAACGAAATAACGGAATCCGGCCGTGCCGTGGAAATTCGGGGTCGGAATGAACTCTACCCCGTTGGGGTAAAGCTGCGCCGTGCCGCCAAACGCGCCCTCGATGCGCAGGATGGTCAGCGCATCGCCGTCTGCATCGGTGTCATTTGCCAGAAGGTCAGGCAAGGCCACAAAGATCGGCGTATCTTCATTGGTGGCAAAGCTGTCTGCACCTGCCACTGGCGTTGAATTGACCGGGTTGATGAAGACATTCACCCGGCCCGTGGATGTGGCCCCAACACTGTCCTGCAACGTATAGTTGAAGAACGCTTGGCCATAGAATTCGGCACGTGGGGTGATAGTGATGTTGCCATCAGCCGCCAGCACAACGCTGATGTCAGCCGTACCCGAAACCCCGACAAGCGTGACGGCATTGCCGTCGATATCACTGTCATTGGCAATCAGGCTGTCTGCGGAAATCACCAGACTGGTGTTTTCATCAAAGGCAGCAACTGTATCGGTCACGGCCGTTGGCGCATCATTCACCGCTGTTACGGCAATGCGCACGATGCCCGTGCCGATGCCCCCTTCGGGCGTGTTGGCCACATAGGTAAACTGTGCCGTGCCATTGAAATTGGGCGCCGCCACAAAGGTGATATTGCCTGAACTGGACAGATTCACGCTGCCGCCAAGGGCATCGCGCACCTGACCGATGACCATGCGGTCACCATCGGCATCATTGGCCAACAGCTGTGCGCCGCTGATCTGCAAGGTGCCATCTTCGGCCACACTGAAGCCCGCATCATCGCGCGCTTCGGCCAATGGCCGCACACGCAGATCAACCACGCCGGTGGCAAAACCGCCGCGCCCGTCAGATATGGTATAGGTAAACTGCGCGGGCCCACTGAAGCCCACTGCAGGCACGAAAACCACACGCCCCTGCGCATCAATTTCCGCAAAGCCATTTTCGCCACCGTCAACCCAGACCAGCTGCAACGCGTCATTATCCGGGTCAAAGTCATTGCGCAGCAGTTGCGCGGCTGTCAGCGTCAGCGACTGACCGCTGACAACCGAGAAATAGCCATCTGCCACGGCCTCGGGTGCCGTGTTGGCAAGCCGTGTCACGATATTGGCCGCCGTCCAGACCACACCATCGCTGAACTGGTAGCTTTCGATCCCACCACCATCGCTGGCCAGTGCATTTTCAACGATCAGCGTACCGCCGGAACTGAGGAAGCGGAACTCGACACTCGTCGATCCCTTGAACAATTGCGTCACTGACACTTCGCTGGAAACGTAATCGCGGAAATCAACCACGTCGATTGACGCTGCATCCACAACTTCCACAATCCGGTCTGCCCCGTCGCCGCGCCGCACGACATAGGTATCGCCACCCGCCATACCATATGCCACATCATCGCCCGCACCCATGGCAATGGTATCGGCCCCGGCATAGCCCCATAGATTGTCATCCCCTGCCGTCTGCGCATCCACCAGCGTGGCCGCGCGCATGGCATCACGGTTCCAGACCGTGCCATCGGCAAAGGCAATTTCTTCGATGCCCTGCTGGGCGGTGCCCAACGTGTTTTCCAGAATGATCCGGTCCCGTTCACCGGGCAGGCGCAGCACCAGATCAAGGCCATCTGGCCCCAACCGCAACGCATAAACCAGATCGGCCGCATTCACGTCCAGCACCAGCCGGTCAGTGCCACTTGCGCCAAGGTCAGAAATCCGGTCATCGCCGTCACCGGTGACAAAGCGATAGGTGTCGCTGGCAGGTCCGCCCGACATCAGGTCATTGCCAAGCCCACCACGCAGATCATCATCGCCGTTTGTCCCGATGATGACATCGTTCCCGATGGTCGTCTGCGCCGCCGCAAGGGCCGCAGTCACTTCGGCACGCAACACAACTTCAGAGGTATCGGCAAACTCGATCCGTTCAATCGCATTCGACCCAGACGCCAACGCATCCAGCACCACGATCCCGTCAGTATCATCGGCAAAGCGGATGATCAGATCAGCGCCCGTGGCACCATTGCGGCTGAATTCGACATCGGCCGCCGTATAGCCGAAAATGCGCAGCACATCCTCACCGCTGGTATCGCGGATCTGGTCGATCCCGTCACCACGACGGAAGATGTAGGTATCACCGCCCTGATCGCCCAGCAGCACATCATTGCCAGCGCCACCGTCCAGTGTATCGGCCGACGCAGTGCCGGTAATCCGGTCATTTCCACCGGTCCGGATCGACGCCGCGATCAGCCCGCCAAAAGCGCTGCGCGCCCATGTCGTGCCATCATCAAAGACAATTTGCTGAATGCCACGGGTTCCGGTGGCCAGCCCTTCGGACACAACGATCCGGCCGCCATCTGCCACAGTTGCAGCACTTGGTGCGATCAGCACTTGCAGGTCCGTTCCCGCACCGGGGCGCAGGGTCACATCGGACGCAAGGATGCCGGTCAGGCGCAGGGTATTGGATTGGCCGCTGAAGGTGGTTTCATAAATGCGGTCAATGCCATCACCGCGCGCATAAAAATAAGTATCATTGCCAGACCCGCCAAAGAGCAGGTCATTGCCCGCTTCGCCCGCCAGCGTATCATCGCGCGTGCTGCCCAGCAGACTGTCATCCCCGTCACCCGCCAGCCCCGCAAGGGCAAGGCTGTAAAGCTGGGTCACAGTCCAGTTCGTGCCATCCGCGAAATCCACCCGGTTCACGGCAAGATCATTCAGGCTTTCGGCATAATTCGCACTACGGATCAGCACAGACCCGCCATCCCCTGCACCCGGCGATGTTTCTGCAATCAGCAGCAAAATCCCGTTGGGTTCCAGCCGTGCCGAAACCTGCGCCGCTGCAATACCGGTCAAAGTCAGGGTATTCAGCGGAGTCGCAACGCCGCCATAAAGCTCTGACGGTGCCAGAGGTGCCAGTTCATCATGCCTATCGCCGCGTGCATAAATGTAAGTATCATTGCCAAGCCGCCCATCCAGCAGGTCATTGCCTGCCCCACCGTGCAGCAAATCCGCCAGCGATGACCCCAAAACCACATCCGCACCAGAAGTCGCTGCATCAGCGATAATCGTTGCCATCGCATCGCGCAGCGACAGCATGCTGCCATCGGCAAAGGTGACGTCTTCGATGATCCGGCTGTCGGCTTCGGTTGTCAGGAACGCATTGACCAGCGTGATTGACCCCGCAGTAATCCCGCGCAGCGCATCCGGCAGCACCGTGATGACAAGATCATCACCCAGACGCCCAAACACCACATCAGAAGCCAGCAGATCAGGCATTTCCAGCGTATCGCGCCCTGGCACCAGCACATAGGGGTCATCAACGATTTCAGGCGGCACATAAGTATCCGGGTTATCGCCGGATTCCTCGATCACATCATGGCCATCGCCATTGCGGTAAACATACTGGTCGTTAAAATCCTGGGTCCGGATGAAATCGTTGCCAAGACCTTGTTCGTATACCTGTGCCTGCGTCGCGCTGATGACCACATCATCGCCCGGCGTCGCTGTGCTGCCATCAACGAAGGCGGCAAGATCTGACGCCGTCCAGATTTCACCACCGGCAAAGATGATCTGGCCAGAGAAGCTTATCCAGCCACCGTCCAGAATACCCAGCAGCCGGATGCTGCCGCCATCAGTGCCACCGGGCGCTGATGGCGCAAAGACAAGCAAAATGTCCTGCCCCTGCACGTCAACCGTCACGTCGTCCAGTTGCACATCCATGAATTGCAGCGCACCAAGCCCACCGGCCTGCGTGATGATATCATCTCCATCACCACGGCTGTATTGGACCACGGCCTGATACATATCTCCCGCAAGGATCAGATCATCGCCCAACCCGCCTGCAACGGTCGCAGTTGTTTGGCCGGCATAAGCAAAACCATCAATGGTATCATCGCCCGCCGTGATTCCGGTGATCGCAGGGCCCACCATGATATCGGCCAGTGTCGCAACCGTCAGACCATCAATCCGGATATCCAGCCCGGACATACCCCCTGCGTTCAGCACCACAATCTGCCCGGCGCCATTGCCCAAAGCGTCAGCCGCGATGGAAACGATCAGATCGCGCCCACGGCGGGCATAGGTCAGGTCTGTTGCATCAACCCCAGTCAGGGCAATACTGCGCAAGTCATTCCATGGTTCCAGGTCATTAACCGCCAGATACCGCACGCCGCTATCGGTGTTGCGGTCATAGGCGATGGTCCCCAACGCCATTGCAGGATCGTTCAGCGCCAAGGCATCAGCCATGGCGACGACGCTTTCCCAGGTCAGCGTCACCCCGTCGGCAAATTGCAGCGATGCAAAGGGTGATGCGGCCCAGTTCACGTCAAGACCGAAATCGGCAGGCTGCAGGACAATGGTCAGGCTGGATTGCAGACTGCCAAAGGTCAGCAGGAACCGCCCGTCGTATTCATTGCCAAGGAAACGCACTTGCAGATCGGTCGATGCGATGCCGGTAAAGGTCAGCGTATCGGTGGCATAAAACTCCGGCGTTCTGACGCCATAGATGACATCGTGGCCGCTGGTCGAACTGAAAACAAAGTTGTGCTGAAGGGTGAAGTCGGTTGTTCTGAAGTATTGATCGCCAGCGGCCATCTGAATGGGGGCGGCATCATTTGTGATCTGCACGAGATCGCGGGTCGGAAGATCAGGCGCGCGGCTGAACGCCGCCGCATTTATCTGTGATCGCTGCCAGATCGTGCCATCCGCAAATACGATTTCTGTCAGCACATCCTGCGGGTTCTGGATCAACAAACTGTCGCCCGTGGAAAGGATCGACAGCCGCCATGTGGCCGGCCCGCCAAACATGGGATCACCCGACAAGACCTCGATCAGCACATCATCCGGGGTGACATCGCGCAATGTCAGCGCGTAGGTGCCATCTTGCGAAACGGGTTCATAAGAATCGATGATCAGTTCGGCAGCCGCCTTGCCAAAGACCACATCCTGCCCGTCGCCCTTGGAAAAATAGATGCGGTCGGCGCCGACACCGGTGTCGATCACATCATCGCCGGCAAAGCCTTCGATGCTGTCATCATAATCCGTACCGGTCAGTACATCATCACCCGCTGTGCCCGTGGCCCCCGGACCTGCTGGTATCAACGCCAGCACATCCTCCAGCGTCAGCGTTGTGGCACTGTCCGCCAACACCACTTGCGCCAGCGAAATTTCACCCAATCCGGTCACGGCGCGCCACGCAATACTGTCGGTCGTGCCTGCAAACCGCAAGACAATGCCATTCGGATCCCACGGATGCCGCGCCACAATCAGATCAGACAGGGCGTAACCCTGAATTTCCAGCGTATCGTAGGTTCCAAAAGCGTCAGAGGTGCGCACCTCGTCCTGGCCATCGCCACGCGCGAAAACCACACGATCTGTACCAAAGCCTGCAATGATCAAGTCATTGCCTGTACCACCGGCCAGCACGTCATTAAGGTCAGACCCGACCACACGGTCATCACCTGCGGTTGCACCACTTGTGCGCTGCACAAGGCTGGCCATGCTGAGCGTCTGGTCATCAAAGACAAAGCTTGCGTAAAGCGCACTGCCGTTGGACGCAGAGCGCGTCAACGCATTGCCAATCTCAAGCCGGTCACCCGTGGCCGCAAACAACAGCGTCAGCGCCGCAGGGTCCGCGGGATTGCGCAGGATCGTGGCATCCGCCACATTGAACCCCTGCAAACGTACAATATTCGCGGTGGACCCCGTATCAACCAGCCGGTCTAGCCCCGCACCCGCCCGGAAGACATAGGTTTCAGCCCCCGAGCCACCGTCGATCAGATCATTGCCAAAGCCACCCGTGATGGTTTCCGCAGAGAAGGAAACCCCCTCGATCACCGCGTTTGTTTGTGCCCGCGTTGACTGAATCAAGCCCTGCAAGGCACTGTTCAGCCACACTGTCCCGTTTTCAAACCGGATTTCGCCTGTCGATGACAGGCCCGACGTCGTGATCTCGCCCCCATCAATCAGTTGCAATACCAACCGGTTCGAGGCCGGATCAAGATGCAGCCGCACTTCACCCGGCGCATAGCCGCGCAAGCTGATGGTCGTGGCGGTGCCGGTATCCTCGATCACATCAACGCCGTCACCGCGCGTGTAGATATAGGTATCGCCATCAGCCAGGCCGCGCAGCGTATCGTTGCCCAGACCACCCGTCAGGGTATCCGGCCCAGACGTGCCCGTCAGAACATCATCGCCCGGTGTCGCAACAACCCGTGTTGCTGCCAACAGATCAGCCACATT